>NZ_LT629779.1:1911033-2229539 GCF_900105535.1 Pseudarthrobacter equi
GCCAGGAACTTGAGCAGATGAGCGCACCGTCGCTGGGTGGCGTGAGCGTACCCCGCGGCGATGGCACCACTGTGATCCGCCTGCGCCGTGGCTCGTCCATCACGGACTTCGCCGACAAGATCGAGGCGAACCCCGCCGCACTGGTGACCGTGCTGTTCCACCTCGGTGAAATGGCCACTGCCACCCAGTCGCTGGACGAAGACACCTTCGCGCTGCTCGGCGAAGAACTGGGCTACAAGCTCCAGGTCGTTTCCCCCGAGGACGAAGAGCGCGAACTGCTCTCCACGTTCGATATCGACGTCGAGGCCGAGCTTGAGGCCGAAGGCGACGAAGAACTCGAACCGCGTGCCCCCGTGGTTACGGTCATGGGCCACGTTGACCACGGTAAGACGCGGCTCCTGGACGCCATCCGCAACTCGGATGTCGTGGCCGGCGAACACGGTGGCATCACCCAGCACATCGGTGCCTACCAGATCAGCCACGAACACGAAGGCGTCGAGCGCGACATCACCTTCATCGACACCCCGGGCCACGAGGCGTTCACCGCCATGCGTGCCCGTGGTGCGAAGGTCACCGACATCGCCATCCTCGTGGTGGCAGCCGATGACGGTGTCATGCCGCAGACCGTTGAAGCACTCAACCACGCCCAGGCGGCCAACGTGCCGATCGTCGTGGCAGTGAACAAGATCGACAAGGAAGGCGCCAATCCTGACAAGGTCAAGGGCCAGCTGACCGAGTACGGCCTGGTTCCCGAAGAATACGGTGGCGACACCATGTTCGTTGAGGTCTCTGCCCGCCAGAACCTCAACATCAACGAACTGATCGACGCTGTGCTGCTGACCGCAGACGCCGCACTGGACCTCCGGGCCAACCCGGACAAGGCCGCCCGCGGTATCGCGATCGAAGCCAACCTGGACAAGGGCCGCGGCGCGGTTGCCACCGTCCTGGTGCAGTCCGGAACGCTGGCAGTCGGCGACACGATCGTGGCAGGCACGGCCCACGGCCGCGTCCGCGCCATGTTCGACGAAGACGGCGAAGCACTCGACGTGGCACTGCCGTCCCGCCCCGTCCAGGTCCTCGGCCTGTCGAACGTGCCGCGCGCCGGTGACACCTTCCTGGTGACCTCCGACGAGCGGACCGCCCGCCAGATCGCCGAAAAGCGTGAAGCAGCTGACCGCAACGCCCAGCTCGCCAAGCGCCGCAAGCGCATCAGCCTCGAAGACTTCGACCAGGCAGTGGCCGACGGCAAGATCGACACCCTCAACCTCATCCTCAAGGGTGACGTGTCCGGTGCCGTGGAAGCCCTCGAAGACGCCCTGCTCAAGATCGACGTCGGCGAAGGCGTGCAGCTGCGCGTCATCCACCGCGGTGTGGGTGCCATCACGCAGAACGACGTCAACCTGGCAACAGTGGACAGCGCCGTCATCATCGGCTTCAACGTCAAGCCCGCCGAGCGGGTTGCCGACCTGGCAGACCGCGAAGGCGTCGACATGCGCTTCTACTCCGTCATCTACGCAGCAATCGATGACATCGAAGCAGCGCTCAAGGGCATGCTCAAGCCGGAATACGAAGAATTCCAGCTTGGCACCGCCGAGGTCCGCGAAGTGTTCCGCTCCTCCAAGTTCGGAAACATCGCCGGCTCGATCGTCCGCTCCGGCATCATCCGCCGCAACACCAAGGCACGGATCAGCCGCGACGGCAAGATCATCGGCGACAACCTCACCATCGAGACGCTCAAGCGCTTCAAGGACGACGCCACCGAGGTCCGCACGGACTTCGAATGTGGTATCGGTCTTGGCTCGTACAACGACATCACCGAAGGTGACATCATCGAGACCTTCGAGATGCGCGAGAAGCCGCGCGTCTAAGGTTGCTTTGATGGGACGGGGCAGCCTCCGAGTTTTGGCGGCGCCCCGCCCCTACGCTGGGCGGCAAAGGATCTTGCGATCCTTTGCCGCCCAGCTCCGGTAGGCCCGATGCCACTCCCGGGCGCCCCCAAAACTCTCCGGCATCGTCGTTGGCCGCCGTAGGTGCGTGGCACATAACTGAAACGCTCGACGCCGGCCTACTGCCGCCGTCGTACGTCCCAAATTTTTCAGGAGGTTGTAATGGCTGATCCGGCACGTGCTGCCAAGTTGGCGCAGCGGATTAAGGTTGTTGTTGCTGAGGCTCTTGGCCGCAGGGTCAAGGATCCGCGGCTTGAGGGCGTCACCGTGACCGATGCCCGCGTGACGAACGACCTGCAGCACGCCACGGTGTACTACACGGTCTTCGGTGACGAGACCGCCCAGGCCGACGCTGCCAAGGGGCTGGAGAAGGCCAAGGGCGTTCTGCGCCAGGAAGTCGGCCGCAACATCACCGTCCGGCTGACGCCGACCCTGGAGTTTGTCGCCGACCAGATCCCCGTGGTGGCTTCCAACCTGGAGGAACTGCTGCGGGAAGCCAAGAAGCGCGACGCCGAGGTGGCCGCGCTGGCTGCCACCGCCAAGCACGCAGGCGAAGCTGATCCCTACAAGAGCGATGCTCCCGAGGATGTTGACATCGACGAAGACGACTTCGACGAAGAGGAACTTGACCTCGCCGGCGACGACGACATCGATGAAGACGCCAACAAGGACGCGGACAGCACCAAGTAAGGCGTGACCGCAGCAGCAGGCCCGTACTGACAACCAGCGTCAGTCCGGGCCTGCTGCGCTTTCAGGAACCCTGATGCCTGCTTAGCGGATGCTGGCCTTGATGAGCTTCCCGGTCGCCGGCGGGGGACCGGCAGGGGGTTCAGGTCCCAGCATTGCCGGCAGCACGTCCGTGGTGGCGTACAGGGTCCGCCCCTGGATCTCAACATCGGCCGGCTGGTTGACCGTGAGGAACTCCGAACGCTCGCCCTTCCAACCGCTGAACTTCAGGATCTTCCCGCCGAACAGCGAAGCCACATAGACGTCACCGTTGTCCGCAATGGCCAAGCCGGTGGGGCTGAGGATTTCGTCCGCCCACACCTTCGCCCTGCCGTTCCACGGGTTGATCCGGAAGATCGCACCGCGGTCCCCAAGGGCCGGGCTTTCCGGACCGCCGGGCAGCGACGTCACGTACAGCCAGCCATCCTGGCCAATCTCCACATCGGTGGGAACCGGCTCGAAGGCGTACTCGTGTCCCGCGACGCAGGCCGGCACGCCGAGTCCGCCCTCCGCCTCCGGACGGGCAGCTGTTTCAGGAATGACCGCCGGCCGCGGCGGCAGGACGGCCAGGGTGGAAATCTCGCCCGACCGCAGGTTGACGGTGAGGATGGCGTTCATCCCGGCGTCAGCCACGTAGGCGGTATTGCCCTGGACAGCCAGCGCGTAGGGATGCGAATCGACCGTACCCGTATAGCGGGCAGGAGCCGGGGACTCCTTGGGCCACTGCTGCAGGCACGCGTCACTGACATCGTCGCCGAAGCCGTACTCCTGGTCGCCGTCGGGGTTGTTTTCCCGCTCGTAGTCGGCGAAGTTTGCGATGGTCCTGACATCCCCGTTCGGGCTGATGGCCTTCAGGTAGCCCTCAAGGTTCTCCGGCGTGCCCAGCCCGGCACCTGTGCTTTCCAGGAAGAACGTTGTGGCCCCGCGGGTGTCCACCCCTGCTACGTCCCACCCGGGCTTGGGACTGGTGTAGACATCTTCGACGGTGCCGTCCCGGTTGACGCGGCTCAGCTTGCCGGCAAAGTCCTGGCTCACGTAGACGGATTTCGCTGTCCCGAGGGCCAGGTGCAACGGCGTGGCAAGGCCGGTGGCAACTTCTTCCGATTTAGCGTCGTCATGGCCCTTATCCGACGCTGTCGACGGGCTGGCTGGGGCAAAAGCCACCACAGCCGCCACCAAACCAATAATGGTGATCTTTTTCTTCATTGTGGGTACTCCGGGTGCGTGCCCTTAGCGGGCCGGATAGGAAGCCTCCCAAGAGGCAAAAAATGCAGACCCCCGCGGGCAAGGATATGCCTGCAGCGCCAGGATGTCATCGGTACTTTCCCCCTAAAACCGACCCCATCTGCGTCCCCCCAACAGCCGGCCACATGGCTAGGATCTAGCTATGACCACGGCGCCTGAGCAGAACAGCCCTTCCCGCTACCTTCAGCAGGCCGTGGGCCTGGCAACGGAAAACGTGGACCGCGGCGGCGGCCCCTTCGGCGCAGTGGTGGTGACCGCGGGCGGGCAGGTCTTCGAAGGCGTCAACCGGGTCACCCGCGACAACGACCCCACCGCCCACGCCGAAGTAGTGGCCATCCGTGCCGCAGCTGCCGGAACGGCGAACTTCAACCTGCAGGGCGCGGTCCTCTACGCGAGCTGCGAGCCGTGCCCGCTGTGCCTCGCGTCCGCCCTCTGGGCCCGGATCGACCGCGTCTTCTTCGCAGCAGACCGCCACGGCGCGGCCGCGGCCGGCTTCGACGACGCCCTGTTCTACGAGTACTTCGACGGGTCCCGCACGGACCTCATGCCTGTCACCCGTGGTGACCTCCCGGCGTCGGATGCCCCCTTCAAGGCGTGGGGCGCCAACAAGGAACGGACGGAGTACTGACGTGGAAACCACACTCATGGCCTGTCCCGCATGCGGCAAGACCAACCGGATTCCGGCGCAGGCTGCCGGCAGGCCCCGCTGCGGCAGCTGCAAGGCCGGTCTGCCCTGGATCGTGGACGCGGGCGATGCCGATTTCGGCAGTGTCGCCGAAGCGTCACCGGTGCCCGTACTCGTGGACTTCTGGGCCGAATGGTGCGGCCCGTGCCGCATGGTCAGCCCTGCCCTGGACAAGCTCGCACGGGAACGGCCGGGCGCGATCAAGCTCGTGAAGGTGGACGTGGACAAGTCGCCGGCGCTGTCGCGCAGGTTCGACGTGCAGGCCATCCCCACGCTGATGGTCCTGGTGGACGGCAACGTTGCTGCGCGCCAGGCGGGGGCCGCTCCCGCCGATGCGCTGCGGTCCTGGCTGGACAAGGCCCTTTCCGGAGCGGGCCGCTAGCCGGCCGTCGTGCCGTCAGCCGCACGCGCCGGGAGCCTGGACAGACCTTCCATCAGATCCTGCTGCCTGCCGCAGAGCGCTATCCTGACCCAGCCTTCGCCGATGGAACCGAACGCTGTGCCGGGTGCCAGCGCAACACCGGAATCGGCCAGGAACCGGCGGGCCCATTGCCGGACGTCCCCGCCGCTGACGTGGGACATGTCCGCCCACAGGTAGAACGCACCCTGCGCCCGCAGGTACGGGATGTTCTTGCCGTCCAGGACTGCGGAGGCGGCGTCCCTGTTGTTCCGGTAGTGCCGGTGGGCGTGCTGCACATAGTCCTGCGGCCCGGTGAGCGCCGCAAGCGCCGCGTACTGGGAGGGCGCGGCGACGCAGGACACGATCGATTCCATGACGTTGTCCATCTGCTGCTGCAGCCCGGGCGGGCAGACCAGGGCGCCAATCCGAAGGCCCGTCAGGCCATACGTCTTGGACAGTGTCAGGGAGGTGAAGACACGCGCCTCACGCTGCGTGCCGGCGTCGTACCGTGCCGGACTGACGTGCTCCACATCGTAGGTGAACGCCTCGTAGCATTCGTCCGAAATAACCCACAGGTCGTGGCGGCGGGCGAGATCCATCAGTTCCCGGACCGAGTCCTTAATGAGGACGGCACCGAGGGGGTTGGAGGGGGAGTTCAGGACCAGCACCCTGGTCCTGGTGGTGATCAGGGCCTCGATGTCCGCCGTGCGGGGCTGGAAGCCGTGGTCCGGGTACAGCGGATAGCCCACCGGAACAGCGCTCAGGAGCCGGCTGGTCATCGCGAAGGTGGGGTATCCGGGATTGGGGATGAGGATCTCGTCGCCGGGGGACAGCAGCAGGCTCATGGCAAAGTGCAGGCCCTGCTGGGCCCCGGCGACCACATAGACCCTGTCGGCGCCGACGGCGACGCCCTGTTCTTCGCGGAACCTCGCCGCGAACGCCTCCCTGAGGGCGGGAAGCCCGGCGTTCGGCGTGTAGTTCGTCTCGTCCCGGTCCAGGCAGGCCATCCCGGCATCCAGGACATGGCGGGGGAGCGCGAACCCGGGCTCGCCGATGCTGAGCACCAGCGCGCCGGGGGTGCGCCAGGCGGCCTCGGTGATTTCCCGGATCTGGTTGACGGGCACGTCGCGGACATGGGCGGCAAGCTCAGGCATGCCAGCCATCCTAGCGCTGCCACAGGGCCGGGCCGGGCGTGCGCTGCGCCCCCAACCAGCGCCGATATACTGGTAGGCGTGCTTTCTGGACTGGTGATAGTGGACAAGCCGCAGGGATGGACCAGCCATGATGTGGTTGGCCGGATGCGGCGCATCGCGGGGACCCGGAAAGTGGGCCACGCCGGCACGCTTGATCCCATGGCCACGGGGGTGCTGGTGGTCGGCATCAATAAGGCCACCCGCCTGCTCACCTACATCGTGGGAACGTCCAAGACCTACACGGCCACCATCCGCCTGGGCCAGTCCACAGTGACGGACGACGCCGAAGGGGACGTGGTTGCCTCGGCCGGCACGTCCGCGGTGGCGGAGCAGGCCATCCACGACGGCGTCGCAGCGCTCACCGGCGGCATCCAGCAGGTACCCAGCAGCGTCAGCGCCATCAAGGTCAACGGCGAACGCGCCTACGCCCGGGTGCGCTCCGGTGAGGACGTCAAGCTCGCCGCCCGGCCCGTCACCATCCATAGGTTCGAAGTCCACGGCATCCGGCGCGACACCGGGGCCGACGTGATCGACATCGATGTCACCGTTGAGTGCTCCTCGGGAACCTATATCCGCGCCCTCGCACGTGACCTGGGCAACGGCCTGGGGGTGGGGGGACACCTCACGGCCCTCCGCCGGACCCACGTCGGCCCGTACTCCCTGGACCAGGCCCGCACGCTGGAACAGCTCGCCGAAGAGTTGGACGTGCTGGAAATGTCGCAGGCCGCCCGGGCCCTCATGCCCAACCGCGAGCTGAGCGCCGAGGAAACCACGGAAATTTCCTATGGCCGCCGGATTGCCGCCGGTGCGGCCCCGGGAAGCCCGGGCGCCGCGACCGCCGACCACCCGGCAGCCGCCTTCGCTCCCGACGGGAGCCTGGTGGCCCTGCTGGCGGACAGTGGCAACTACGCCAAGCCGGTCCTGGTGTTCGCACCCGGCAACGGCAATTCCGCCGCGGCTGGCGGGGAGGCCTGAGTGGACGCGTATTTCTGGATCATCCTGGCCGTTGGGCTTCTCTCCACCGTCATCTGCCTGGCCGCGGGCATCATGAAGAAGGCACCCAACGACGCCACCATCCTGTCCGTCGCGGCAGTGGAGGTGGCCCTGGTGGTCTACCTGGTGGGGTCCATCATCAGGGTCATCGCCGGCGAAACCATTGCCGGCGAGGCCTGGGAGTTCTGGGGCTACCTGGTGACTGCTATGCTGCTGCCCCCGGCCGCCGTCTACTGGTCCATCCTGGAACGGACCCGGTGGAGCAACTTCGTCCTTGCCGCCGTCGGCGTGACCGCCCTGGTGATGGCCGCCCGAATGAACCAGATCTGGTACTGAAGTGGAAGAAGCACGCAACGTGAATGACCAGCACCCCCAGTCCGCCGACGCAACGGCGGGAGACCACGGCAGCACGAACACGGCGCGCACCGGTACCGGCGGCAACACCCGCAATACCGGCCCGGGCCGTCTGCTGATTGCCGTGTACGCCGTCTTTGCCATCTCGGCCACGGCCCGCGCCGGGTACCAGATCCTCACCAAGTTTTCCGACGCCCCCGTGGCCTACCTGCTGTCCGCCTTCGCAGCCCTGGTGTACGCCGTGGCCACGGTGTCGCTGGCCAAGGCGGGGAGCACCTGGTTCAAGGTCTCCGTGGCGGCAGTCCTGGTCGAGTTGGTAGGCGTTCTGGTGGTGGGTTCACTCAGCATCTACGATTCCGTGGCGTTCCCGCACGAAACCGTCTGGTCCCTGTTTGGCCGCGGCTACGGTTTCATCCCGCTGATACTCCCTGTCCTCGGCCTGGTATGGCTGTACCGGCGGCGGCCTTCGCTGGGAAAAGCAGGCCGCTGAATGCGGGTAACCTTGAAGAATTCCGCGGCCGGATGGCCGCGGATCATTGATGCTGCAGGCAGTTTAAGGCGAGGGTGATGGTCTACATCTGGAACGATCCGTCCGAGGTCCCGGCGGACTTTGGCCCATCCGTTGTCACCTTTGGCAACTTTGACGGCGTTCACCGCGGGCACCAACAGGTCCTGTCCCAACTGATCCGCTCCGCCAGGCTGACGCACTCCAAGGCCGTTGCCGTCACGTTTGATCCGCACCCGGCCGTCATCCACCGCCCGGAGAGCGCCCCCCGCCTGATCATGGGCCTGGAGGATAAGCTCGAGGCCCTCGGCGAGCTGGGCCTGGACGCCATCCTGGTGGTGAAGTATTCACTCGACCTCGCCAGCCTCACGGCGGAGGAATTCGTGGAGCAGTACCTGGTGGACTGCCTGCACGCCAGCCACGTGGTCATCGGCCACGATGCCCGGTTCGGCCGCGGCAACTCCGGAGACCTGGAAACCATGAAGGCCCTGGGCGGGAAGTTCGGCTTCGAAGTGCAGGTCATCAGCGAGTTCGGCTCCGAGGGGTACCCGCTGCATGACGACGACGGCACGGACCGCCGCTGCTCGTCCACCTGGGTGCGCGAAGCACTGCAGGAAGGCGACGTTGCCACGGCAGCGGAGGTGCTCGGCAGGCCGCACCGGATGCGCGGCGAGGTTGTCCACGGCGCAGCCCGCGGCCGCGCCCTCGGTTTCCCCACGGCGAACCTCGCCAGCAACTCCACCGGCCTGATTCCGGCAGACGGCATCTACGCCGGCTGGCTGGTGGACGAGGCCGGCAAACGCTGGCCGGCAGCCATTTCCGTGGGCTCGAACCCCACGTTCGACGGCGTCAGCCGGCAGGTGGAGGCCCACGTCATCGACCGGCCCCGGGAAGCCGTAGAGGACTTCGATCTGTACGGCCAGACAGTGATCGTGGAATTCCTGGCGCGCCTGCGCGGCATGGTGGCCTACCGTGGTCCCGAAGCCCTGGTGGACCAGATGAAACTGGACGTGGTGCAGGCGCACCAACTGCTGGCACGGCACTAGGGCCACCCAGGAAGCACGCGAAAGGCTGTACGTGTCCGTCGAGAAGAACACCCGCAAGCTGGACAAGGGAATTGTCCGCGACTTCAGCTCCCGGATGAGTTACGGCTCGTACCTGCAGCTGCCCACCCTGCTGAGTGCCCAACAGCCGGTCAGCGAGCCCGAACACCACGATGAGCTGCTGTTCATCATCCAGCACCAGACCACGGAGCTGTGGCTGAAGCTGGTGCTGCATGAACTCCGCAGCGCCGCGGCGTGGCTGCGGGCCGATGATCTCGGCTCGGCGCTGAAGGGCATCGCCCGCGTCAAGCACATCCAGAAGACCCTCACCGAGCAGTGGTCCGTCCTCGCCACGCTCACGCCTACCGAGTATTCCCAGTTCCGCGGGTTCCTGGGGAACTCCTCGGGGTTCCAGTCGGCCCAGTACCGTGCGGTGGAGTTCGTGCTCGGCAACAAGAACCGCAAAATGCTCCCGGTCTTCGAGTCCGATCCCGAAGCGCACACCATGCTGGAGGAACTGCTCGCGGCTCCCAGCATCTACGACGAATTCCTGGCCTACCTCTCCCGCCAGGGCTTCGAGGTGCCCGCATCGGTCCTCGCCCGCGACGTCACCCGTGCCCACGAATTCACGCCCGAACTTGTCCCGCTGTTCAAGTACATCTACGAGCACGCGGCGGAGAACTGGGGTGCCTACGAGGCCTGCGAGGAACTCGTGGACCTCGAAGACAACTTCCAGCTCTGGCGTTTCCGCCACCTGCGCACGGTGCAGCGCACCATCGGGATGAAGACGGGCACCGGGGGCTCCAGTGGGGCGGCCTTCCTCCAGAAGGCCCTGGAGCTGACGTTCTTCCCGGAACTATTCGCCGTCAGGACGGAGATCGGACAATGAGCATCCACCAGCAAGGCGCCGGGCACACCGCGGTCCCGGCGGACGAGGTACTCCGGCAGCGCGCCGCCGAACTCGACAGGGAAGACCCGCTGGCGCATTACCGGGAACTGTTCATCGGAACGGACACGCCCCTGTCCTACCTGGACGGCAATTCCCTGGGAAGGCCGCTGAAGCGCACGGCCGGGGACATCGCGGCGTTCATCAGCGACGAATGGGGCGGCCGCCTCATCCGCGGCTGGGACGAGAAATGGCTGGCCCTGCCGCAGGCCATTGGCGACCAGCTGGGCCGTGCCGTCCTCGGAGCGGCCCCGGGCCAGACCATCATTGCCGACTCCACCACCGTGGTCCTCTACAAGCTGATCCGTGCCGCCCTGGCATCGGTGGATGACCCGGACCGGAACGAGCTCGTCCTCGACACCGGAAACTTCCCCACGGACAGGTACCTTGTCGAGGGCATCGCCCTGGAAGAGGGCCTCACCCTGCGCTGGATCGAAACGGACCCCGCGGCGGGGCCGACCGTTGAGCAGGTGCGCCAGGCCACCGGGCCGCGCACCGCCGTCGTACTCCTCAGCCAGATCGCCTACCGCTCAGGGCACCTCGCAGACCTCCCGGCGATCACCAAGGCAGTGCACGACGCCGGGGCGCTGGTGGTGTGGGATCTTTGCCATTCCGCGGGCTCGGTGGAGATCGGCCTGGACAGTGCCGGCGTGGACTTCGCCGCCGGCTGCACGTACAAATACCTCAATGGCGGTCCGGGATCGCCGGCCTTCGCCTACGTCAACGAGCGGCACCTGCCATCACTCAACCAGCCCATTTGGGGGTGGATGGGCCGCAAGGATGCCTTCGAGATGGCTGCCGGGTATGAACCTGCGCCGGGCATCCGCGGCTTCCTGAGCGGAACGCCGGCTGTCTTCGGCATGCTGGCCATGCGGGGCACCCTCGACCTCATTGAAGAAGCGTCGATGGCAGCCATCCGGGCCAAGTCGGAGAAACTTACGGCGTTCGCCGTCGACATCTTCGAGGCCCTGCTGGCGCCGCTCGGTGCCGAGCTGGCGTCGCCGCGTGATCCGGCGGAGCGCGGCAGCCACATCACTGTGGACCACGCTGACTTCACCAAGGCCACGGTCGAGGCCCTGTGGGACGGGGACGTGATCCCGGACTTCCGGGCGCCCTGCGGGCTCCGGGTGGGGCTGTCCCCGCTCAGCACCAGTTTCGCGGAAGTCCTGCACGGCATGGCCGCCATCAGGGAGAGGCTCGCCGCCTGACCCATTCCGGCGCTGACCGGGCGCCGGGCCGCCGCCGGCCCTGTTTCGACAACATTGGGCCGCGGCCGGTAAACTGGACGATGGATCCGGCTGCAGTCCGTGGCGGCTGGGTCCTGCTGCGTACGGCCGCACCCGGTTTGACCGGTTGGCCGCAGCGGCAGACCCGGCAGTGAATTACTGATCCGGGCCCTCACGGCACATTTCCAAGGAGTTATTGTGGCACTTGACGCCGCTGTAAAGCAGTCCATCATCAAGGAATACGCAACCGGCGAAGGCGACACCGGTTCGCCCGAGGTCCAGGTTGCAGTCCTGACCCAGCGGATCAAGGATCTGACTGAGCACATGAAGGAGCACAAGCACGATTACCACACCCAGCGCGGTCTGCTGGGCATGGTCGGTCGTCGCAAGCGCATGCTTGGCTACCTGAAGAAGACTGACATCAACCGCTACCGTGCGCTCATCGAGCGCCTCGGCCTGCGCCGCTAGTCGGACTTTCGGGCGGCCCTGTCCCATTCGGGATTGGGCCGCCCCGCTCCACCTAAAAAACTAAACAGGAGGATCAACCGCATCACGCATTCGCGGTCCTCGGTAGTGATCCCCGGGAACGGCAGCATCGAATGGCTGCCCCGGCCCGTGGGTCTCGATCGACGACCGGGTGCAGGGCCAGTCGACATATGCTGGCCTGGGTTGATGTGGCTGGACTTCCGTAAAACAGAAACGGAGGTGACTCTCTATGGAGGGTCCCGAAATCCAGTTCTCAGAAGCCGTCATTGACAATGGCCGCTTCGGCAAGCGTGTAATCCGCTTCGAAACCGGCCGCCTCGCCAAGCAGGCAGCCGGCGCAGCCATGGTGTACATCGACGAAGACACCGCACTGCTCTCCGCCACCACCGCAGGCAAGCACCCGCGCGAAGGCTTCGACTTCTTCCCCCTGACGGTTGACGTCGAAGAGCGCATGTACGCTGCCGGCCGCATCCCGGGCTCGTTCTTCCGCCGCGAAGGCCGCCCCTCCACCGAAGCCATCCTGGCCTGCCGCCTCATGGACCGTCCGCTGCGCCCCGCCTTCATCAAGGGCCTGCGCAACGAAGTCCAGATCGTGGTGACCGTCCTGGCCATCAACCCCGACGAGCTCTACGACGTGGTGGCCATCAACGCCTCCTCCATGTCCACGCAGCTTTCGGGCCTGCCGTTCTCCGGCCCCATCGGCGGCGTCCGCGTTGCCCTGGTCGCCGACGAGCACGGTTCACAGTGGGTTGCTTTCCCCAAGCACTCCCAGCTGGAAAACTCCGTCTTCAACATGGTTGTTGCCGGCCGTGTCGCCGGTGACGACGTCGCCATCATGATGGTGGAAGCCGAAGCAACCGACAACTCCTGGAACCTCATCAAGGAACAGGGCGCCACCGCCCCCACCGAAGAGGTTGTCTCCGAGGGCCTCGAGGCTGCCAAGCCGTTCATCAAGGCACTCTGCGACGCGCAGGCGGACCTCGCCGGCCGCGCCGCGAAGCCCACGGTCGAGTTCCCGGTCTTCCTGGACTACCAGGACGACGTGTACTCCGCTGTTGAAGCAGCTGCTGCCGACAAGCTGGCCGCTGTCTTCCAGATCGCCGACAAGCAGGAGCGCGACGTTGCTTCTGACGCCTTGAAGGACGAGACCGTTGCCTCCCTGGCCGGCCAGTTCGAAGGCCGCGAAAAGGAACTCTCCGCAGCGTTCCGCTCGGTCACCAAGCAGGTTGTGCGCCAGCGCATCCTCAAGGACCAGATCCGCATCGACGGCCGCGGCCTGACGGACATCCGCCAGCTCACCGCCGAGGTTGAGGTCCTGCCCCGCGTGCACGGTTCCGCAATCTTCGAACGCGGCGAAACCCAGATCATGGGTGTCACCACGCTGAACATGCTCAAGATGGAACAGCAGATCGACTCGCTGTCACCCGTCACGCGCAAGCGCTACATGCACAACTACAACTTCCCGCCGTACTCCACCGGAGAAACCGGCCGCGTGGGTTCGCCCAAGCGCCGCGAAATCGGCCACGGTGCCCTGGCAGAACGCGCCCTGGTGCCCGTACTGCCGTCCCGCGAGGAATTCCCCTACGCCATCCGCCAGGTGTCTGAAGCCCTCAGCTCCAACGGTTCGACGTCGATGGGTTCCGTCTGCGCCTCCACCCTGTCCATGCTGAACGCCGGTGTGCCCCTGAAGGCAGCCGTCGCCGGTATCGCCATGGGCCTGGTGTCCGACCAGGTTGACGGCCAGACGCGCTACGCCGCGCTGACCGACATCCTCGGCGCCGAAGACGCCTTCGGCGACATGGACTTCAAGGTTGCAGGTACCTCCGAGTTCGTCACGGCCATCCAGCTGGACACCAAGCTCGACGGCATCCCCGCCTCCGTCCTGGCAGCGGCACTGAAGCAGGCCCGCGAAGCCCGCCTCCACATCCTCGAGGTCCTCAACTCGGCCATCGACACCCCGGACGAGCTCTCCGAGTTCGCGCCGCGCGTCATCGCCGTGAAGATCCCCGTGGACAAGATCGGCGAGGTCATCGGCCCCAAGGGCAAGATGATCAACCAGATCCAGGAAGACACCGGCGCCGACATCTCCATCGAGGACGACGGCACCGTCTACATTGGCGCCACCAACGGTCCGTCTGCTGACGCAGCACGCTCCGCCATCAACGCCATCGCGAACCCGCAGGTTCCGGAAATCGGCGAGCGTTACCTGGGTACGGTCGTCAAGACCACCACCTTCGGTGCCTTCGTATCGCTGACCCCGGGCAAGGACGGCCTCCTGCACATCTCCGAGCTCCGCAAGCTGGCCAACGGCAAGCGCGTGGACAACGTTGATGACGTCGTTTCCGTGGGCCAGAAGGTCCAGGTGGAAATCACCAAGATCGACGACCGTGGAAAGCTTTCGCTCTCCCCGGTAGTGGCCGAGGAAGAAGGCGCGGAAGGTACCGAACGCGCCCACGCCACGGAGCCTGCTGAAGGCGTCGAGATCTAACCGTTCCCTGACAGGAACACCAGTATGAAACGGCGGGGCCGGTGGGATGATCCACCGGCCCCGCCGCTGTTACGATGACAGCCAGATCCGGCTGCACCACCTGAAAGGCCTCAATGACTGTTGTACCCCTGCCCCTTGAGCAGAACCACCTCGGCGACACCCTGGTCCACGGCTCCGACGGCGGCTCCGAAGTCCGCCGGTCAGTGCTGCCCGGCGGCGTGCGGGTTCTGACCGAAGCGATGCCCGGCCAAAGGTCGGCCACCATCGGTTTCTGGGTAGGCGTGGGGTCCCGCGACGAGGCCCACGGACAACACGGCTCCACCCACTTCCTGGAGCACCTGCTCTTCAAGGGCACCAAACGGCGCACCGCCCTGGAGATCGCCTCGGCCTTTGACGAGGTGGGCGGCGAATCAAACGCCGCGACGGCAAAGGAAAGCACCTGCTACTTCGCCCGCGTCCTGGACACGGACCTGCCCATGGCCATCGATGTCATTGCCGACATGATCACGGGCGCCGTCCTCGATCCGGACGAGATGGAGCAGGAACGGGACGTCATCCTTGAGGAAATCGCCATGGACAGCGACGACCCCACGGATGTTGCCCACGAGCACTTCGTTGCTTCCGTTCTGGGCAGCCACCCCCTGGGCCGCCCCATCGGCGGAACCCCGGACGCCATCCGCGCCGTTGCCCGCGATTCCGTCTGGGAGCACTACCGGCGCTACTACCGTCCCGACGAACTGGTCATCACAGCTGCCGGCGGGCTGGACCACGACGTCGTCTGCGGCCTCGTGGTGGATGCCCTTGAGTCTGCAGGCTGGTCGCTTGAGACGAACGCGTCGCCGGTCGATCGCCGGTCCACCGAGCGGGCCCTGATCACCGGAACCGCCGGACTCCAGGTGGTGAAGCGTGCCGTTGAGCAGGCCAACATCATCATGGGCTGCCCCACCATTGTTGCCACGGACGAGCGCCGCTACGTCATGAGTGTCCTCAACGCCGTCCTCGGCGGCGGCATGTCCTCCCGGCTGTTCCAGGAGATCCGGGAAAAGCGCGGCCTGGTGTATTCGACCTACTCCTTTGCGTCGTCCTACGCAGACGCCGGCTACTTTGGCATGTATGCCGGCTGCACGCCCTCCAAGGTGCGGCAAGTCCTTGAACTGCTGGGTATCGAGCTGGACAAACTCGCCGAGCACGGCATCTCCGAGGACGAACTGCGCAAGGCAGTGGGGCAGCTGTGCGGCGGGATCGTGCTTGCCCTGGAAGATACCGGCTCCCGGATGTCACGCCTGGGCCGGGCCGAACTGGTGTCCGGCGAATACCAGGACATCGACGAGACCCTGCGGCTTATCAAGTCCGTCACCGCCGAACAGGTGCAGGAACTGGCCGCCGAACTGGCCGCCGCGCCCCGCACCGTCACAGTGGTGGGACCGTTCGACGAAACCGAGACCTTCGGGCTCTGAGCCATGGACGTGGGCGGCGGTTGCTGACCCTCGCCGGGTGAACGCTGCCGGACTACGATGATGCCATCTGAATCCGCCATGTGGTGAAGGGTGGAAGGCATGGACGTACGCCCGCCTGGCCATGATGGCGCCCACGATCTGCCGCGCCCTGGGCTGCCGGGAGGCATTCATCCTGCACTGGCCGGCCTTCTCGGGTCCTGGCGGGGGACCACTGAATTCGCCTCGGGTCCCTGGGGGCCGGCGCGGACTGTTGATGCAGAAGTGACTTACCGCAGGGCGGCAGGGGGATTCGCCGTGGTGCAGAGCTATCGGCACGTGGAAGCCGACGGGTCCCATTTCGAGGGCCATGGGATGTTCACACTGGATCCGGACCACAGTGACGTGTTCTGGTATTACGTGGACAGCACCGGGGCATCACCGGGAACCCCGACGCGGTGCACCTGGCACGACGGTGTCCTGCGGGTGGAGCGCCGCGCCGGTGCCGGCTGGACGCGTCACAGCATCAGCCTGAGGCACGCCACACCGCCCACCGCCGGTTCCCCGGACGTGCCGGTCTCCGGCGAGGCGCTACTTCATGTCACCGAACTCCGGATAGCTTCACTGTCCGACGCCAGCGACGCATCCACTGCCGGCGCTAACGGTAAACGTCCGGCCTACGCGCTGGTCATGACCTCCACCTTCCGGCGGTCGTGACGACGGGACTGTCCGATAAGCCGTGTGTTGCGCAGAAGTCGTCCCAGGCAGGATCGTCGGGATACTGATCCGCTATGTCAAAGGCCTCCTCCGCAGGTGGTTCGTCATCGCCCGGCAAGCCGTCCATGAGGAATTCCGGGAACACGACATTGCCGGAGAGGATCTGATCCTCGAGCGACATCGGGGGTTGGTCCCGGCAGGCAGTTGGGATGGGCGGGTTGGTTGGTACCGACCGGCTTACAGACGGCAAGTCTGCCCGGGGGGTGACTGGTGGCGGCGCGTCGGATTTCCCTCCAAAGTCTCCTTCGAAGTCGCCTTCCAAGATTCCGGGTGGCCAGTGGGGTGGTTGGGGGTCGGGGTGTTGTGCTGGGTAGTGCCGGCCGGTGGGTGAGGTCCAGCCGGGTGGTTCATTCCTGGTGGCTGGTGTGGGGGTCCAGCCGCTGCTGTGTTTGAGCCGGTGATGTTTGGGGCAGAGCTGGGCCAGGTTGCTGACTCCTGTTGTGCCGTGGTGCTGCCAGGCGGTGAGGTGGTCGGTGTCGTTGTCCGTGCTGGGGTTGGTGCAGCCGGGGAATGTGCAGTGGCCGTCGCGCATCCTGATCCAGCGTTTCATCGCCTCCGACAGCCGGTAACTGGTCCGGCCGATCTCGAGAGGCGCACCGTCACGCGGGTCGACGAGGACCCGGTAGAACGAGGTGGCCCCGTCAGCAACGAGTTTGCGGGCCATCGCGGCGGGGATGGGCCCGTATCCGTCGAGGTCTGCCGGTTCGTCAGTGCTGCCCACCATTGTGAATATCGGGATGGTGACCAGCACGTCGGCTTTCGGGGCGGGGATCGTGCTGAGGTCAACGAAGTATGGGTGGGTCCCGGTGCCGGTTTCCTGGCCATCGATGGACCGGCCTGTGGCAGCGGCCCCGGTGTGGGCGCTCAAGAGGAGCGCGGCGGCGACGTCCGGCCGCAACTGGGTGAGGGTGCGGGTTTCGCCGGGGCCCTGCAGGCCGCGGGCGATTGCTGTGGTTTTGTTCCAGATGGCGCAGGCGGTGTCCCCGGGCAGGATCAGGGTGATCGAGGCCATCCCGTCGGCGCCGGGGCGGTATTCCATCCGCCGCTCCGCCACACACTTCGCATGCCGGATTGCAACGGAGGCGGGGTAGCTGCGTTCGCGCCAAGTTTTGACTTTCCGTCGGAACAGGTGCGGCACCAGGTCACCGGGCGCGGATCCCCGGGCCGGGTTCGGGGCGTCCGGGTCGAAGAAATGCGCCACCAGCGCCTCGGCACCCTCGGGGGCGAGGCAGTCGGTTTCGTCGGCGACGATCACCGCGTGCCGCCACGACATTGATCCAGCAGCCAGCGCACCCGCCACCGCCGGCATCGCACTGACCTTGCGGGACTGGCTGATGAATGCTGCCGCGGCGCCCGGGCTGAGCGTCAGGACCCGGCGACCTCCGCGGTCGTGGACATCTCAACAAACGCCCGCTCCGACCCTGTGGCGTCCGGGGGAGTCATCGCCTCCTGAAGTTCCGCGAACTCTGCAGCGTCCAGGGCTTTGCCGCCCGCGATCTGGGCTTCCAAACGCTTCCAAACCGCTAGACGGTGCAGCAGAAGCTCGGACTTCCGCTGCAGGACATCCATGCCGGCATCGCCGGAGCCAGCCACATCCGAGCCAGCCCGGTCCAGCTCCGCGTCCTTCAGGAACAGCGCGTCAAGGCTGGCGGCGGAGGCCATAAGACCCTCCATCACCGTTGTCCCTCGACCGAAGCAGCCGCCGCGATTCCCATAGACCCATGATCCAGCGAGGGTCTGACATTGAGTGCGTCGGGCCAAACCGGCACTGGTGCACAAGCCCACTACGGCACTACGGCAGAACTCCTCAGTGGCGCTGCCTCGGGGCCGGCTTACCCTCCGGCGAACGGCGGCAGGACGTCCACGACGTCATCGGCTCCCACAACAGTGGCACGGTCCCGCACCGCCACCTCGTTCAACAGGAAGCTGCTGCGCGAAAGGATGCGGGCCAGCGGCGGCGTCCCGGCCGGGGGCTCCTCCCGCGGCACGGCGAGGACGGCGTCCAGCAGGTCCGCCACGGTTGCCCCGGCAGGGAGGTCGAACTTCTCCTCCTCGAACCCGGCAGCGGCGCGTGCGGCAGCGAAGTAACGTACATGCATTCCGGTCAGCCCCCGATGGCGCTCATGCTGCGGTCCGGCTGGACGAAGTCCGGAGCGTCGAGTCCCACGTGGTCCATGCCGTGGGCTTTTGGCTTAATCCACATTGCGTCCTGCCACCGGCGCGCCAGGGCGTCGTCGTCAGCGCCGGAGCGCAGCAGGCCCAAGAGATCGTACTCTTCACGCGAGAAGAGGCAGCTCATGATCTTGCCCTCGGCGGTGATCCTCGTCCGGCGGCAATCCGAGCAGAACGGCTCGGTGACTGAGGCGATGATTCCCACCGTTCCCAGGACGGGCCCGTGCGCGGTAGGGTCACCGGCGGCATCCAACCCGGCCACCCGGCGTCGTACTTCGAACCTCTCGGCGGGCGCCCCGTCGCGTTCCCGCGGATCGGCGCTCAGGACGTACTCGGCGGACAGGATGTCGCGGATCTCGGCGGCGGTGATCATGTTCCGGCGCGTCCAGCCGTGGTCGGCGTCGAGCGGCATCTGTTCGATGAAGCGCAGCTCATAGCCCCGGTCCAAGGCCCAACCCAGCAGGGCCGGCGACTCGGCGTCGTTGATCCCGCGCATCAGGACGGCGTTCAGCTTGACCGGACCGAGTCCGGCCGCCCACGCGGCGTCCACGCCCGCCAGCACCTGGTCAAGGAACGGGCGGCGGGTGAGCTTGGTGAAGGTCTCTTCGTGCAGGGAATCGAGCGAGACATTGATCCGCGTCAGGCCCGCGGCCTTGAGCGGGGCGGCCTTCTTCGCCAGCCCCACGGCGTTGGTGGTCATCGAGATGGGGAGGTCCGGATGGTTGCTGCGCAGCGCGGAAATGATGTCCACCAGGTCGTGCCGCACCAGCGGTTCTCCGCCGGTGAGCCGCAGCTCGCGGACGCCGAGCTGCTCCACGCCGATCCGGACAATCCGGACGATCTCCTCCGCCGTCATGACGGCCTGCTTCGCCAGCCATTCCAGGCCTTCGGCGGGCATGCAGTAGGTGCAGCGGAGGTTGCATTTATCGGTCAGGGACAGCCTCATGTCGCTAGCCCGGCGCCCGTACCTGTCAGCCAGGCCCGCAGGCGCGTCAGCCGGACGCGCAGCCGGGACGGACGGCAGCGCCGGGCCCGCTTCTTCGCGGGGCTGGGGCATGCCTAGCTGGACACTCATGAATTCAGGCTACGCCACGATGGGCTCCACATCACACCCGTGACGGGTGCTGCCCGGGAGCGTCATGAATCCGCGCCGGGCAACCGCCGGAATGGGCGCGCGAACCTATGCTTGAAGGGTGAACAGCGCCCGGCAGCAGGCCACGCACGACGACGGTACCCGCCACGGCGGTTCGGCCGAACCCAGCGAGCGGGAACAGCGGGAACGGCGCCGCCTTGGCGGGCACGCTGCGGCCGCCGGCGTGGTGTCCGTGGCTGGCGGGGTGGTCCTCGGAGAGTTGCTGGCCGGCGTGTGGAGCCCGTCGGTGTCGCCGCTGACGGCGGTGGGTGGGGCCGTCATTGATGCCGTCCCGCCGGGAGCAAAGGACTGGGCGGTTTCGCTCTTCGGCACCGCGGACAAGGCGGCCCTCCTGGTCAGCATGGCCCTGGTTATCGTGGTCCTCGCGGCCCTCGCCGGAGTAGTGGAACGGCGGCGGCGTTTTGCGGGGCTGGCCGTGATTGCCGTGTTTGGACTCGCGGGAGTGGCCGCAGTTGCCGGCCGGGCCCAGGCCACGCCGGTGGCCCTGGCCCTTCCCGTGGCTTCGGCGGCCGCCGCTGCCCTGATCCTCCGGCTGCTGATGCGCAAGCTGAAGGCCTGGGAGGCGGCCCCTGCCGGCGGGCAGGCCACGGCCCGCCGCACGTTCCTCCGGAACCTCGCCGCAGGTGCCGTCCTGACAGCCGTTGGCGGAGTCCTGGCGGGAGCCTGGCGCGGGACCGTACTGAAGGTCAACGATGCCAGGGCCCGGGTGGCGATACCCCGGGCAGCGGTACCGGCACCGCCCATCCCTGCGGGAGCGGAGGCAGGCGCGGAGGGCATGCACCCGCTCGTCACCCCCGTCAACGACTTTTACCGGATCGACACGGCCCTGGTGGTGCCCGCCGTCGACCCCGATACCTGGGTCCTCAAGGTCACGGGCATGGTGCAGCGCGAGGTGGAACTGACCCTCGCCGAACTCCTTGCCAAGCCGCTGACCGAACGCCACATCACCATCGCCTGCGTGTCCAATCCGGTAGGCGGGGACCTCATCGGCAACGCGCGGTGGCTCGGCTGGCCGGTCCGCGAACTCCTGGCGATGGCCGGGCCGGCCAGTGGTGCGGACATGGTGCTGTCCCGGAGTGCTGACGGGTGGACTGCCGGCACCCCGCTGGAAGTGCTCACGGACAGCCGGGACGCCCTCCTGGCCGTGGGAATGAATGACGGCCCGCTGCCGCTCGAACACGGATTCCCCGTCCGGCTAGTGGTGCCGGGCCTGTACGGCTACGTTTCCGCCACCAAATGGGTTACCGAGCTGAAAGTCACCACCTACGCGGCGGACACCGCCTACTGGACCACCAGGGGCTGGTCCGACCATGGACCCATCAAGCTGTCCTCCCGCATCGACGTCCCCCGCAGCGGCAGGCCCGTCAATGCCGGAACGGTCACCTTTGGCGGCATCGCCTGGGCCCAGCACACCGGCATCAGCGCCGTTGAACTCAGGGTCAACCGCGGTTCCTGGCAGCCCGCAGAGCTGTCTTCCGGGATCTCCACGGACACCTGGTACCAATGGAAGCTCAGCATGGACCTCACACCCGGCCAGTACGAGGTCCAGGTCCGGGCCACAGACCTTGCCGGCACCGTCCAGGACGAGGCATCCCGGCCAGTGGTCCCGGACGGCGCCACCGGATTCCACACGGTTAGAGTGGACGTGAAATCCTGACCGCCCACACTGAAGGCGCATCCATGACCAGCCCGCACCGCCACGCCCACGCGGGCACGCCCCACCAGGCCCGCTCCGTTGCCGACCATGTCGCCGCTGTTGCCCACCTGCTGGCCCCTTTGCGGTCAGAATCCCGCACCGAAACTGTTCCTCTGTCGCAGGCCCTCGGCAGGGCACTGGTGCACGGATTCCTGGCACCCGTCAGCCTGCCGCCCTTCGCCAACTCCCAGATGGACGGGTACGCCGTCAACTCCGCGGACATGCACGACGACGGAACGGAGTTCGCCGTCGCGGCACCGGTTCCGGCGGGGATGCGTCCGCCCGCGCTGGCCCGAGGGACAGCAGCACCCATCATGACGGGCGCCATGCTCCCGGACGGTGCTGACGCCGTCGTACCTATTGAACGTGCGGTGCCGGACAGCTTTCCTGCCCCCGGCACGGACGCGCGGGTCACGCTGCCGGCGACGGCGGCGGGGACCTACGTCCGCCCGGTGGGCAGCGACGTTGCCGCCGGGGAGCGGGCCCTGGCCGGCGGAACCTGCCTTGGTCCCGCCCAGCTGGGGCTGCTTGCGGCGCTGGGCATCCCGGCTGTGGAGGTCTACCGCGCCGTCCGGGTCCTGCTCGTCACCACCGGCGACGAAGTGGTGGAACCGGGGCAGGACCTGCCCGCCGGCAAGATCTACGACGCCAATGGCACCCTCCTCGAAGCCGCCATGGCGCAGGCCGGCCTGGATGTGCGGCGGGCGGGTATCTCCACCGACGACCCCGCCGAACTGCAGAAGCTGCTCCGGAGCCAGGGCGCGGACGCCGATGTCATTGTCACCACCGGCGGCGTCAGCAAAGGCGCGTACGAGGTTGTCCGGCAGGCCATGGAAGGCCAGCCGGTGGAGTTCCTCCACGTGGCCATGCAGCCAGGCGGGCCGCAGGGAATCGGAATGTTCGATGGCGTCCCCTTCCTGGGACTCCCCGGGAACCCCGTCAGCTGCCTGGTGTCCTTCGAAATGTTCCTGCGGCCGGCCCTCGCAGCGGTCCTTGGGGCTCCGGCCCTCCGCCTGCCTGTCCGCGCCAGGCTCAGCCACCCGCTGACGTCCCCGCAGCACAAACACCAGGTCCGGCGCGGCAACCTGCAGCCCGACGGCACTGTCCGGCTGGAGGGCGGCGAGAGCTCCCACCTGGTCCGTGCGCTGGCCGGTTCCAACGCCCTGGTCCACGTCCCTGCCGGCGTAACGGAACTCGCGGCCGGGGACGAGGTGGAAGTATGGATGCTGTGAATGCAGAACAGACCCCCGCTGCCCTGACGCACCTGCGCCGGGACGGCAGCGCACAGATGGTGGACGTGTCCGCCAAGGCCGAAACCACCCGCGAAGCCACAGCAACAGCCACGGTCCGCACCACGGCGGAGGTGATGGGCCTGCTCGGTTCCGGCGGCCTTCCCAAGGGAGACGCGCTGGCAGTCGCCCGGGTGGCGGGCATCATGGCCGCCAAGAAAACGCCCGAACTGATTCCGCTGTGCCACCCCCTGCCGCTGTCCAAGGTCACTGTCGACTTCGGGCTCGAAGCGGAGTCCGTTGAGGTGGTGGCTACGGTCAAGACCCGAGGCGTGACCGGCGTGGAAATGGAAGCCCTGACGGCGGCATCCGTGGCCGCGTTGAGCGTTTACGACATGATCAAGGCGGTGGACAAGCACGCCGTCCTGACCGATATCAAGGTGCTGGCCAAGAGCGGCGGCAAGAGCGGGGACTGGACCCTATGACCCACGATGACAGCTTCGGCGGATCCGGCGCAGCACCGTCCCACGCCGCACCGTCACATGCCGCCCCGTCCCACGCCGCCGAGCCGCACCGGCACGGCGACGTCCAGGGCCGGAAAGCCGGCGTGGTGATCGCGTCCACGCGGGCAGCGGCAGGTATTTACGACGACGAAACCGGTCCGGTGATCACGGACTGGCTCACCGAACACGGCTTCGAGGTCTTCCCGGCGATGGTGGTCCCCGACGGCGAGCCGGTCGGCGCAGCGATCAGGGCCCTCCTGACCCAGCGTCCCGCCGTCGTGATCACCAGCGGCGGCACCGGGCTGAACTCGGACGACCGGACCCCCGACGTCACCCGGCCCCTGCTGGACCGCGAAATCCCCGGCATCATGGAGGCGATCCGGCGTGCCGGCGCCGCCAAAACGCCGCTGGCGGCGCTCAGCCGCGGCTACGCGGGCGCGGCCGGCAAGTCCTTCATTGTTAATCTGCCCGGCTCACCAAAGGGCGTCATGGACGGACTCACCGTCCTGGACCCGCTGATCGGGCACCTCTGCGACCAGTTGGAAGGCAACCATGGGCACTGAAGCATTCGAGGTGGTATCCGCGGTCCTCAGCGCGGAGCCAATCTCCGTAGACCAGGCCATCGCGGCCGTGGAAGGGGATACCGCAGGTGCGGTGGTCAGCTTCAGCGGCGTGGTGCGCAACCACGACGGCGGCAAGGCAGTTGACCGCCTCAGCTACAGCGCGCACCCCACGGCGCACCAGGTGATGGCCGACGTCGTCGCCCAACTGGTTGCCGAACAAAACGCCGGCGGGGGTGCGGGGGAGGACGGCGGAAAGCCGGTCCGCATCTGGGCGGCCCACCGGATCGGCATGCTGCAGATCGGCGACCCCGCACTGGTCTGCGCTGTGTCCGCAGCCCACCGGGGGCAGGCCTTCGCCGTGTGCTCCGAACTGGTGGACCGGATCAAGGAGCAGGTGCCCATCTGGAAGGAACAGTTCTTCTCCGACGGCACTGTTGAATGGGTGGGCGCCGGCGGCTGACCGCCGGCCGTTTCCGGCTGTTTCCTGCCGTTTCGGGCGGTGCCGCGGCGTCCTGCGAGGTAACGCACACCGTCCGGTTCCGGGGCGCCCCGGGCCCGACGGTAGGGTTAACGGCATGACCGAACAACACTCCGAAGCCAAGCGCGTCGCCATCTTGGGCGCCAACGGACGCATGGGCGCCGAAGCCGTCACAGCCGTTGAAGCCGCACCCGACATGGAACTCGTCGCTGCGCTGGGACGGGGCGACTCCCTGGACCAGGTCACCGCCGCCGGAGCGCAGTACCTTTTGGACCTGACAGTTCCCGAAAGCACCGAAGCCAACGTCCGCTTCGCCGTCGAAAACAACATCCACGCCGTTGTGGGGACCACCGGCTGGGATGCCGGCCGCCTGTCCGCGCTCGAAGCCCTGTTGGCAGCGCACCCGGAAACCGGCGTGCTGATCGCACCCAACTTTGCCGTGGGATCGGTATTGGCTTCGGCCTTCGCCGCCAAGGCTTCAAAGTACTTCGAGTCGGTGGAGATCATTGAGCTGCACCACCCGGACAAGGTGGACGCCCCTTCGGGAACCGCTGTCCGCACCGCCCAGCTCATTGCCGCGGAACGCGAGGCCGCCCAGGTGCCGGCAAGCCCGGACGCCACCACCAGTGAACTGGCCGGCGCCCGCGGCTGCGACGTTGAGGGCGTCCGCGTCCACAGCGTGAGGCTCCGCGGGCTGGTGGCCCACCAGGAAGTCCTCCTCGGCAGCGCCGGTGAGCAGCTGACGCTGCGCCACGACTCGTTCGACCGCGGGTCCTTCATGCCCGGCGTCCTCCTCGGCGTCCGCAATGTGGCCGCCCACCCCGGGCTTACCGTGGGGCTGGATGGCTACCTGGACCTGGGTTTCTAGGCGATGGACGGCTTCCTGGCAGGGTTCCGCAAGAACCGCACCAAGATCTGGGTTGGGCTTGTCACGCTGCTCCTGGTGTTCTACCTGGTGGTGTCCCTCCAGCGCTCCATCCTGCTCCTGACGGACAGCAACCTCACGGCGCAGGCCATCGGGGCCGCCTACCTGGTTCTGCCGATCGTTGGCGCATGGGCGCTGATCCGCGAGCTGATGTTCGGTGCCCGGACGGAGCAGATGGCCAAGGTCCTTGAAGCCGAGGGCGGCCTCCCCGTGGACGAACTGCCCCGGACACCGGCCGGGCGGATCATCCGGGAAGCGGCCGACGCAGAGTTCGAAAAGTACAAGGCCGAAGCGGAAGCCGCACCCGACGACTGGCGGTCCTGGTTCCGGCTCAGCTGCGCCTACGATGCCGCCGGCGACAGGAAGCGGGCCCGCGCGTCCATGCGCGACGCCGGCAGGCTCTTCCGCGGCAAGGTCTCTGCCTAGCTCCTACCGCGGGAGTTTCAGCTGCCCGCGGCCCAGCTGGCTGGCCGCATGGCCCACCCACTCGAGCGGACCCCGCCACTTCAGCAGTACGAAGACCATGCCCACCACCACAGCTGTGGCTGCCTGGGCGAAGTACATGCCGTCCTCGGTCCAGCCGGCGGGCAGCGGCTTGAGATAGAAGCCTGACACCACCCACACATGGACCGTGTACAGGGTGAGTGTCATGGCGCCGGCACCGCGCAGCGGAAGCAGCAGGTCCAGGTCCACCCACTCCGCCAACCGGCCCAGGAGCAGGCAGGCTCCGATGACCGCCGCTGCTACGCCGGAAGTGTGCAGCAGGTCCAGGGAGGTGCCGGAATGCGGGGCGGCGGACGCCAGCCACCACCATGACCCCTCCTGCCTGATACCGGTCAGGTTCACCTGCAGGACGCTGTCCAGCGGATATCCCGGCGCATTGAGGACCTTCTCCAGTGCGGCACGCCCGCCCCAGTCCTCCATTGCCGTCACGCCCAGCACCTTCGCGGCGACCGCAACAACTGTCCCGCCGGCCAGCAGCGCCACCGGGACCAGGGCCTTGCTGAGCACCAGCCGGCCGATGGCGAGCCCCACGAGGAGGTATGACATCCACTGGAACACCGGGTAGTAGCCGGTGAGGAACACGTCGGCGACCAGCCGGGCGGGTGTTGCCAGGTCCTCCCAGCCGGGATTGTGGCCAAGCTGCAGGGGCGGCTCCGCGGTGAGCAGCCAGGGGCGGAGCAGGTACGCCAGGACGGGGGAGCCGACGATCCATCCGGCTGCCCAGGCGCAGAGCTGCTTCAGGCCCATGCCCAGGAACGGCAGGATGCACAGGAACAGGACTGCGTAGTGGACCAGAATGACGGCCAGGTTGACTTCGAGGCCGCCCAGGCTGAGTCCGACGGCGGCGATCACCAGGGCCCGGAGCGCCACTCCGCGGCGTGCGGCTGAGAGTTCACCAGCTGCGAGTGGCCTGTTCTTACCGGTTGACAGGGCCAGCCCGACGCCGGCCAGCACGGCGAACAGGGCAGCCGCCCGCCCGGAGAAGGCCAGTCCGATCCAGGTGGGGGTAAGGCTGGCGTTCGATTCAAAGGTGGGGAGCAGATGGGTGGCCATCATGCCCAGCAGGGCAATCCCGCGCGCGGCATCGATGCCGTAGAGCCGTCCCGGTGCCTGGCCGGCTGCCGTTTTCCGGGGTGCCCTGGCCGGGTTGCGGGAAGTCATGAACCGAATCGTCTCACACGGGCGGCGCGGCCTGCTGTCACGCCGGGGAGTCCTCCCTGGCAGCCGCGCGGACGGAGCGGCAACCCTTGTGTTCGAATATATGTTCGAATACGATGGTGCGCATGCAGACGCCAACGCCGGAGATTCCCGCCTACGGGTCAGGCCGCCACGAGTCCACCGGCCGTACCGCCAGCCGCGTGCCGGCAAGCCCCGAGCCGGGAACGGGACTCCTGAAGGCCATGAGCCCTGGGGTAGTCGATTTCCTCTTCCGCCAACTCGTGGCCGGAAAGCCCGCGGAGGATGTCCAGTGGGAGCGGGAAGGCGTCAGCCTCGCCGCACAGCCCGAAGGTGCCGAGCTTGCCCGCCGCCTGGCCGAAACGGACCTGGACGCCCTGACGCCGCTGGAACTGTTCCACTACGTCCGGGCCGCGCAGCGCCTTTCGGACTGGGCCGAGGAACTCCGCCGGGCAGCCGTCGGCCGGTACTGCGGCAGCCCATGACCCCGGGAACCCCCAATTTGACGTTCATCACGCCCGCGGCATTGTCCTAACCAGCGGGGACAGGGTAACGTTTTTCCCATGGCTGACTCTTCCGCGCACATCCCTGCCCTCGGTACGCTCCTGACCGCTATGGTCACGCCGTTCACCAAGGACGGCGCCGTGGATTACGACCAGGCAGCGGCCCTGGCCAGCAAGCTCGTGGACGACGGCTGCGACGGCCTGGTAGTCACCGGCACCACCGGCGAGACGTCCACCCTGACGGACGAAGAGAACCTCGGCATGTTCCGGGCGGTCAAGGACGCCGTGGGCGGCCGCGCCGCCATCATCGCCGGCACCGGAACCAACGACACCGCGCACTCGGTCCACCTTTCCCAGCAGGCTGCAGCCCTCGGCGTCGACGGCCTCCTGCTGGTGACGCCCTACTACAACAAGCCCAGCCAGGCAGGCGTCCAGGCCCACTTCGAAACCGTCGCCTCGGCAGTGGATGTCCCCGTCATGCTCTACGACATTCCCGGCCGGTCCTCCATCGCCATCGAACCGGACACCATGATCCGGCTGGCGGAGCACCCCAACATCGTTGCCGTCAAGGACGCCAAGGCGGACATGGTTGCCGCCGCCCGCGTCATGGCCGAGACGGACCTCCTCTTCTACTCGGGCGACGACGGACTGACCCTGCCCTGGATGGCACTGGGTGCCGTAGGCCTCGTGGGCGTCACCACCCATGTGGCCACCCGCCGGTTCCGTGAGCTCATTGACGCCGTCAACGCCAACGACCTCGGCACCGCCCGGAAGATCAACTTCGAACTCCTGCCCGTGGTGCGCGCCACCATGAGCAGGGTCCAGGGCGCCGTGGCCGCCAAGCAGATTCTTAAATGGCAGGGAGTCCTGCCCAACTCGATCGTCCGTTTGCCCCTCGTGGAGCCGGACGAAGCCGAGATCGAAACCATCCGCGGGGATTTGGCGGAAGCGGGGCTGGTCTACTCCTGAGGACGACGACCGGCACCCTTCCGCCTGGAAAGTAGTGCAATATGACCCAAACTGCCCTTACCGGCCTTGTCACACCTCCGCGCCTGCCGCAGGACACGCTCCGCATCGTCCCGCTCGGCGGGCTTGGGGAGATCGGCCGGAACATGACCGTGTTCGAAATCGGCGGCAAGCTGCTGATTGTCGACTGCGGCGTCCTCTTCCCGGAGGAAACACAGCCCGGCGTTGACCTGATCCTGCCTGATTTCTCGTACATCGAGGACCGGATGGCAGACATCGTGGCCGTTGTCCTCACCCACGGCCACGAGGACCACATCGGCGCTGTCCCGTACCTGCTGCGGCTCCGCAACGACATTCCGCTGGTGGGCTCACAGCTGACCCTCGCGCTGATCGAAGCCAAGCTGCAGGAACACCGCATCCGGCCGTACACGCTCACGGTCGAAGAGGGCCAGGTGGAGAAGTTCGGCCCGTTCGAGTGCGAATTCGTTGCCGTGAACCACTCCATCCCGGATGCCCTGGCCGTGTTCCTGCGTACCGCCGGCGGAACCGTGCTGCACACGGGCGACTTCAAGATGGACCAGCTGCCCCTGGACGGACGCATCACGGACCTGCGGCACTTCGCCAAGCTCGGCGAAGAAGGCGTGGACCTGTTCATGTCCGACTCCACCAACGCTGACGTGCCCGGCTTCACCACCGCCGAAAAAGAGATTGGCCCCACGCTGGAACGCCTGTTCGGCCAGGCCAGCAAGCGCATCATCGTGGCCTCCTTCTCCTCACACGTCCACCGCGTGCAGCAGGTCCTGGACGCCGCAGCCAAGCACAACCGCAAGGTGGCGTTCGTTGGCCGCTCCATGGTCCGCAACATGGCCATCGCCGAAAAGCTGGGCTACCTCGACGTGCCGGCCGGGCTCATCGTGGACATCAAGAACATCGACAACCTTCCGGATAACCGCGTGGTCCTGATGTCCACCGGTTCCCAGGGTGAACCCATGGCAGCGCTCTCGCGCATGGCCAACGGTGACCACCGTGTGGTGGTGGGTGACGGCGATACTGTCATCCTGGCCTCGAGCCTCATCCCCGGCAACGAGAACGCCGTGTTCCGGATCATCAACGGCCTGCTCAAGCTCGGCGCCGACGTGATCCACAAGGGCAACGCCAAGGTCCACGTCTCCGGCCACGCCGCCGCCGGTGAACTGCTGTACTGCTACAACATCCTCGAGCCGCTCAACGCCATGCCCGTGCACGGCGAGACCCGCCACCTGCTGGCCAACGGCAAGATCGCCATCGAGTCCGGCGTCCCGGAGGCAAGCGTGATCCTCTCGGACAACGGAACCGTCATTGACCTGCATGATCACCGCGCGGACGTGGTGGGCCAGGTGGAAGTTGGCTTCGTCTACGTGGACGGCTCCAGCGTTGGCGAGATCACCGACGCCGACCTCAAGGACCGGCGCATCCTGGGTGACGAAGGCTTCATCTCGATCATCACCGTCATCCACCGCGCCACCGGCAAGGTGGTATCCGGACCGGAGATCCATGCCCGCGGCGTAGCCGAGGACGATTCCGTCTTTGACGACATCATCCCCAAGATCAACGCTGCGCTGGAGGAAGCGGTCCTCAACAACAAGGACCACACCAGCCACCAGCTCCAGCAGGTGGTCCGCCGGGTAGTGGGCACCTGGGTCAACCGCAAGTTGCGCCGCAAGCCCATGATCATCCCCGTGGTGCTCGAGGCCTGACCGCCGCAGCAGTTCCAACCCCAGCGCGTGGGAGGCAAAGGGCCCGGTTCCACTGGAACCGGGCCCTTTGTCCATCCGGCGCCCAGCTGGATTGCGGGGGCCGGGCGGCCCGATATCCCCGGAATCACAGCATGCTTCCGGTACCGTGGCTACTATGGCCACACGTACTACTTCCGCGCCCAAAGGTACCGGCAGGGGCGGTTCCGGCAGCAAAGCCGGCAGCTCCACAGGCCGCGGAACCGGCTCGTCAGCAGGCAAGGCCCCCCGCGGCGGCTCGTCCAGCACCGCGCGCACCCGCCAACTCCCCGCCGTCGAACACCACCAGCCCTGGCTGGCGAGGGTGGTAGGCGGCGCCTGGCTGGGGCTGGGGCACATGGTGGGCGGCGGAGTCCGGCGCATCGGCCACGACGTCAGCGACATCCCCGCCGAGGAACGCCGCGACGGCGCCGCACTGTTCAACCTCGCCCTGGGCGTCTTCATCGCCACATTTGCCTGGTGGGGCCTGACCGGGTGGCTCCCTGACGCCGTCTACGCGGTAGTGAACGGCACCTTCGGCTGGATCTCCCTGCTGCTGCCCCTCATGCTCTTTGTGTGTGCCTTCCGGCTTTTCCGGGTGCCATCGGACGGCCGCGGCAACAACCGGGTAGGCATCGGGTTCCTGGTGATGACGTTCGCCGGCTCCGGCCTGGCGCATATCCTGGGTGGCCAGCCCACTGTCGCCGACGGTTTCGACGGCCTCCGGCAGGCAGGCGGCATGCTGGGCTTCCTCGTCGCAACCCCCCTGGCAGCCATCCATCCTGCCGTGCCGACGGTCCTCTACGGCGTCCTGGCGTTCATCTCCCTGCTCATCATCACCGCCACGCCGTTCACGGCCATCCCGCGACGCCTGCGCGGAGCCTACGAACACCTCATGGGCATCGACCTGATGGAGCAGGAACAGGCTGGCGATGCCCACGACCGCAGCTACCTGGACCGGCCCGAGCCGGCCGCGCCCAAGAAGAAAAAGCGGCGCCTCTTCGGCAAGGACGAAGAAGCCGACGCCGGCCTCGAGGGTTACGTGGGCGACGAAGCCTTTGAGCACGCGGTTATTGACGACGACGAGCCACAGCCGTCGCGGCCCGCTCCCGGCGTCCGCCGGCCCACCCAGGCGGAGATCGCCGTCGAGAAGATCAAGGCGGCCCAGGGCCTGGGTGCCGGTTCGCAGGCGGCTCCGCCGGAGAACGCCACCGAGGCCATTCCGCTGGTTATCCCCGGCGCCGCCGCTCCCGGGAAACCGGCCGCCGCACCCACGGTGCCCGCCAACCCGGTGGCGCCCGCGCCGCCGCCCGTGCCTATCCCGCAGCGGACCGAGCAGCTCTCCCTCGCCGGGGACGTGACCTACACGCTCCCTGCCTCGGACTTCCTTACCCCGGGGTCCATCCCTAAGGAGCGCACCGAGGCCAACGACGCCGTCGTCGCCGCCCTGACCGACACCTTGACGCAGTTCAACGTCGATGCCACCGTGACGGGCTTCAGCCGCGGCCCCACTGTGACCCGCTACGAGATCGAACTCTCGCCGGGCACCAAGGTGGAACGCGTTACGGCGCTGTCCAAGAACATCTCCTACGCCGTGGCCTCCAGCGACGTCCGCATCCTCAGCCCCATCCCGGGCAAATCGGCCATCGGCATCGAGATCCCCAACACTGACCGTGAAACCGTCTCCCTGGGCGACGTGCTGCGCAGCCAGAACGCCCGCAGGACGGACCACCCCATGGTCATGGGCGTGGGCAAGGACGTCGAGGGCGGCTACGTGGTGGCCAACCTCGCCAAGATGCCACACCTCCTGGTGGCCGGTGCCACCGGTGCCGGTAAGTCGTCGTTCGTGAACTCGATGATCACCTCCATCCTGATGCGCTCCACTCCTGACGAGGTGCGCATGGTGATGGTTGACCCCAAGCGCGTGGAACTGACCGCCTACGAAGGCGTTCCGCACCTGATCACGCCCATCATCACCAACCCGAAGAAGGCCGCCGAGGCCCTCCAGTGGGTGGTCCGCGAGATGGACGCCCGCTACGACGACCTCGCCAATTACGGCTTCAAGCACATCGACGACTTCAACAAGGCCGTCCGTGCCGGCAAGGTCCAGCCGCCGCCCGACTCCAAGCGGGTGATCCGTCCCTACCCGTACCTGCTGGTGATTGTGGACGAGCTCGCCGACCTCATGATGGTGGCCCCGCGTGACGTCGAAGACTCGATCGTCCGCATCACCCAGCTGGCCCGTGCGGCCGGCATCCACCTGGTGCTGGCCACCCAGCGGCCCTCCGTGGACGTGGTCACCGGCCTGATCAAGGCCAACGTGCCCTCGCGCATGGCCTTTGCCACGTCCTCCGTCACGGACTCCCGCGTTGTCCTGGACCAGCCCGGCGCCGAGAAGCTGATCGGCCAGGGCGACGCGCTTTTCCTGCCAATGGGCGCCTCGAAAGCCATGCGCGTCCAGGGCGCCTGGGTCACCGAATCCGAAATCCACAAGGTGGTGGAACACGTCAAGGGACAGCTGCAGGCCGTCTACCGCGACGACGTCGCCCCCGAAGCGGAAAAGAAGCAGATCGACGACGACATCGGGGACGACCTCGAGGTGCTGCTGCAGGCCACCGAGCTGGTGGTCACCACCCAGTTCGGCTCCACGTCAATGCTGCAGCGCAAGCTGCGGGTGGGCTTCGCCAAGGCCGGCCGCCTGATGGACCTCCTCGAGTCCAGGGGCGTGGTGGGACCGTCCGAAGGCTCAAAGGCCCGTGACGTCCTGGTCAAGCCGGACGACCTCGCGCCCGTCCTGGCAGCCATGAAGGGCCAGCAATCACCCGCGGCGCCGGATGCGCAGACTGCTGCCCTGAGCGATAACGCCAACGCCAACATCGCCCAAGGAGGATACGCCGAAGACCTGGTGGCGGCCGACCTGGACCAGCGGAAGCAAAACGTCGAATATTACGACGGCTCCGATTCCGCGCCAGGCGGCTACGGGGACGACGACGAGGGGTCCGAGGACGCCTGGTCACTGACCGGTCGCTAGCCCGGGGACTGTAGCCTAGAAACGTGACTAGCACTGATGCAACCGCCGCCGGCAAGGGCCGTGCCGGGGTCTGGAACCTACCCAACGTCCTGACCATGATCCGCATCGCGCTGGTGCCCTTCTTCGTCTGGTTCCTGATCGCCGACGCCCCCGGGCTGCACAGCGAATCCGGGATCTGGCGCTGGGCCGCCGTGGTGGCCTTCGCCGTCGCGATCTACACGGACAAGCTCGACGGCGACATCGCCAGGAGCCGGAACCTCGTCACGGACTTCGGCAAGATCGCCGATCCCATTGCCGACAAGCTGCTCATCGGCTCCGCACTGGTGATGCTGTCCGTGCTGGGCGAACTGCCTTGGTGGATGACGCTGGTGATCCTGGTCCGTGAATGGGGAATTACCGGCCTGCGGTTCTTCGTCATCCGCTACGGCGTGATCCCGGCCTCCCGGGGCGGCAAGCTCAAGACCGTGGTCCAGACCGCCGCGATTTTCCTCTATCTCCTGCCGCTGGGGGCAGTGGCGCCCTGGCTGACGTGGGTGGCGTTCGCGGTGATGCTCGCCGCGGTGCTGATCACGGTCTGGACCGGCGTCGAGTATGTCGTAGAGGCTCTGCGGCTCCGGGCCAAGGGCAAGCTGCAGGCACGCGCGGACCGGGGCCAGGAACAGCCATGACCAACCTCCACCATTTGGCCGGCGAGGCGGTCCGGCAGGCGCTGGAGGCCGGACGGACGGTGGCCACTGCGGAGTCGCTGACCGCGGGGATGGTTTCAGCCGTCCTGGCCGATACCCCGGGAGCCTCGGGCATGCTTCAGGGCGGGGTGGTGGCCTACCAGAACTCGGTTAAGGAAGCCGTGTTGAACGTCGCCGGCGATCTCCTCGACAAGGTGGGATCCGTGGACGGCGGTGTGGCCAGTGCCATGGCCGCCGGCGCCAGGGCTGCCCTGGGCGCTGACATCGGCGTCAGCACTACCGGCGTCGCCGGCCCCGAGCCGCATGACGGCAAACCCGTTGGCACTGTCTTTGTAGGCATTGCCACAGCTGGGGGAGCGGCAGCCTATGAGTACCACTTCGAGGGGACCCGTCCCGAAATCCGGGGACAGGCCTGCGGAGCGGCGCTGGAACGGCTCCTCGAAGCACTTTCTCCTGATCAGGCCCGGCAGGAGCCGAGCCAGCGGCGCCCCTTGTTACCGGGAGTAAAGTTGCCGGGAACAAAAGCCGGTACCGATTAGTTATTACATTGTGTCGCTTCCGAAGAGCGGAGGCGCCTAGGATGAAATGACCACGACGGTTCGCTTGACGGCGGACCTGACTTATGAGGGAGCAAGGCGATACAGATGGTAAAGCAGCCCGTATCCGTAAACGGCGTTGTCCGCTGGAAGGATGTGGGCCTCGCCGATCAGGCTAAGAGCGAACAAAAGGAGCGCAAGATGGTTGTACTTCGTCACGAAATTGGTGATGTCCTGCGCGATGTCCGCCAGCGTCAGGGGCGCACGCTCCGTGAAGTCTCGCACAGCGCCCGGGTCTCCCTTGGTTACCTCAGCGAAGTTGAGCGCGGACAGAAGGAAGCATCGTCCGAGCTACTGTCCTCGATTTGCTCGGCCCTGGATGTTCCGTTGTCAAGCATGCTCCGCGAGGTCAGCGACCGGGTGGCAGTCGCAGAAGGCGTCGCCGTACCGGACACCGTTCCGCAGGAATTCTCCCAGCGTTACGGCCGCGACCTTGAGCGCGACCTGAATACCGAACTCAACGACGAACTGTCTACCGGCCTCCTCTCCGGCGCCCGCTAAGGGTTGCCCGCCCGGTAACGGGCCCTGGAGCACACGAAACCCCCGGCCACAGGCCGGGGGTTTCGTCGTTTCGGTCCTGAACCGGTCCCTTAGGCCCGGGGGTCTTCGGAATCGCTGTCCTGGGGAAAACCGTCGCGTTCGTAGGTGGCATTGAGCTTCGCCATATACCGCGCCAGTTCCTGGAGGTCGCCAAGCGGCCATTCGCCGAGCCGTTCCCGGAATACCTGCCGGCGGGCGTCCTGTACTTCGTGCATCTTCTCCTCGCCCTTCGGCGTCAGCCTGATGGACTGCGCCCGGCCGTCCAGGGGATCGGCCTCCTTCGAGACCAGGCCGAGGCTTTCCAGGAAGGCGATCTGGCGGCTGACCGACGGCTTGCCCACGCCGATGTTAATGGCGAGATCCGTGAGCCGGATAGTGCCCTCTTTCCGGATGACAGAAAGCAGCCCGTAGGCGGCCGGTTCCATGTCCGGGTGTACCTCACGGGACAACTGGTTGGAGATTGCCCGGGCCCGCCGCCAGAACAGGCTGATCTGGTGTTCCACGTTCTGCAGCGCGGAGTCCACGGTGTCCTCGGTCGGAGTGCTGCCCGGCAGGGCGTCGGGGGAGTTGCTCATGGCAACAATTCTAGGGTCCGGCGCATGAGAGAATCTTCCGATGCGATTGAGCGACTACTGGCGGCTGATGGATGACGAGTTCGGTGCGGGCTATTCCCGCGTCCTGAGCAGCACGCTGGTCCTGTCCGGCGTTGGCGGCAGGACCGCAGACCAGGCCCTGGCTGCCGGCGTGGAGCCCCGCAGGGTGTGGCTCGCCCTGTGCGACGTCCAGGATGTGCCCGCGGAGCGGCGGCTCGGCAGGGACGTCAAACCGCGCCGCGACTAGCAGCCATGCCCGGTTTTTCGGCTGACACGCCGGGAAGCTGTTCGAATACCTGTTCGGATATGGATATGATTTTTACAGCGGGTTATCCACATAGCCGTTGTCATCCGGCCGGAATGTCAGTGGGTCCCCTTAGCGTCAGAGATGACCAATAAACGGCCGCGAAGGCCACCATCGAGAAAGCATTAGAGGTGTCAACCATGGCGGCAGCCCCGGATCGTGCAAAAGCGCTGGAAGCAGCACTGGCCCAGATTGACAAGCAGTTCGGCAAGGGCTCTGTCATGCGCCTGGGCGACGAAGTCCGTGCCCCTATCGAAGTCATTCCCACCGGCTCCATCGCCCTGGACGTCGCCCTGGGAATTGGCGGCCTTCCCCGCGGCCGTGTCATCGAAATCTACGGTCCGGAATCGTCCGGTAAGACCACCGTCGCCCTGCACGCCGTGGCCAGCGCCCAGCGTGCCGGCGGCATCGCTGCCTTCATCGACGCTGAGCACGCCCTGGACCCGGACTACGCAGCCAAGCTGGGCGTGGACACGGACGCCCTCCTCGTATCGCAGCCGGACACCGGCGAGCAGGCCTTGGAGATCATGGACATGCTGGTCGGCTCAGGCTCACTGGACATCGTGGTCATCGACTCCGTGGCAGCCCTGGTACCCCGCGCCGAAATCGAAGGCGACATGGGAGACAGCCACGTCGGCCTGCAGGCCCGCCTGATGAGCCAGGCACTGCGTAAGATCACCGGCCGCCTGAGCCAGACCAAAACCACCGCCATCTTCATTAACCAGCTGCGTGAAAAGATCGGTGTCTTCTTCGGTTCTCCCGAAACCACCACCGGTGGTAAGGCCTTGAAGTTCTACGCGTCGGTCCGCATCGACGTCCGCCGGATCCAGACCCTCAAGGAGGGTGCCGATTCCGTGGGTAACCGGACCAAGGCGAAGATCGTCAAGAACAAGATGGCTCCGCCCTTCAAGATTGCCGAGTTCGACATCATCTACGGCCAGGGCATCTCCCGCGAAGGCGGAATCATTGACATGGGCGTGGAACACGGCATCATCAAGAAGTCCGGCTCCTGGTTCACCTATGACGGTGACCAGCTGGGCCAGGGCATGGAAAACTCCCGCCGGTTCCTGCGCGACAACCCCGAACTTGCGGCCGAGCTGGAACGGCTGATCAAGGAAAAGCTGGGCGTCGGAGTCAAGCCGGCTGACGCGGAATCCAAAGAGGATTCCCCGAAGCTGAAGGCCGTCGACGGGTTCTAGCAGTTGACTGGCTTTGAAAAACGCCGGGGCGGGTCCGCAGGGGCCCGCCGCCGGCGAACCGGCGCCTCCTCGGCCGGCCCGCAGGAAACGGAACTCTCGGCCGATCCTGGTTCACCGGGATTCGGCGACCGCGAGCCTGACCCGGTTACCGTAGCGCAGACCATCGTCTACCGGCAGCTCACAGTGTCGGCCAAGAGCCGGCTCCAGCTGGCCAAAAAGCTCGCCGAACGGAATATTCCGGAGGACGTTGCCGAAGCGGTGCTGGACAAATTCGAGGATGCCCGGCTGATCGATGACGCCGAGTTCGCCAACATGTGGGTCCGCAGCCGCTCGCAATCACGCAAGCTGGCGAAGGGTGCACTGCGCCGGGAACTGGCAGAGAAGGGCATCGACGAGGAATCCGCGGCCGCGGCACTGGAACAGCTCTCTGACCAGGATGAGGAGGAGGCCGCCCGGGCTCTCGTCGAACGCAAGCTTCGCCCCGGCACGGACCTCGAAGACCGTGCAGAGCGGGACAAGGCCACCCGGCGGCTGGCGTCGATGCTGGCCCGCAAGGGCTACCAGCCGTCCCAGGCATTCCGCATTGTCGGCGAGGTCCTCGGCTCCCGGTCCGGCCATCCCGGCGAAGACTGACGGGCCACACAACAAACCAGTTGCCCAGGCCCGGGTAGCGGGCCCCTGCATGGCCCGGGACTCCGGGAGCCAGCCCCAACCTTGCACAGCCGGTACCCTTAACAGGTGAGTTTGACCATTCCCTCCCCCTTTTCCGGCGCCCCCACCGAAGAACCGGTGTCAGGCCTGCCACGCGAAGCCACGCCCCGTACCTACCAGGTGCGGACCTTCGGCTGCCAGATGAACGTCCACGACTCCGAGCGGATGGCCGGGATGCTCGAGGACGCCGGTTACGTCCCCGCGGACGGTGACCGAGCCGACGTCGTTGTCTTCAACACGTGCGCCGTGCGTGAGAACGCGGACAACAAACTCTACGGAAACCTTGGAATCCTGGCGCCCGTCAAGGCCGCGAACCCGGGGATGCAGATCGCAGTGGGCGGCTGCCTGGCGCAGAAGGACCGCGAAACCATCCTGAAGAAGGCCCCGTGGGTGGACGCCGTTTTTGGTACCCACAACGTCGGCGCACTCCCTGCGCTGCTGGAACGGGCCCGGCACAACAACGAAGCCCAGCTGGAAATCCTGGAATCCCTGGATGTCTTCCCCTCCACACTTCCCACCAAGCGTGACTCCGTCTACGCCGGCTGGGTCTCCATCTCCGTTGGCTGCAACAACACCTGCACGTTCTGCATCGTGCCGGCGCTGCGTGGCAAGGAAAAGGACCGCAGGCCCGGGGACATCCTCGCTGAAATCCAGGCACTCGTGGACGACGGCGCCATTGAGGTCACCCTCCTGGGCCAGAACGTGAACTCATACGGCGTGGAATTCGGGGACCGCCAGGCGTTCTCCAAGCTCCTGCGGGCCTGTGGCGACATCGAGGGCCTGGAACGTGTCCGCTTCACCAGCCCGCATCCCGCAGCCTTCACGGACGACGTCATCGACGCCATGGCGGAAACTCCCAACGTCATGCCGCAGCTGCACATGCCGCTGCAGTCCGGATCCGACAGCATCCTGAAGGCCATGAAGCGGTCGTACCGGTCCACGAAGTTCCTGGGCATCCTGGACAAGGTCCGGGAGAAGATCCCGCACGCAGCCATCTCCACCGACATCATCGTCGGGTTCCCCGGCGAAACCGAAGAGGACTTCCAGGCCACGCTGGACGTCGTGGAAAAGTCCCGCTTCGCCACCGCCTTCACCTTCCAGTACTCCAAGCGTCCCGGCACTCCGGCCGCGGACCTGCCGGACCAGCTGCCCAAGGCAGTGGTCCAGGAACGCTTCGAGCGTCTGACGGCCCTGCAGGACAGGATCGCCGCGGAAGAGAACAAAAAGCAGCTGGGCCGCCGCGTGGAGGTTATGGTCACCGCGCAGTCCGGGCGGAAGGCAGAAGAAACCCACCGCCTGTCCGGACGTTCACGGGACCAGCGGCTGGTTCATTTCTCGGTTCCGGAGGGGTCGCCCGCCCCCAGGCCCGGCGACCTCGTCACCGTCACCATTACGGAGGCCGGCGCCTTCCACCTCCTTGCGGATCCCGCGCCGGGGGATTACAGCCTTCGGCGTTCTCGCGCGGGTGACGCCTGGGACAGGTCCCAGGCTGATTCCTGCGGTGTCCCCGCACCCGGCACCGGCGACGCGCGCAAGGGCGTTTCGCTCGGCATGCCCTCGCTGCCCGTGCGCACTTCCTGATCCGTGGGCACCCTGCCCGTCATCGCCGTCGTCGGTCCCACCGGGTCCGGAAAATCCGATCTTGCCGTCAACCTGGCACTTGAGCTGGACGGTGAGGTCATTAATGCCGATGCCATGCAGTTCTACCGCGGCATGGACATCGGAACCGCCAAGATCACCCCGGCCGAGCGGCGGGGCATACCGCACCATCTCCTGGACATCCTCGATGTCACGCAGGAGGCCAGCGTCTCGGACTTCCAGCAGCAGGCACGGCAGTTGATCGGGAACATCCACGCCCGCGGGAAACGGGCCATCCTGGTGGGCGGCTCCGGCCTTTACGTCCGCGCCGCCCTCGACGTCCTCGAATTTCCCGGGACCGACCCGGAGCTGCGCCGCACCCTGGAAGCAGACCTGGCCGCGCACGGCACAGCAGCCCTGCGGGCCCGCCTCCAGGACGTGGACCCGGCCTCGGCCGAACGTTTGAACGATGACCGGCGCATCATCCGCGCACTGGAAGTCCATCAGCTCACCGGCCGGCCCTTCAGTTCCTTCATGCCCCGGCGGGAGTACTTCCAGCCTGCCGTCCAGATCGGCTTGTCTGTTGACCGCGCGGCACTGCATGAACGGCTGGCCGCCCGGGTGCACGCCATGGTGGACACCGGCTTGCTGGCTGAAGTCCGCCTACTTGATGGACTGGGCTTGCGGACCGGGAAGACCGCGTGCCGTGCCTTGGGCTACTCGCAGTTCCTGCAGGTCCTCGACGGCGCCGCCACGGTGGCCGAGGCTGTTGAAAGCACCATCGTCGCCACCAGGCAGTTCGCACGCCGCCAGCTGACCTGGTTCCGCGCCGACCCGAGGATCACGTGGATCGACTGGCAGGACCCGGAATTGCTGGCTCGGGCGGCAGGCCTTTGTGGCCGGTAGCCTCAACCCAACCAGTAGCCCTGACGCGTCCGGTTTCCAGGGCCGCTGGGCCTGCCGGTAGGCTTGACGGCATGGATGCAACCCTGACAGAGACTCCCGGAACCGCCTTTCAAACGCTGGCAGGGCTGCGCTTCTCCAAGGGGCACGGAACCGGTAACGACTTCGTCCTGGTGGCCGATCCGGAGGGTGCACACACCATCGACGCCGGCCACGTGGCCGCCCTGTGCAACCGGCACCTTGGCATCGGCGGAGATGGCCTGATCCGGGCCGTGCCGTCACGCTTCCTTCCCGAGGGCCGCGAGATCCTCGCCGCCAACCCCGACGCCGAGTGGTTCATGGACTACCGCAACGGCGACGGGTCGCTGTCCGAAATGTGCGGCAACGGCGTCCGGGTCTTTGTCCACTTCCTCCGTGCTGAAGGGCTGATCGATCTCCCGGTGGGCGGCGCCCTTGCCATTGGCACCCGCGGCGGCCTGAAGACAGTGGTGCGCACCGCCGACGGCTATGCAGTGGACATGGGACCGTGGGAGTTCATTTTCCCTGGTGAGGCCACGGCCAAAGCCATGGACTCGCTGGTGACCGCCGAAGGCCTTGAGGTCCCGCGCCCGGCCCTCTCAGTCAGCATGGGCAACCCGCATACCGTGGTTGCCCTCGCCGAACTGGCCGAGCTTGAATCAACCCGCCTCTACACCGCCCCTGCTGTGGAACCGGTCCCGGCCAACGGAACCAACGTGGAATTCGTGGTTCCGTCCGAGCCGCTGGTCCTCGATGGCATCGGCTCCGTCACCATGCGGGTCCACGAACGCGGCGTGGGGGAGACGCAGTCCTGCGGCACGGGAGCCTGCGCCGCAGCCGTCGCGATCCGCCACTGGGCCGGGGCCGGAGCCCCCGACGCCTGGCGCGTGAACGTTCCGGGCGGAGTGGTGGGCGTTAAGTTCTTCGCAGGCCCCGGCGGCCACGAGCATGTTGAGCTCAGCGGCCCGGCCGTCATTGTGGCGTCTGGGACGCTTTCCTGACTTTCAGTACGCGGAACGATTTCGACGTTGACTCCCGCGTCACCGTGAAGGACGCGTCGAGTTCTGCCGCCAGCCAGCGCTGCAGCGAATCCGAGCCCAGGTTCTTCTGGACCACGAGGTAGGCAGTTCCTCCCGGCGCCAGCCGCGGCAGCCAAAGTTTCAGCAGGGAGTGCAGCTCATCCTTGCCGATCCGGATTGGCGGGTTCGACCAGATGGTGTCGAACCGCACCCCGGGATCCACGTCCTCCGGCGTGCTCGCTGCAACATTCGACAGGCCCAGCGCGGCGGCGTTCCCATTGGTCAGGGCAATGCAGCGTTCGTTCACGTCCACGGCGTAGACCTGCGCGTGGGGTGCCTTCAGCGCCATCGTCAGGGCGATGGGGCCCCAGCCGCAGCCGATATCCAGGAGGTTGCCGGTGGCTGCAGGTGCGGGAACCTCCGCCAGCAGCACGGCGGTTCCCTTATCGATTCCGTCCGGGCTGAAGATGCCGTTCGAGGTCTGCAGCGTCCGCGTTTCTCCGGCGAGTTCCACCGTCAGCGGTTTCCGTGTGAAGGGGCCGGCGGGCGATGCGCTGAAATAGTGTGCGGACTCCATAACTGGCCAGAGTAGTTCCCCCCGCAGCGTAATGGGAAACCGCGCCGCGGCGCCTCTGTTAGTCTTGACAGCATGTTCTTGATCTTCGAGTAGCCGGCATGGGCACTTGCCCGTCCCGCTCCCTTGTCCGCGGTGTCCACTCCCGCCAGCGATTCTGCCCACAGCGACGCAGGTTTTCCGCCTTCCGCTTGTGCACCGGACCAAACTCCAACGTTTGCTCCGCACGCCGGACAACACTCGAAGCTTGATCCGCTCTTGCTTCCTGCCGTGATGCCGGTCCCAAACCGTTCCGCCGGCTTTCCTACGCGGCGCCCACGCTGCCGCGGCATTGTTGCCCGGCTGCCAGTACAGGAGACTCTGCATGACCGCAGCCCCTCAGCCCAGCGCGAATACTTCACCAGATTCCACCGAACGGCACTATTCTGGAAATGCCGAAACTTCAAAGGAGACCATGACCAGCCAGCCCAACACCGGATCCGATCCAGCGTCCCAGGATATGAGTCCTGCGGAGATCCAAGCTGTTATCGACAGGATCCTCGCCAAGGACGTACCGGCCAGCTCCAGGACGTCCGGCGGTGCCGGCGACGCGAAGGCGGTCCTCGGCAAGGCCCAGGCCATCTCCCACCTGGACGACGAGCACTCTGAATACGACGGCGACCAGCAGGACCTCGAAGAGCGGCGCGCCCTGCGCCGCACGGCAGGCCTTTCCACCGAGCTCGAAGACGTTACCGAGGTCGAATACCGCCAGCTGCGGCTGGAGCGCGTGGTCCTTGCCGGACTGTGGTCCGAAGGCACCCTGGCCGACGCCGAGAACTCCCTGCGGGAACTCGCAGCCCTGGCCGAGACCGCCGGTTCGGAAGTGCTGGACGGCCTCGTGCAGCGCCGTGCCAAGCCGGACCCCGGCACGTTCCTGGGCTCGGGCAAGGCGCAGGAGCTCAAGGACATTGTCATGTCCACGGGAGCGGACACGGTGGTGGTCGATGCCGAGCTGGCACCGTCCCAGCGGCGCGGGCTGGAAGACATCGTCAAGGTCAAGGTCATCGACCGCACCGGGCTCATCCTGGACATCTTCGCGCAGCATGCGAAGAGCCGCGAAGGCAAGGCCCAGGTTGAGCTGGCGCAGCTCGAGTACCTGCTTCCGCGCCTGCGCGGCTGGGGCGACTCGATGTCCCGCCAGGCCGGCGGCCAGGTGGGCGGTGCCGCCGCCGGCATGGGTTCGCGCGGTCCCGGTGAGACGAAGATCGAACTGGACCGCCGCCGGATCCGTACCCGGATGGCCAAGCTGCGGCGCGAAATCGCGGCGATGAAGCCTGCCCGGGAAACCAAGCGCGCCAACCGTCGTCGTAATGAAGTGCCGTCCGTAGCAATTGCGGGCTACACGAACGCTGGAAAGTCGTCCCTTCTCAACAGGTTGACCGATGCCGGGGTGCTGGTAGAGAACGCCCTGTTCGCCACGCTGGACCCCACCATCCGCAAAGCCGAGACATCTGACGGCCTGGGTTACACGCTGGCCGACACCGTGGGCTTCGTCCGGTCCCTCCCCACCCAGCTGGTGGAGGCCTTCCGGTCCACCTTGGAGGAAGTGGCCGATTCCGACCTCATCCTGCATGTGGTGGATGCGTCCCACCCGGATCCTGAAGGCCAGATCGCCGCTGTGAGGAAGGTCTTCGGCGAGGTTGACGCCCGCAAGATCCCGGAGATCATCGTCCTGAACAAGGCCGACGCCGCAGATCCCTTCGTGGTGGAACGGCTGAAGCAGCGTGAACCGCGCCATGTGGTGGTTTCGGCGCGCACCGGCGAGGGAATCGCGGAACTGCTGAAGACCATCAGCGAATCGATTCCGCGTCCCGGCGTCCAGCTGGAGCTCCTTATCCCGTACAACCGCGGCGACCTGATCAGCAAGCTGCACGACTCCGACGCGGAGATCATCAGCATGGACCATGTCGAGGCCGGAACCCGGGCGGTGGTGAAGGTCCGCGAGGGCCTGGCCGCCGAACTGGAATCCTTTGCCGTCAATGCCTGAGGCTGTGGCAACTGAATCCAAGGAAACGGCCGGCGGGCAGCTCGTCATCGAGCTGCTCGACCGGGCCGTTTCCGCCATGGGCGGCCAAAGCCGCTCCGGGCAGCATGAAATGGCGCGGCAAGTGGCGCAGGCCATCGAAACGGGAAACCACCTGCTGGTGCAGGCCGGGACCGGTACCGGAAAGTCACTGGCATACCTGATCCCGCTGATCGCCCATGCTCTTGAAAGCAACAAGCCCGCCCTGGTGTCCACGGCCACCCTTGCCCTGCAGACGCAGATTGTGGGCAGGGACCTGCCGCGGCTCCTCAAAGCCATCACCCCGGCCCTCGACCGTCCGGTCAAGGTGGCGCTGGTCAAGGGCCGGTCCAATTACGTGTGCCGGCACAAGCTGGAAGGCGGGTTTCCCTCCGAGGAACCCTCCGAGGGGCAGCTCTTCTCCCTCGGTGAGGACACCAGCGTGCCGCACTTCGCCGCAGCCGCCGGCGGGCCGCAGTCCCAGCTCGGAAAGGAAGTGGTCCGGCTCCGGGAATGGGCGGAAAAGACGTCCACAGGAGACCGGGACGAACTCCTGCCCGGCGTGACGGACCGCGCCTGGAAGCAGGTGTCCGTGACGTCCATGGAGTGCCTGGGCTCCCAGAAATGCCCCCTGGCCGAGGAATGCTTCAGCGAGCTGGCCCGCCAGGACGCTGCCGATGCCGACGTCGTGGTGACCAACCATGCCATGCTCGCGGTCAGTGCGTTCGAGGGACTCGCGGTGCTGCCCGAGTACGACGTTGTGGTGGTGGATGAGGCCCACGAGCTGCAGGACCGGGTTACCGGTGCAGTGTCCGGCCAGCTCTCCGTCGCCATGGTCCACGCCGCTGCCTCAGGCGCCCGCAAACACACGGCGATCACCGTGGACGCGCTCAACGCCGCCGCAGCGAACCTGGAGCTGGCCCTTGCCGGCGTCCCAAGCGGGCTGCTCCCCAACGGACTGAACGACGAACAGCTCGACTGCGTGGACCAGCTGCGCGAGGCCTGCAGGGCGGCGCTGTCCGACTCCAAGGGGGACAGCAGCAACACGGCCGACGGCGGCAGGCAGCTTGCGCGTTCACGCCTGATGCTCATCCTCGAACTGTCCGAACGGCTATTGGCGGCAAAGGAGAACCGCGAGGTCGTGTGGATCTCGCGCGCCGGAACCTTCGATCCCGGCCAGGGCTATACCCAACCTGACGACAGTGCTCCTGCGCTGGTCAATATCGCGCCGTTGTCCGTGGCCGGGAGGCTGCGTGAGGGGCTCTTCGCCGGGCATACAGTGGTCCTGACGTCCGCAACCCTGGCCATCGGTTCTGCCTTCGAGCCCGCCGCCGGGGGATTGGGCCTCGTGGGCGAAGGGGCGCCGGCCTGGACCGGGATCGACGTCGGCTCGCCGTTCGACTATCCCAAGCAGGGGATCCTGTACGTGGCCGGGCACCTGCCCAAGCCGGGCCGTGGTGCGTCACCCGAATCGCTTGCAGAGCTGGAGGCACTCATCCGCGCCTCGAACGGCGGGGCGCTGTGCCTGTTCTCCTCACGGCGGGCAGCCGAAGAGGCGGCCGAAGCACTCCGGCCCAAGCTGGGCATGACGGTCCTGTGCCAGGGCGACTCCACCATGACGGCCCTCGTCAAGCAGTTCGCAGACGAACCGGATACGTGCCTGTTCGGCACCATGTCGCTCTGGCAGGGCGTTGACGTCCCAGGGGTTTCCTGCCGCCTGGTGGTCATCGACCGGATCCCCTTCCCCCGCCCGGACGACCCCCTCATGACCGCCCGCTCCCGGGCCGTGGCGCAGGCAGGCGGCAACGGCTTCATGTCCGTCTCGGCCACCCATGCCGCCATCCGGCTGGCCCAGGGCGCCGGCAGGCTGATCCGCTCCACCGGCGACAAGGGCGTAGTGGCGGTCCTCGATTCCCGCCTGGCCACGGAACGCTACGCCGGGTTCCTGCGCGGCGCCCTGCCGCCCTTCTGGGCCACGACGGACCGCACGACGGCGATCGCGGCCTTGGAGAGGCTGGCCGGGGAAACGCCGTAGGCACCATTTGAAAACCCCAATAAGGAAGGCGCCGTTCCCCGGAACGGCGCCTCCCTTATTGGCTGGACTGCTGTGGCCTGTTGTTGACGGCGGCCACGCTACAGCGAGCGGAGGACCGAAACCACCTTGCCCATGATGGTGGCATGGTCGCCAAGGATCGGTTCGTACTGCGTGTTCTGGGGCAGCAGCCACGTGTGGCCGTCCCGCTGGCGGAACGTCTTGACCGTGGCTTCGTCGTCCAGGAGCGCGGCAACAATGTCGCCGTTCGCGGCATCCGCCTGGCGCCGGACCACCACCCAGTCGCCGTCGCAGATAGCGGCGTCCACCATGGAATCACCGGCCACCTTCAGCATAAACAGTTCGCCCTGGCCCACCAGCTGGCGGGGGAGCGGCATAACGTCTTCCACCACCTGGTCCGCGAGGATGGGGCCGCCGGCGGCGATGCGGCCGACGAGGGGCACCATGGCCGTGTCCAGCGCGGTGGGCAACTCCGTGACGGACGCTGTGATGCCCGTGGAGGCCGCAGCCGCGGGTTCCGCTGCCTGCCTGGCCGCCCTGCCGGTGGTCCCGCCGTCGAGGGTCAGCGGCATCAGGACTTCCATGGCCCGGGGCCGCTTCGGATCACGCCGCAGGTAGCCCAGCTTTTCCAGCTGCGAGAGCTGGTGGGTGACGCTCGAGAGGCTGGCCAGCCCCACGGTGTCCCCAATCTCGCGCATGGACGGCGGGTAGCCGTTGACGTTGACCGAACGCTGGATGGTCTCGAGGATTTTCTTCTGCCGCGGCGTCAAGCCCTTGGCTGTCCTTTTCGGCTGCGAGGTCGCCCTGCCCCCGGTGGCTGCTGCTGCCATGTTCGCCGTTGCCTTTCGGTTGCCACCGGGCTTTCAACTGCACCGGACTAAGTGTTCCCGCCGTCAATGTCAGACCCTGCTGATCAACTTCAGGAGTGGATGTTCCTGCCTCCAAACGTAGGTCAGCCACATGGCTTTTTCAAACATTTGTTCTAGCGAGTCTCGACATTGTTCGTCCATAGGTGCTAAAACTGAATCAAGCAGTATTCGAATATGTGTTCTAACAAGGCGAGCAGCCGTTCGAACACGGAGCCGGTCAGGCAGCACCATGGGGCGGCACCAGCAGGCAACACCAACAGACGCAGTACGGTCCAGGAGGGCTAAGGTCATGTCAGCTACATCCGCTTTCAGGTCACACGGTTTCGACGTTCACGGCAACGGTGCACGGGCCCAGCAGGCGCCGCTGCCACCACTGCGCCTCACGCGGCGGGGCAAGATTGTCCTGATCGGGATTCCCCTGGTGCTGCTGGCAGCGCTCCTGCTGTCACTGGCCGGCTTCTTCAACTCACCGGCCAAGGCCTCCGACTCCGCAGCGGACCTGACCGTGACCCCCACCGTCACGGTCACCGTGCAGCCGGGTGAGTCGCTGTGGGGGATCGCTTCCGACCTCGCGCCCGAGCGGGACGCCAGGGACGTCGTGGCAGATATCGTGCAGCTCAACAACCTGTCCGCCGGGAAGATTCTCCCGGGACAGCAGCTGTACATCCCCACACGCTAGGAATGGTTCGCGGCACGTCTCCCTGGCTGTATCGAAGTCCCGGAACAGCAGGTGTGCTGCCCAGAGCCGACGTTGCATGGGTAGGCGCGGACCGTCACATTTTCGGGCGACCGCACCTCCCACTAAACTGTTCAGGTGAATGACCAGCTTGAACGCCTGAACCGGCTTCCTCTCCGCAGCAACCTCCGGGGCATCACGCCCTACGGTGCCCCGCAGCTGGATGTGCCCATCCTCCTCAACGTCAACGAGAACACCCATGGTGTCCCGGCCGACGTCACAGCCGCCATCACGGCGGCGGTCGCGGAGGCTGCCATCGGCCTGAACCGCTACCCGGACCGGGAGTTCACCGAGCTCCGCAAGGCCCTTGCCGAGTATCTGGGACACGGCCTCGACGAGGCCAACGTATGGGCCGCCAACGGCTCCAACGAAGTGCTCCAGCAGATCCTTCAGGCATTCGGCGGTCCGGGGCGCACGGCCCTCGGCTTCCCGCCCACGTACTCCATGTACCCCCTGCTTGCCAGCGGCACGGACACCGGCTACATCAAGGGCGAGCGTGAGGACGGGTACGGCCTCAGCGCCGAATCGGCCGCCCGCCAGGTCCGGGAACTGAAGCCCAACATCGTTTTCCTGTGCTCACCGAACAACCCCACCGGCACCGGCCTCGGGCTGGACGTGGTGGAAGCGGTTTACAAAGCCGGCGCCGAAAGCCAGGCCATCGTGATCGTGGATGAGGCCTACCACGAGTTTGCCCACGACGGCACGCTCAGCGCCCTGACGCTGCTGCCCGGGCGGGAGCGGCTGATCGTTTCCCGCACCATGAGCAAGGCATTCGCGCTGGCCGGCGCCCGGCTCGGATACATGGCAGCCGCCCCGGAAGTAACCGACGCGCTGCGCCTGGTCCGGCTCCCGTACCACCTGTCGGCCATCACCCAGGCAACCGCCCTGGCGGCCCTGCAGCACCGCGAAGCCCTCATGGCTGACGTCGAGGACATCAAGAAGCAGCGCGACCGCATCGTGTCCGAGCTGACCCGCATGGGCCTCAAGCCGGCGGCATCCGACTCCAACTACGTGTTCTTCGGCGGACTGGAGAATCCGCACCAGGTCTGGCAGGAACTGCTGGACGCGGGTGTGCTGATCCGCGACGTCGGTATCCCGGGGCACCTGCGGGTTACTGCCGGCACTGAGACGGAAACCACAGCCTTCCTCACCTCCCTGGAAAGCATCCTTGCCGGCCAGCCGGCCCTTCCCGCCTAGACTTGAAGAACCGGCGCTGGACGCCCTGACCACCCCTTACTGCCACAAAGGACACCTGACCATGACTTCCACCGGACCGAACGCGGACGCAGCCCGGACCGCACGCATGGAGCGTGCCACCAGCGAGTCGTCCGTGCTCGTGGAAATCAACCTGGACGGTACGGGCGTCTCGGACATCGACACTTCCGTGCCGTTCTACGACCACATGCTCACGGCACTGTGCAAGCACTCGCTGATCGACATGACGGTCAAAGCCACGGGAGACACCCACATCGACGTCCACCACACCGTGGAGGACGTTGCCATCACCTTCGGCGAGGTGCTGCGGACCGCCCTGGGCAACAAGGCCGGCATCCGCCGGTTCGGCGAAGCCACCGTCCCGCTGGACGAGGCCCTGGCCAACGCCGTGGTGGACGTCTCCGGGCGCCCTTACCTGGTGCACGCCGGCGAGCCCGCCGGCCAGGAATACCACCTGATCGGCGGCCACTTCACTGGCTCCCTCACCCGCCACGTCTTTGAGGCCATCACCCTGCACGCAGGCATCTGCCTGCACATGAACGTCATCGCCGGACGGGACCCCCACCACATTGTGGAAGCCCAGTTCAAGGCGTTCGCCCGTGCCCTGCGTGCAGCCGTCGAACCCGATCCCCGGGTTGAGGGCATTCCGTCCACCAAGGGTGCCCTGTGAGCGGCCAGATCCTGAAGGACGGTGCCATCATCGACCCGTCCGCATCACGCAAGCCCGCTTCCCCGGAGGGCAAGCCCACCGTGACGGTGCTGGATTACGGTTCCGGCAACGTCCGGTCGGCCGTGCGCGCCCTCGAGCGGGCCGGTGCAGAGGTCATCCTCAGCGCCAAGCCCGAGGATGTCCTGAACGCGGACGGCCTGGTGGTTCCCGGCGTCGGCGCCTTCGAGACGGTCATGCGCGAGCTCAAAGCCGTGGATGGCATCAGGCTCATCGGCCGCCGGGTGGCCGGCGGCCGCCCCGTCCTGGGGATCTGCGTGGGCCTCCAGGTACTTTTCGAGGCCGGCGTCGAGCATGGCACCGAGGCTGAGGGCATCGGCGAATGGCCCGGGAAAGTCGAGATGCTGCCGGCCGACGTCGTTCCGCACATGGGCTGGAACACCGTCAAGGTGCCGGAGGGTTCAAAGCTCTTCGCCGGAGTGGAAGGCGAGCGGTTCTACTTCGTCCATTCCTACGGCGTGCAGGAATGGAACTTCGACGTCATTCAGCCGCTGATGGCCCCTCCGCTGGTGACGTGGTCCGAACACGGCGCACCCTTTATCGCTGCCGTCGAAAACGGGCCGCTGTGCGCCACGCAGTTCCACCCTGAGAAGTCAGGCGATGCCGGCGCGCGGCTGCTGCGCAACTGGGTGGACGCGCTGCGCCGGCCCACGGAAACCGGCAGCGGCGACGCTAGTGGCGGCGCCTGAATGTGGTCCATCGTCCTGATGGGACTGGCCGGCCTGCTGGTGGGCGGTGCCCTGTCCTTCCGGCAGCAGCACAAGCCCCTGTGGACCCAGGTTTCGTTCTACGTCCTGGCAGGCATGTCCCTGCTCGCCGCCTACCTGCTGACCCTCCCGGCCGGTTGACAGGCATCCTGGCCAACGAGTCCGGCCACTGACGCGCGCCGGCACTGTGCCGGCAGCCCGACACCCCACCCACAACATCAAGGATGAAGATGACCACCGCAAACGATCTGCCGGTACTTGAACTGCTGCCCGCCGTCGACGTCGTCAACGGCCAGGCCGTGCGGCTGGTCCAGGGTGAGGCCGGCAGTGAAACCAGCTACGGAACCCCGCTGGAGGCTGCGCTGAACTGGCAGCAGCAGGGCGCCGAATGGGTGCACCTCGTGGACCTGGACGCCGCCTTCGGCCGCGGCTCCAACGCCGAACTGCTCCGCGAGGTGGTGGGGCAGCTGGACATCAAGGTGGAGCTCTCCGGCGGACTCCGGGACGATGAAACCCTCGAAGCCGCACTTGGCCTCGGCGTCGCACGGGTTAACCTCGGCACCGCCGCGCTGGAGAACCCGGAGTGGACGCGCCGCGCCATCGAGCGCTTCGGTGACAGGATCGCCGTCGGACTCGACGTCCGCGGAACCACCCTGGCCGGCCGGGGCTGGACCAAGGAAGGCGGGGACCTCTGGGACGTCCTGGCCCGCCTCGAGGATGCAGGCTGCTCGCGCTACGTGGTCACCGACGTGACCAAGGACGGCACCCTGCAGGGGCCCAACGTTGAACTGCTGCGCCAGATGGTGGAGAAGACCGGCAAACCCGTCATCGCGTCCGGCGGCATCTCCAGCCTCGATGACCTCAAGGTCCTGCGCTCCCTGGTCCCGCTGGGCGTCGAAGGTGCCATCGTGGGCAAGGCCCTCTATGCCGGCGCCTTCACCCTGCCCGAAGCCCTCGACGTGGCCGGCCGCCGCTAGGCTGCCGGAACCCGACGCGATGGCCAGCAAAGATTCAGGCGCCCCCGCTCCCCGCCACCTTCCCGGCCATATCGCCGCGGCGCTGGCAGGAGCCGGCGGCGCGACCGACTCCGCGGGCCAGCCCTGGGCGGGCCGCAGCCTCGCCGGCGACGACGCGAAGATCCACAATTTCGAGGACGACGACGGTACGGCCAACGCAGGCTACCGCGCCGCCGTCGCGGGCTTGCGTGGGGGAACCGGCGACGAAGCTGCCGTCGTGGCGTCCCTGGCGACGGCGCGGGTCTTCATCCCCATCGTGGCCCAGCTGGCGGAAGAAGCGGAGTCTGACCACGGCCTGCATGCCGACAAGCAGGCAGACATGGCGCTGGTAACGCTCAAAGCCGCCGACGGCAGGACCGCGCTGCCGGCCTTCACGTCAACGGAGGCCCTGAGCGCCTGGCACCCCGATGCCCGCCCGGTGGCTGTCTACGCGGCACGCGCTGCGCTGTCCGCCGTGGCGGAGGGTGCCGAACTTGTGGTCCTGGACCCGGGCGCAGATGTCACTTTCGTGGTTCGCCGGCCGGCCGTGTGGGCGCTGGCCCAGCAGCAGCCCTGGCTGCCCTCCTACGCCGACGAGGAACTGGCGGCCGAGATGGGTGCTGCCGCCGCTGCGTTCCCAACTGTCCGCCGGATCGAGCTCCTGCCGGGCAGGGGAGTGGCTGCCCGGGCAGCCGACGGGACCGTGTTGCCGGGTGGCGGCGCGGGGCCGGAACTGCAAGTGGTGCTCTACCTTGAGGACGGGTTGGACGCCTCAGGCGTGCAGCGCCTGGTGGCTGCGCTGCAGGCCGAGTGGTCCCGGAATGTATTGTTTGGGGAGCGGGTCGATTCGCTCGAGGTCAAGCTGCGGCGCGCCACAGGCTAGTTGTCAGGAGCGGGGCTGCCCCGGGTTCCTGAGGCATACGTAAGGAACCTTTTTCGTGAACTTCGCGCTGTACCGGGAGCTGCTGGCCGTCCGGCCTATCCGGAGGCTTTTGCTGGTGGGCATGGTTGCCCGCATTCCACATTCTGCGGCGGGCGTGCTGCTGACCCTGCACATCGTCCTCACCCTGGGCCAGGGATACGCCGCTGCCGGTGCCGCAGCCGCCGTGATGACGATCGGTATAGCTGTCGGGGCACCGTGGCGCGGGCGCCGGGTGGACACCGTCGGCCTCCGGCGTGCACTGGTCCCGTCCGTCATCTCCGAAGCGGTCATCTGGTCCATCGTTCCGCACGTGTCCTACCAGTGGCTCCTGCCGCTGGTGTTCGTCGGCGGCCTGTTGACCCTGCCCATCTTCAGCGTGGTGCGCCAGTCCCTGGGTGTCCTGGCCGACGGCAAGCAGAGGCGCACCGCTTTTGCCCTGGATGCCATCAGCACCGAGATGGTGTTCATGATCGGGCCCGCGGCCGGCGCCGTGGTGGCAACGAGCGGGCACACGACGGCGGGTCTCACGGTCGTGGGCCTGTCCACGTCCCTGGCCGGGCTGTTCCTGATCTGGTTCAACCCGCCCACCCGCAGCCCGGAACAAACCGCTGAATGCGTTGAGGACGAGCAGCACGCAGCAGAAATCGCCGTGGTCTCGGCTGCACCCGCCCACCTGCAGGAAGCCGCCGCGGACCTGCTGCCAGCCGGGGCGGAGCGTGCTCCCGGTGTCAGGGGCAGGGTGGCGCACAGCTTCGCCTGGTTTACACCTGCGGTGGGGGCGGTCTTTGCCGTCGCCGCGGGTGCCGGCATGGTTCTCAGCGGCAGTGACGTGGGCATCGTGGCGGCCCTGGAGATCGGCGGGCATCAAGGCGAGATCGGAATCGTGTTCCTGTTCTGGTGTGCGGCATCCGTGGTGGGCGGCCTGGTCTACGGCGCCATGCACCGGCCTGTCCCGCCCATCCTGCTGCTGCTGGGCATGGCCGCGTTCACCATTCCCATGGGTTTCGCGTCCGGAACCTGGACACTCGCCCTGCTGTCCATCCTGCCCGGGCTCCTGTGCGCGCCGGTGCTGTCCGCTGCCTCGGAGAAGGTGGCCGATCTTGTGTCCGAAGAGCGCCGGGGCGAAGCGATGGGTTGGTACGGGTCTGCGCTGACCGCAGGGGTGGCCTTTGGTTCACCCTTGGCGGGCGTCTTCATTGACAGCACAGGCCCCTCCGGCGGCTTCGTGTCCGTAGGGGTGGCCGGTGTCATCCTGTGCCTTGCGGGACTGCTCCTGCAGCAGCGCCGGCGCCGCCAGGTCAAGGCCTGACCGGACAACCCGTCTGGAGCTTTGGGGCCGGCGGGCGCAGGCCCACTCGAAGGCCCGCCCACCTGCCCAACGTCCTGCGGCGCGGGTTCTTAAAGCACGACGGCGGGACGACCCCCTAAGGTCGCCCCGCCGTCGCGCGCTGTGTGGGGGAGTTCTGGGCTAGTTGACTGCGCCCGTGAACTTTTCGCCCGGACCCTTGCCCGGAGCGTCCGGGATCAGCGACTCTTCACGGAACGCCAGCTGCAGGGAGCGGAGGCCGTCGCGCAAGGGACCTGCGTGCTGCGATCCGATTTCCGGAGCGGCGGCCGTCACCAGCCCGGCAAGGGCGGTGATGAGTTTGCGGGCCTCGTCCAGGTCCTTCAGGTCGGCGGCGTTCTCTTCTGCGGCCAGGCCGAGCTTGACGGCGGCGGCGGACATCAGGTGGACGGCAGCGGTGGTGATGACCTCGATGGCCGGAACTTCGGAGATGTCCCGGACCTGCTGGGACACGTCGGCGGAGTTGCCGGCGCTGCCCTGGGCAGGCTCGAAAACGTATGAATTACTGTCTGGGGTGCTCATACTGGTAAGCTTGACACAGACCGACTGGATGTCGTTATTTCAGAGATTGCCCTCACAGGCCAGGTTCCCAGCAGTGCTGTTCGGCGCTGACGGGAATTTTCTCTGTAGAATGGCATGCAGTTTGCAAGCGGAGTTCTCTCCCACCCGCGTCAGCCGTTGTTCCGAGGTTCCGCCAGGACCCTGTGGAACGCAAGGTTGCCGGGTACACGGTTGGGCATTGGTCCGGCAGTTCGCCGAATCAGTGCATGCAGGCCCGTCCCGGGCCCGGCAGCACCAACCTGACATGAGGCCTTCGATTGCTCCGGCAATTGGGGGCCTTCTCTATTTGCCGGGATACAACGACAAAAACAGGAGCTTTAACATTAGCGAGCCAAGAATCAATGAGCGTATCCGCGTCCCCGAGGTGCGGCTGGTCGGCCCTGCAGGTGAACAGGTAGGAATCGTCCGTATTGAGGATGCCCTCCGTCTGGCTGCCGAGTCTGACCTTGATCTCGTTGAAGTTGCACCTCAGGCGAAGCCTCCGGTGTGCAAGCTGATGGACTTCGGCAAGTACAAGTACGAAGCCGCCGTCAAGGCACGTGAAGCCCGGAAGAACCAGACGAACACCGTTCTGAAGGAAATCCGCTTCCGCCTGAAGATCGACACCCACGACTACGAGACCAAGCGCGGGCACGCACTGCGCTTCCTCGGCGCCGGGGACAAGGTCAAGGCCATGATCCAGTTCCGCGGCCGTGAGCAGCAGCGTCCGGAGATGGGCATCCGCCTGCTCCAGCGCTTCGCCGATGACGTCGCTGAAGTCGGCGTGGTTGAGTCCAGCCCCCGCATCGACGGCCGCAACATGGTCATGGTGGTTGGTCCGCTGAAGAACAAGGCAGAAGCGAAGGCGGAGGCCCGCCGGGCCACCCAGCGCGCCGATGCCAAGGCCGAGAATGAAGCCAAGGCTGCGGGACGGGTGGACACGTCCGGCAAGGACGATGCTCCCATGACCCAGTCGCTGGCGGATCTGCTGCCCGAGGGCTTCACTATTTCCACCGAGGCGGAAGCGCCGGCCGAAGCTGAGCAGGCAACTGCGGAAGCACCCGAAGAGGCCGTTGCCGAGGCTCCGGCCAAGGCTGCCGAAGAAGCTCCCAAGCAGGAGGCCCCGAAGCAGGAAGCTCCCAAGCGGGAGGCTCCGAAGGCTGCGGCCCCGGCGCCCAAGCAGGAGGCTCCCAAGCGGGAAGCCCCCAAGGCTGCGGCCCCGGCGCCCAAGCAGGAGGCTCCCGCGCAGGAAGCCCCCAAGGCTGCGGCCCCGGCGCCCAAGCCGGTGGCGGCTCCGAAGCCTGCAGCTGTTCCGGCTCCGCCGAAGCCCGTGGCCAGGCCTGCTGCACCGAAGCCGGCCGCACGTCCTGCCCCGAAGGCAGCACCTAAGCCGTCGGGTAAGAAGACCACTTAGTCCACAGCTGCCGACGGCCCCGGCCATCGGCAGACAGCAACCAGCAGGCCGCCCCCCGGGCGGCTGCGCGATAGAGCTGCAGGCATAGCCTGCGGATACGTAAGGAGATCGGTTTCCATGCCGAAGATGAAGACCCACAGCGGTGCTAAGAAGCGCTTCAAGCTGACCGGCAGTGGCAAGCTGCGCCGCCAGCAGGCCAACCGCCGCCACTACCTCGAGCACAAGTCCTCCAGGCTGACCCGCCGCCTCGCCGGCGACAAGATCGTCTTCAAGGGCGACGCCAAGGTCATCCGGAAGATGCTCGGCATCTAATTTCCAAGTTTCCTGGCTGACTGCCGTCCGGTAGCCGGTCAATTGCCAAAAAGCCTTCTCAGGCCACCGGAACATCCGGTGACAGATGCTTGGGATCAGATTTTCGAAGGAGTACGCACGTGGCACGTGTGAAGAGGGCGGTCAACGCCCACAAGAAGCGCCGGGTTATCCTTGAACGCGCAAAGGGCTACCGTGGACAGCGTTCACGCCTGTACCGCAAGGCCAAAGAGCAGCTGCTGCACTCGTTTGTGTACAGCTACGGCGACCGCAAGAAGAAGAAGGGCGACTTCCGCCGCCTGTGGATCCAGCGCATCAACGCGGCTTCCCGCGCCAACGGCCTGACCTACAACCGCCTGATCCAGGGCCTGAAGGCCGCTGAGGTCGAGGTTGACCGCCGCATGCTGGCTGAACTGGCCGTCTCCGACGCCAACGCCTTCGCTGCGCTGGTCAAGGTTGCCAAGGACTCCCTGCCTGCTGACACCTCCGCTCCCGCTGTCCAGGCTGCCGCTGCCCCCAAGGCTGCGAAGAAGCCGGCCACGCGCAAGAAGGCTGTCGCCGCCGAGGCTGCTGCCGAGTAAGCAACCCGCTGCCCCCCAGGGCGGTTCAGGAGCCGGTGGCACCAGCCACTAGAGTTCTTGTATGAACAAAACCGGGCGCCCGCAAGATTCCCCACTGTCCAATCCCCGAGCCGATCGGGTGCGTGACGTGGCGAAACTTGCAGGGCGCCCGGCCCGTTTAAAGCGCGGTCACTTCCTGGCCGAAGGCCCGCAGTCGGTGCGCGAAGCCCTGAGGCTCCACCAGGAGCGGCTTGCAGCGGGTTCCCCGGGCGTGGTCACCGATGTGTATGCCAGCGAGACATGCCTGGACCGCTTTCCGGAGTTCGAGGAACTTGCTGAGGGAACAAACGCCTGGCTGGCCACGGATGAAGTCCTGGCAGCCATGGCAGACACTGTCAATCCGCAGGGCATCATCGCCGTCTGCAGGTTCGTTGATGTGTCGCTGGAGTCGGTGCTCGACGCCGGTCCCCGCCTGATTGCCGTCTTGTGCCAGGTGCGTGACCCCGGAAACGCCGGGACGGTGCTCCGCGCCGCTGATTCCGCGGGTGCTGACGCAGTGGTGCTGACCGGGTCCAGCGTTGACATCTACAACCCCAAGGCGGTCCGCTCCACGGCGGGTTCGCTGTTCCACTTGCCCGTGGTCCTGGGCGCTGAAGTTGCCGACCTCGTGGAGGCGTGCAAGGCGCGCGGGATAGGCATCCTGGCTGCTGACGGGTACGGGTCGTTGAACCTGGATGCCCTCCAGGACGAAAACGCCAGGCGCCGGCTGACGGGCTCCGGCCCCGATTCGGTGTACGACCTCGGAGGGCCTACTGCCTGGCTGTTCGGCAACGAAGCGCAGGGGCTTTCCGCGGCCGAGCTTGAATTGGCTGACCACCGGGTGGCCGTGCCCGTCTACGGAGCCGCCGAAAGCCTGAACCTGGGAACGGCTGCCACCGTCTGCCTGTATGCGAGTGCCAGGTCCCAGCGCAACTGACGCCTGTTGCCTCGGAACAAAGTCATGGTGCCTCGGAACAAAAGTAAAGGCCCCGGAAGATCCGGGGCCCTGGATAGCGGCAGATTCCGCTAACGGTGCCTTCTAGGGCGCGCGGGTTGCCTTGCCGCGGCCCGTGATTGCTCCGTAGATGCCGGCGACCACCAAGCCGCCAACAATAGCGAGAATCCAGGTTCCGAGGTCGAAGAAGCCAAGATCGCCCCGGTTGAACAGGAGGCTGCCAATCCAGCCACCTACGATGGCGCCCACCACACCCAGAACCAGGCTGGTGACCCAACCGCCGCCGACCCGGCCGGGCATGACGGCTTTAACAATGGCCCCAACGATCAGGCCGAGAATAATCCAAGCAAGAAAACCCATGTTTCCTCCTCATATATTCACGGGAACGTGATGGTCCCGATGAGGCTCAAGCTAACATAACGGGCCCGCAAAGTCAGCAGGTCCGGCTCTTGTGCCTGCCGCATGCGGGGGCGCACCTCGGGTACGGTATGCATGGCCGGAAAACGAAGCCGGACCTGTGATGCGACTATCCCGAACCCTGGAGGGCGCCACCGTGGCTGCACATGGCGGAAACAAAGCGATCATTGCGGCGCTGGCCGCCAACCTGTCCATCGCGGCATTGAAGTTCGTTGCCTACTTCCTCACCAGGTCGTCGTCGATGCTCGCCGAGGCAATCCACTCGGTGGCCGATTCCGGAAACCAGCTCCTGCTGCTGGTGGGCGGCAAGAAGTCGCAGCGGGCGGCCAGCCCCCAGCACCCTTTCGGGTACGGACGTGAGCGGTACATCTATGCCTTCATCGTCTCCATCGTGCTGTTCAGTGTCGGTGGCCTCTTTGCGCTGTTCGAAGCCTGGGAAAAGTTCCGCGATCCGCACGCGATCGAAGGGGGTTTCTGGTGGGTTCCGCTGGCTGTCCTGGTGGGGGCCATCCTGGCCGAGGGCTTCTCCTTCCGGACGGCGATCCGTGAATCGAACCACTCCCGCGGCTCCCAGTCCTGGGTGAAGTTCGTCCGCAGCGCCAAGGAGCCGGAGCTCCCGGTGATCCTGCTCGAGGATTTCGGCGCCCTGCTGGGCCTGGCGTTCGCCCTGATCGGCGTAGGCATGACGCTCCTGACCGGCAACGGCCTGTGGGATGCCGCGGGAACGGCCATGATCGGCCTGCTGCTGGTTGCCATCGCTGTGGTGCTGGCGCTGGAAACGAAGTCGCTGCTCGTGGGGGAGTCCGCCACACGGCAGGACGTCGAAAAGATCACGGCCGCCATTGAGTCCGACGGCGGCCGGCTGATCCACCTCAAGACGCTGCACCTGGGGCCGGAAGAACTCCTGGTGGCGGCCAAGATCGCCGTCAGCAGGTCCTCCACGGGGGAGCAGATTGCCACGGAGATCGACGCCACGGAGGCACGGATCCGCGCGGCTGTCCCCATAGCGCGCGTGATCTACCTGGAGCCTGACCTGCAGCGTACTTCCGCGCTGGAAGACCGTTAGGTCAGCGAACCCCACCCTTTGCCGCGCACGCCGGAACAGGGACTCAAGCCTTCAGCAGCTGCCGGCGTTCCAACACGCCACTGAGGACGGCGACGCCGAAGCCCAGGACCGCCAGGACGGCACCTACCAGCGCGGGAGCCACGTAGCCCCACCCGAGGGCGATGACGAGGCCGCCGAGGAAAGCGCCCAGGGCATTGGCGACATTCAGCGCCGCGTGGTTCAGTGAGGATGCCAGCGACGGGGCATCGGGGGAGGCATCCAGCAGCCGGGTCTGCAGTGCCGGGATCAGCATGGACCCGGAGGCGCCCACCACGAACACCATGACCAGTGCCGACCACGGCCAGTGCACCGCCACGGCATAGACCACCAGGGCAACCGCAATGGCGGGCAGAACCCTGTACAGGGTTCCCATGACCGACTTGTCGGCGAGCCTTCCGCCCACGATGTTGCCGGCCACCATGCCCAGGCCGTACAGGGCCACCACCAGGGGAATCAGCGATGACGGGATCCCGGCCACCGTGGTCATGGTGTGGGCGATGTAGGTGTAGGTGGCAAAGAAGCCGCCAAAGCCCACCACGCCGATGAGGATGGCCAGCCACACCTGCAGCCGCTTCAAAGCGCCGAGCTCACGCCTGATGCTCGCATCGGGGTGGGCAGCCTGGAAGGGCACAAAGCGCCAGACCATCGCCAGGGTCAGCAGTCCGATAAAACCGACCAGGACGAACAGCAGCCGCCAGCCATAGGTCTGCCCGAGCCAGGTGGCGAAGGGTACGCCCACCACGTTGGAGATGCTCAGTCCGGCCATCACCATCGAAATCGCCCAGCCGCGGCGGGTGGGCGGAACGAGGGACGCAGCGATGACCGCCGCAACACCGAAGAACGCGCCGTGCGGAAGGCCGGCGGCGAAGCGCGACACCAGCATGGTGCCGTAGTCGGGAGCCACGAACGACGTCAGGTTTGCCACCGTGAAGAAAAGCAACAGGCCCAGGGCGAGCTGTTTGCGCGGCAGCCGCGCACCAACAGCAGCCAGCAGCGGCGCGCCCACCACCACGCCCAGGGCGTAGGCGGAAATCAGATGGCCGGCCTCCGGCGTGCTGATGCCCAGCCCCTGTTCCACCTCTTTCAGCAGGCCCATCATGGTGAACTCGGTAACACCGATGCCGACGCCGCCCATGGCCAGCGAGATAATCGCGAGCGCCAGGTTGCGGGAGGTCAGGGGGCCTGCCGTGGACGTTTGGGTGGCGCTGCTCATAAGCCTGCTTTCCGAAGTGGATTGCTGATGGAAGAAACAATGCCACGACGGTGGGGCTGCACGGCCCGGATGACCACGGGCCCGGACTTGGTCAACTGCCTCCGGGGGACGGATATTCCCCGGGAAGCCCGGCCGGTGTTCCCATTGTCCCCCATAGACTGGACCGGTGACTGAACTGATACAGGTGGTGGGCGGTGCAGTGGTGGACCGGCTGGACCAGCCGTCCATGCTGCTGGTGGCGCGGCGCAATGCCCCGGAAAAGTTGGCGGGCCTGTGGGAGTTCCCCGGTGGCAAGGTGGAGCCCGGAGAGGAACCCGAGAGCGCTCTCCGGCGGGAGCTGCTGGAGGAGCTCGGCGTCGTTGTCCGCCTCGGGACGGAGCTTCCTGCTGACGGGCCCGGCGGCTGGCCGCTGAACGACCGTGCCGCCATGCGCGTCTGGACTGCAGAGATTACCTCCGGGGAGCCCCGTCCGCTGGAGGACCATGACCAGTTGCGCTGGCTGCCCCTGGACGGCCCGGATGCCGTCCTGGCGCTGCCGTGGATACCGGCGGATTTCCCGATTGTCCGCGCATTGCTCGCATCCCTGGCCGTTCCGGCCGAAGGACGCTGAACTAGAAGAGGGCCTGCTGAGCGCCCGCAGCACCACCGTGCGGGGCGGAATTGCCTTCACCGTGCCCCTGCCGTGCTTCGGGGATGATGCCTGCGGGGTACCCGGCTTCCTCCTCGCGGGGATCAAGGTCCCGGTGGCTGAACCCGGACGAGAAGGCGAAGCCGTGCCGCGCCTTGAAGTAGCGCACCTTGCCCGCCAGCCAGGTTCTGTACTCCTTGGACGCGTAGGAGCCTGACCCGTAGAGGCGGCGGTAGCGGCCAGCCAGCCCGGGATGGTTTGCGGCAATCCACTTCATGAACCATTCCCGGGTGCCGGGTTTGAGGTACAGGGCGCCCGCGCTGACGCCGGTGGCGCCGGCTGCGGCCAGCGACGCGAAAAGTGCGTCAAGGGCTTCGTCGCTGTCCGAGAGCCACGGCAGGATGGGCATCGCCATGACGCCGCACGGAAGACCCGCCTCCCGGAGCCTGGACACGAGCTTGAGCCGGGCCCGCGGACCCGGCGTGCCCGGTTCTATGGCCTCGGAAAGGGCCTCGTCCGTCATCGCCAGTGAAATGCCAAGGCCCACAGGGACCTGTGCTGCCGCGCTCTTCAGCAAAGGTATGTCCCGCGCCAGCAGCGTACCCTTGGTCAGGATGGAGAGGGGAGTGCCGGAGTCAGCCAGCGCAGCAATGATGCCGGGCATCAGCCGGTACCTTCCCTCCGCACGCTGGTAGGGGTCGGTGTTGGTTCCCAGCGCCACCTGCGGCCGCGTCCAGGAGGGCTTGGCCAACTCTTTGCGCAGGACTTCGGCCGCGTTGACCTTGACCACCACCTGGCTGTCGAAGTCCAGGCCGGCGTCAAAATCGAGGTAGGTGTGGCTCTTGCGCGCAAAGCAGTAAACGCAGGCGTGGCTGCAGCCGCGGTAGGGATTCACGGTCCACTCAAACGGCATCTTCGAACCGGCCGGCACCCTGTTCAGCACAGATTTAGCGGTGACTTCGTGAAAGGTGATGCCCGCAAACTCCGGTGTGGTGACGGAACGGACCAGGCCGGCAAGCGGAAGTAGTGCGGGGGTGGCAGCAGAGCCGTCCCCGGGTGGCTGCAGCAGTGCCTGCGCGTCCCATCTCATGCATTCATTCGAAAACATGTTCGAATGAATGTCAAGGTGGCCCGGCCCGCTACTGCCCGGCTATGAGCTCCCACACCACAGTGACGGCTGCGTCCACACGGCTTTCCCCCGGCTCCACGGACACGCTTTCCGCCGCGGCCAGGCGCTGGATCCCGGCCACGGGGACGGTGCCCTGCCCCGTCGGCAGCTCGGACACGGACAGGACACTGCCCAGCGTGGCGGAGGCAAGGGCGGCGTACTGTGCGGCAGCGGCCCTGGCGTCCTCCCACGCGGCTGCGCGGGCACGCTCTTTCACCGCGGACGGATCCGAAATTGAGAAGGTCAGGCCGTTGAGCCGGACGTCATTGCCACCGGCAGCAGTGGCATCGGAAATCATCCGCGAAGCCGCCGATACATCCCGCAGCTGCACAGCAAGGGTGCTGGCAGCGACATACCCTGCGACCCGCTGGCCTTCGCCCTCCCGCCACACCAGGTCTGCCCTGACGTTCAGCCCGGCCGTCCGCAGGTCCGCAGGGGCAACGCCTTGCCCGCGGAGTGCTGCTGTGACGGCAGCCAGGGCGCTCCCCGCCGCAGAGTAGGCAGCCTCGACGGAATCGCGGCGGCATTCCACGCCGATGGAAACAACCGCCACATCCGGAGCGGCATCCGCCCAGCCGGACCCTGTGACGGTCACGCTGCCATCACGCAGGGGTGAGGGGGTGTCGGCCGGCGTCATGACCAGGCCCGCTGTCCGTGTAACGGATAGCCGCCCGCTTGCAGGCCCGCCCGCCGCTCAAAGAAGTTGCCCGTCCCCGGATTACCTGTCCGCAGCACCGACCACCCCGCGGCCAGCAGGTATAGGGGGATGAAGGGAAGGCCCAGGCACCAGGCGTATTGGGAGCAGTGCTTCTCCTCGTGCCCCAGCAGCTCCGGCCGGTCCTGCAAGGCCTCCGTGGAACAGCGGCACAGCACCACGTTGCCCAGGGTGAATGCTCCGGCTACCGGTAACCGCCACCCATAACCGGCGGCCAGGAGCAGGCCGCGCGGACCACGCTGCAGGCGGGTACGGGCAGCGCCGGCAACAGCCAGGCCCAGCAGCGTGCTGCCGTTGGCCAGGTTGGCCGCCTGCCTGGCCCGCTGGCCGGCTGTCAGGGAGTGCCGGCGCAGGTGGTGGGCGCGCAGGAGCCGACGCCGTAAGTGTTGCAGGCGCAGGTGCTGCACGCGTCCGGGGCGCTGCCGCAATGTCATGAGGCCATGGTAACCGGAGCGTTCTACTAGACTGGAGGGCAGTGGCTGCCGGTTTTCCGGCTGGCCCTGCCCTGGTCATTGAGTGCACGGGATTACTGAACGGAATCCACGGGCATTCATCCATGACCTGCCAGTGACGGACGCGCCGCCGGGAAACCGTGCAGGCTGCCCTGTTCGCCGGCAGCCAACGAACTCGTAGCTAAGAACAGTAGATGACTGAAACTTTGCCGGGCGATGCCATCCCGAACCCCACGGATGAAGCCGCCATCAACGCCGCTGTAGACCAGGCCGTCACCGCCATCGCCGGTGCTGCCACCCTTGACGAGCTGAAGGCGGTGAGGCTGGCGCACACGGGGGAGAAGTCACCCCTCAGCCTGGCCAACCGTGAAATCGGCAGGCTCCCCAAGGACCAGAAGGCGCTCGCCGGGAAGCTGATGGGCGCGTCCCGCGGCCGGGTCAACAAGGCGCTCGCCGACCGTACCGCGGTGCTGGAAGCCGAGAACGACGCACGGATCCTCCTCGAAGAGACTGTGGACGTCACTGCGGCACCCCGCCGTCGTCGTGCCGGTGCCCGGCACCCGCTGTCCACCCTGCAGGACCGCGTCTCGGACATTTTCGTGGGCATGGGCTGGGAAATCGCCGAAGGCCCGGAGGTGGAATCGGAGTGGTTCAACTTCGACGCCCTCAACTTCAAGCCGGACCACCCGGCACGGGAAATGCAGGACACGTTCTTCGTGGAGCCGCCCGAGGCACACCTCCTCATGCGCACGCACACGTCCCCGGTCCAGGTCCGCTCCATGCTGGAACGCGATCTGCCCATCTACGTCCTGTGCCCGGGCAAGGTGTTCCGCACCGATGAACTCGACGCCACGCACACCCCGGTGTTCCACCAGTTCGAGGGCCTGGCCATCGACAAGGGCCTGTCCATGGCAGACCTGCTCGGCACCCTGGAGCACTTCACCCGGCAGATGTTCGGCGACGAAGCGAAGGTCAGGCTGCGGCCCAACTACTTCCCGTTCACCGAGCCGTCCGCGGAACTGGACATCTTCCACCCGGGCGCCAAGGGCGGTCCGCGCTGGATCGAGTGGGGCGGCTGCGGCATGGTCAACCCCAACGTCCTCCGCGCTGCCGGCATCGACCCCGATGTCTATTCAGGTTTTGCCTTCGGCATGGGCATCGAGCGTGCCCTCATGTTCCGCAACGAGGTCAGCGACATGCGCGACATGATCGAAGGCGATGTACGTTTCAGCGAGCACTTCGGGATGGAGATCTAACAGTGCGTATCCCCCTTTCCTGGCTGCGTGAATTCGCAGAGGTACCGGCCGGAGCCACGGCCGAAGACGTCATGGAAGAACTGGTCAAGGTCGGCTTCGAGGAAGAGGACGTCCACCGTCCCACCGATACCCTGCAGGGGCCGGTCGTGGTGGGCCAGGTCCTGAGCATCGTCAAGGAACCGCAGACCAACGGCAAGACCATCAACTGGTGCCAGGTCCGCGTGGTTCCCGAGGGCGCGGAGCAGACCCTGACCGGAGAGGGCATCGACCCTTCCGGAGTCCAGGGCATCATCTGCGGCGCCCACAACTTCGTGGAAGGCGACAAGGTAGTGGTCACGCTCCCGGGCGCCGTCCTGCCGGGTGACTTCCGCATCTCTGCCCGCAAGACGTATGGACACCTTTCCGCCGGCATGATCGCCTCCGTCCGTGAGCTGGGCATCGGCGATGACCACGACGGCATCCTGGTTCTCTCCCGCATCGGCCTTGATCCGGAAATCGGCACGGACGCGATGGAACTGCTGGGCCTCTACGACCAGGCAGCCGAAATCAACGTCACGCCGGACCGCGGCTACGCCTTCTCCATCCGCGGCGCGGCGCGCGAGTACGCGCATGCCACAGGAACCACCTTCACGGACCCCGCCAGCAAGGTGCAGGCGCCTGACGTGCTGTCCGGCGGCTACGGCGTCAAGCTCAACGACGACGCCCCCATCTACGGCAAGCCCGGCTGCGACCGCTTCGTGGCGCGCACCGTCCGCGGCGTGGACCCCAGCCGGCCCACCCCGCCATGGATGGCGTCACGCCTGCGCCTGGCCGGCATCCGCTCCATCTCCCTGCCGGTGGATATTTCCAACTACGTCATGCTCGAACTGGGCCAGCCCACGCACTGCTACGACCTGGACAAGCTGTCCGGGGACATCGTGGTGCGCCGCGCAACCGCGGGCGAGAAGATCACCACCCTCGATGACAAGGAACGCACCCTCGATCCTGAGGACCTGCTCATCACCGACGACTCCGGTGCCATCGGCATCGCCGGCGTCATGGGCGGCGCGGCAACCGAGGTGGGCGATACGACGTCGAACATCCTGGTTGAGGCGGCCCACTTCGATGAGGTGTCCATCAGCCGTTCCCGCCGCCGGCACAAGCTGCCGTCCGAAGCGTCCAAGCGCTTCGAGCGCGGCGTCGACTGGCACGTGGCCGGCATCGCCGCCCAGCGCGTCGTGGACCTCCTGGTGGAACTGGCCGGCGGCACAGCCGACGACGCCGGAACCGACGTCGGGACCGCACCGGAAACCGTCACCATTGATCTTCCCGCAGCGTTCGCGGCCGCCCGGATCGGCATCGACTTCACGGAAGAGCAGATCGTGACCGCCCTGGAGGACCTCGGCGCCGCGGTGGAAAAGCACGGCGACGGCTGGACGGTCACAGCGCCGAGCTGGCGGCACGACCTCGAGACCAAGGAAGACCTGTCCGAGGAAATCGCGCGGCTGGTGGGCTACGACAAGATTCCCGCCACGCTGCCGGTCGCTCCTCCGGGGCGTGGCCTGACGCGCCTGCAGCAGCAGCGCCGCCGGCTCATCCAGGCACTGGCCGACGCCGGTCTCACCGAAGTCCTGTCGTACCCGTTTGTCTCCAAGGCCGCCAACGATACGTTCGGCGTGGCGGAACAGGGTGCCGCCCGGCCCGCGCTTAAGCTGGCCAACCCCATCAGCGAAGAGCAGGGCTTCCTGCGCACCTCCGTCCTGCCGGGCCTGATCGAGGTGGCCAAGCGGAACCACTCCCGTGGCTTCCGCGACCTCGCCATCTTCGAGTCCGGGCTTGTGTTCCTGCCCGGCAGCACCATGGGCACCGCCTCCATTCCGCCGCTCGGCGCAAAGCCCGCCGACGAGGTGCTGGATGCACTGTACGACGGCGTCCCGGACCAGCCGTTCCACGTCGCCGCCGTCCTGACGGGGCATGATTCCCCGGCTGCCGCTGGGCACGAACCCCGGCTGTGGGACTGGGCGGACGCCCTGGACATCGCCCGCCTCGCCGGGGACGTCCTTGGGGTGGACCTCGTGGTCAGCCAGGGGAGCCACCAGGCGTTCCACCCGGGCCGCGCCGCACGCTTGTCGCTGCGGACGGGCGAGACCGTGGGTTACGGCGGTGAGCTGCACCCCAAGCTGCTGGCAGCCTCTGACATGCCCGCCCGCTCGGTGGCGCTGGAGATCAACGCCGACGCCCTGTTCGACGCGGCCCCGGACGTAATCGTGGCCCGCCACATTTCCACGTTCCCGGTGGCCACCCAGGACGTAGCGCTGGTGGTTCCCGCTGATGTGCCCGCGGACGACGTCCTCGCCGTACTCCGGGAAGGCGCCGGCGAACTGCTGGAGGACGTCGCCCTGTTCGACGTGTATGCCGGCAAGGGCATCGAAGACGGCAAGAAGTCACTGGCGTTCGGCCTGCGGTTCCGCGCCGCGGACCGCACCCTGACGGCTGACGAAGCGTCCGCCGCACGCGAGGGCGCCGTGGCACTGGCCGCCGAGCGCTTCGGGGCAGTCCAGCGCTAGTCGCTTGGCCGGCTGGCGATACAAAGGGCGGGACGGCATGACTCCACAGCTTGTGGTTCGCGCCGTCCCGCCCTTTTCGCTTGCCGGTGACGCCGCCGGGCTGATGCAGGACTCGGAAGGGCTCCTGGACGGCGCCGAGCTGCACCGCGCCCGCGCCATGGAGCCCGCGGCGGGCCACCGGTTCCTGGCCTCCCGCCTGGCCCAGCGCCGGTTCGCCGCTGACCTGCTGGGCGTGGCCGAAACCAGCCTGGACGCCTGCTACAGCTGCCCGCAGTGCGGCGCCGGCGCGGACCTCAGCCACGGCAGGCCCGGCTACTCCTACCGGGGCACCCGGCTGCCGCTGGCCCTGAGTCTCTCCCGGGCCGCCGGCTGGACCCTGTTGGCGGCCGTCCCGGACGCAGGGCCGGACGTGCGTCTCGGCGTGGACATTGAGGACCCGGCCCATACCGGCTTCAGTGGATTTGCCGTGCTGGCGCTGACCACCGCCGAACACCGGGACATTCGGAGCGTGCAGCCGGAAGGGCGGCTGGCCGCCCAGGCGAAACTGTGGGCCCGGAAGGAAGCATGGCTGAAGATGACCGGCGAGGGGCTCCGTACAGCGCCCTCGTCCCTGGACGTGCGCGGACTGCCGGGCCTGAGGGACCTTACCCCCGCGGAAACCGGGCTGCCCGCGCAGCTGGCGGCCGCCGTCGCGCTTTCCGTTACGCCCGGACGCATCCAGGCAGCACCGGAACGGGGCATCAGCCTGCCGGAAGCGGCGGCAGAAGCTCCTCATACAGCCACGGGTGCAGCAACGCTTCGGTGTCGATGGCGGTGGCACGGTCCACGGCCATGATGAAGTCATGGGTGCTGACCGAGCCGTGCCGGTGGGTGGCGGTCCACTCCTGCAGCAGCGCAAAGAACGCCAGGTCACCCACTGCCATGCGGACGGCGTGCACCGCCAGGGCGCCCCTCTTGTAAACCCGGTCATCGAACATGTGCTGCGGCCCCGGGTCGCCCACCAGGAGGTCCTGCGCATCGGCCTTCAGTCCCCGCCACGCGGCGCCCGCCCGGGCAGCGACTGGCATCACGCCGGCTTCCTCGGACCAGATCCATTCGGCATAGCAGGCGAAGCCCTCGTGCAGCCAGATGTCCTGCCAGCCGGCGGCGGTCAGGGAGTTTCCGAACCACTGGTGCGAGAGCTCGTGGGCGATCAGCCGCTGCGACTCCCAGTCCGCGGCCAGGTGGTTGGGGCCCAGGATGGACAGCCCCTGGGCTTCAAGCGGGATCTCGAGCTCGTCCTCCGTGACCACCACTGTGTGGCCGGCGAACGGATAGGGCCCAAAGCAGCTGCTGAACGTCCGCATCATGGCCGGCTGCAGCGCCAGCCCGGCGCGTGCCTGGTCGGCGAGGGCGGGGGAGACTGCGACGTGCTGCGGCACCTGCGGTGCTGAACGCCCGGCATCCAGTTCCAGCAGGGCGTAGCGGCCGATCTGCACGGTGGCAAGGTACGCGGGCATCGACTCAGCCTGCTCGTACACCCAGGTTTCCCGGCTGGACCGGATGGTGCGGGCCTGCAGCACCCCGTTGCAGACGGCACGGTAGTTCGCGTCCGTGGTCACCGTGAACCTGTAGCTGGCCTTGTCGCGGGGATGGTCGTTGCACGGAAACCAGGATGGCGCGCCGTTGGGCTGCCCGGCCACCAGCACGCCGTCGGTCAGTTCTTCCCAGCCCACTTCGCCCCACAGGCCGCGCCGGGGCGAGGGGCTGCCCCCGTACCGGACATCGAGGGTGAAGGGCACGTCCGCCTGGAGGGGAGCCGGGGTTGAGACCACCAGCTGCTCGGCGCGCTGGCTGAACCGCACTGCCCTGCCATTGAGCTGGACCTTGGAGGCGCGGAGCCCCACCAGGTCAAGGACAATGGCCGACGTCGGCACGCAGGCGACGCCGTGCAGCACCGCCCTGCCGTTCAGGCGGTTGCTGGCCACGCGGTAGTCCAGGTCCAGTTCGTAGCGTTCCACCCGGTAGGCGTTGGTGCCGGCGCCGGGCATATAGGGATCGGGGGCAGCACCGCTGGACGCGGCCACGCTGCCGCGGGCGGCTGATGCTGGAGAACTCATGGCGACCTTCGGTTGCTAGGCAGACGGTGTTGGAGGGCCGTTCCACGGACTGACAGGGTTGCCCATCCAATACGTGGCGGCCGGGACGGACTCGCCGCGCATCACCAGGGACGCAGGGCCCACCGTTCCGCCGGCACCCACGCTGGCCTGGGGCAGGATAACCCCGTGCGGGCCCATGGTGGCCCCGTCTTCGAGGGTAACAGCGTCAATGCTCATCACCCTGTCGTGGAACAGGTGCGTCTGCACCACGCAGCCCCGGTTGACGGTGGCGTTACGGCCGAGGGTCACCAGGTCCGCTTCGGGCAGCCAGTAGCTTTCACACCAGGTGCCCGTCCCGATCTTGGCCCCGAGGGCACGAAGCCACCAGACCAGCGCCGGGGTGCCGGACGCGGCCCGGGCGAACCACGGTGCACTGACAAGCTCGATGAAGCTGTCCACCACTTCGTTGCGCCAGATGAACGAGCTCCAAAGGGGGTGCTCGCCGGCCCGGATCCGTCCCACCAGGATCCACTTGGCAGCGACGGCGGAGAACGCCGCCACGAAACCGGCCAGCAGCATGACCACGCCGCTGAGCAGGGCTGCCACCCCGTAGTTGAAGGTGGCGGCCAACCAGTCGAAGACCAGCATGGCGGCGCCGGCAATAGCCACCGTGAGCATAACGGGCAGGAACCTGCAGAGCTCCCACAGCGTCCTGGCCACCTTAAGCTTCAGCGGGGGCTGGAAGGTGCGGGTGTCGTCGGAGGCGATGGCTGTGCGGCGGAGGCGGACCGGCGGACTGCCCAGCCAGGACGTGCCGGACTTGGCCTTGGCCGGCGTTGCGGAGAGGACAGCGACCAGCGAGTTCTTGGGAACGTTCCGGCCCGCTGCTGTCATGCCGGAGTTGCCCAGGAAGGACCGTTTGCCGATCTTGGCCGGGGCCACGCGAAGCCACCCGCCGTCCAGCTCGTAGGAGGCCACCATGGTGTCGTCCGCCAGGAAGGCACCTTCCCCCACGGTGGTCATCTTGGGGATCAGCAGCACCGTGGAGGCTTCCACGTTCTTGCCGATTTTTGCTCCCAGGAGGCGCAGCCACACAGGCGTGAAGAGGCTGGCGTAGATGGGGAACAGCAGGTCCCGGGCAAGGTCGAGGACGCGTTCGGTGGCCCAGATCTGCCAGCCCACCCGGCTGCGTACCCGGTGGTAGCCCTCGGTGATGCCGACGCTGAGGAGCCGGGTTGCGGCCAGGATGAGGAGGGTGTTGGCGGCGAACCAGGTGAGCGCGGCGGGCGCGAGGGCCAGCAGGAGCCGGGGCAGTGCGCCGCTCAGGGAGGTGCCGCCCTGGATGAACAGGTAGGCCACCCAGGCGGCCGCCGCTGCGGACACGAAGGGGATCAGGGTCAGTACTGCCGAGGCCAGCGCGAATCCGCCGAACCAGGCCTTGGCAGCCACGGGGCCCAGGACGGGTGCTTCAGGAGCGGAATGCCTGGCTTTGCCCTGCCGGCGGGCAGGTGACCCGGCCACCAGCTGCCCGGCCTTGACCTTCCCGGAGACCGCCGAGCCCGCGTCAACCTGCGCTCCTGCGCCGATGGACGTTCCGGGCATCAGCGTGCTGCGGGCGCCTACCGAGGCGCCGGCGCCGATGCGGACGGCGCCAATGTGGACATGGTCACCGTCGATCCACCACCCGGACAGATCCACCTCCGGCTCCACATTGGCGCCACGGCCCAGCGTCAGCAGCCCGGTCACCGGCGGCAGCGAGTGCAGCTGGACGTCCCGGCCAATCTTCGCGCCGAGGGCCCGGGCGTAGTAGGGCACCCACGGTGCGCTGGCCAGGCTGATGGCGCCTGCCAGGTCCTGGATCTGCTCTGCCAGCCAGAGCCGGAGGTGCACCCGGCCGGAGCGTGGATATGTGCCGGGCCGCACGCCGCGCAGGAGGATCCGTGCGGCGGCCACCGCCAGCAGCATCCGACCCGCCGGGCTGACGAACACCAGCCACGAAGCTGCCACCCACCACCATGAAACGGTGGGAGCTGCGGCGAACCCGGCAGCGCCCGCCAGCAGGTTGTTGGCTGCCATCAGGTAGGTCAGCCAGCGCATGCCCACCAGGATGTGCAGGGGAACTCCCATCAGCGTCTGGAACACCTGGGATTTGAGTGCGGTGGGCTGCACGGTGCGGATCGGTGCCGGGCCGAAGGACCCATCGGGCTGTGATTGCCGTGCCAGCTCCACCAGCGCTCCCACCCGGGGTGTGGCGTAGATGTCGGCAACGGTGATGGTGGGGTAGCGGGCCCGGAGGGCGGACACCAGTTGCGCCGCGGACAGGGATCCGCCGCCGTACGCGAAGAAGTCCGCGTCGAGCGATGTCACCGGACTGCCCAGGATGCTGCTCCATTGCTCCACGATCCAGGTGGCGTCCTCGGGGAGGTTTAGGGGAGCAGCATCCGCCTCTGCCGCACCTGCACCGGCGAGCGGCCAGGGCAGCGCGTGCCTGTCCACCTTGCCGCTGGTCTTGGTGGGCAGCGAATCCACCACCGTCAGGAGGGGCACCAGCGCAGCCGGCAGGCTTCCTGCCAGGTGCCTGCGTGCCTCAGCCAGGTCCAGGCCTTCCCCGGCAACAGGTGCCAGGTAGCCCACCAGGATCTGGTTGCCGGCCGCCGTCGTCTGCACCGCGGCGGCCGCGCCGGCAACGCCGGGCAGCGACTGCATGGCGGAGTCGATTTCGCCCAGTTCAATCCGGCGGCCGCCCAGTTTGACCTGCTCGTCGGCGCGGCCCTGGAATATGAGGCCTGCCTGCTCGAAGCGGACAAGGTCGCCGGAGCGGTAGGCGCGGTCCCAGCCCAGGATGGCCATGGGAGCGTACTTTTCGGCGTCTTTGGCAGGGTCAAGGTACCGGGCCAGCCCGACGCCGCCGATGATCAGCTCACCCGTCCCGCCTTCGGCCACAGGAATGCCGTGGTCGTCCACGACAGCGAGGTCCCAGCCATCCAGGGGCAGGCCAATCCGTACCGGGCCGGAACCGTTGAGGGGGGCCGCGCAGGCCACCACTGTCGCTTCGGTGGGACCGTAGGTATTCCAGACCTCGCGGCCTTCCACGGCCAGTCGCTCCGCCAGTTCGGGCGGGCAGGCCTCACCGCCGAAGATGAGCAGGCGGACGTTTTCCAGGGATTCGGCCGGCCAGAGTGCCGCGAGGGTGGGCACGGTGGACACGGCGGTGATGCCGTGGTTGATCAGCCAGGGGCCAAGGTCCATGCCCGTACGGACCAAGGCACGCGGTGCGGGGACAAGGCAGGCACCGTGCCGCCAGGCGAGCCACATTTCTTCGCACGAAGCGTCGAAGGCCACGGAGAGCCCGGCCAACACCCGGTCCTGGGGTCCCAAGGGATCGCCGTGCAGGAAAATCCTCGCCTCCGCGTCCACGAACGCGGCGGCCGAGCGGTGCTGGACCGCCACGCCCTTGGGTGTCCCTGTGGAGCCGGACGTGAAGATGATCCAGGCATCGTCATCCGGCACAGGTGGGCGGGCGCCCGCAAAGGGCCCTGTGCGGCGGCCTCCCGCCGTGCCGGGCCTGATCACCTGCCCGCCTTCCATGACGGCGGCGACCTTGGCCTCGTCAAAAACCAGCCGGGCCCGTTCGTCGGGATCGTCCGCGTCAACGGGGACGTAGGCCGCGCCCACCAGCAGGACGGCCAGGATCGCCACATACAACTCGTTGGTGCCTGAAGGAATCCGCACGCCGATCCGGTCGCCGGCACCGAGGCCAGCCTGGTGGAGGCGGCGGCCGGCAGACCGTACTTCGTCCATGAGCTGGGCGTAACTGAGGGACACACGGCCGTCGTCGAGCGCCGAGGCGTCGGGGAAACGGGCGGCGGAGTCCTGGAGGATATCAATCAGCGTCCGGACGGGCGGGGCGGCCGGAGACCCTTGGAACTGCGGTGCGTGCGCGCCCGCAGGTTGCGCCGAACCCGGAGTTGAAGCCCCTGCAGGCAGCGGTCCGGGTGAGTCATCGGCCTGCAAACCGCCGGATGCATGGGGAGCGGCCGGCGTGGCGCCGGAATGGATATCCCCAAGGGGGACCTGCTGCTGAGTCACCCGGGCATTTTGCCCCGGCAAGGTGAACAACAGGTGTCCGGCGCGCCGGGTTCGGCCAGCCTGGGAGGACTGGCAGTTCACCGCACGTTCAGCCGGGGTGGCCCGGGCCTCAGGGAACCAGCACCACCTTGCCAGTGGTGCGGCGGCCTTCGAGGTCCCGGTGCGCCTGCTCTGCCTGGGACAGCGGATAGCGCCCGCCGACGCGGACCTTGAGGGCGCCATCAGCCGCGGCTGCGAAAATTTCGCCCGAGCGCCACCGCCGCTCGGCGGCATCCTGGAGGTAGTGCCCCATGGTGGGCCGGGTCAGGAACAGCGAGCCGCCGGCATTGAGGCGCTGCGGATCCACCGGCGGCACAGGGCCGGACGCGGCGCCGAAGAGCACCAGGGTTCCGCGGATCCGAAGGGCCTCCAGTGAGCCGTCGAACGTATCCTTGCCAACGCCGTCGTACACCACGTCCGCGCCGGTGCCGCCGGTAATCTCCCGGACCCGCGCCGCAAAGCCCTCGTACCGCAGCACGTGGTCAGCGCCTGCCTCACGGGCCAGCTCTTCCTTTTCGTCGGTGGACACGGTGGTGATGACCTGGGCGCCGCGGGCCTTCAGCAGCTGGATGAGGAGCAGCCCCACACCGCCGGCCCCGGCGTGCAGCAGGACGGTGTGGCCCGGTTCCACCTTGAAGGTGGAGTTCATCAGGTAATGCGCCGTCATGCCCTGCAGGGGGAGGGCTGCTGCGGTGAAGTCATCCAGACCGGCCGGTACCGGGAGTGCGGCGTCCTCGTCCACCAGCGCATAGTCCGCGTAACAGTTAATGCCCTCCGCCGTGGCCACGCGGTCACCGGCGGTGAACGCGGTCACCCCGTCGCCCACCGCCTCCACTGTGCCGGCAGCTTCGGAGCCGGGGATGAAGGGGTACTGGACCTTGTAGACACCGCCGCGCTTGTAGGTATCAATGAAGTTGACCCCGGCCGCTCCGACCTTGACCAGCAACTGTCCGGGGCCGGGGACCGGCCGGTCAACCTCCGTGTACTCCAGTACTTCCGGTCCGCCTGCCTGGCGTGCGACGATTGCGTGCGTCATTGCTTCCCCTTCCCGGGCCGGCGTCTCCGGCCTCCGGCTGCTCCAACCATCCTAGGGATTCCCTTTGTTCCCAGGCCTTCGAATACTCCCTGCCTGCCGCATGCATAAGTATCGGCGTCTATGCATAACTATTGCTGTATAGTCGGATCATGACTATTTCTGTTGCAGTGTCGGGCGCCAGCGGCTACGCGGGCGGGGAAGTGCTCCGCATCCTTGCCGGACACCCGGACGTCACGATCGGTGCCATCACCGCCCACAGCAACGCCGGGTCGCGGCTCGGGGAGCTGCAGCCGCACCTGCACGGGCTGGCCAGCCGCATCCTTGAGGACACCACGGTGGAGAACCTCTCCGGCCACGACGTCGTCTTCCTTGCCCTGCCGCACGGCGCATCCGCCGAGATCGCCGCGCAGCTGCCGGAAGGCACCGTGGTGATCGACGCCGGCGCAGACCACCGCCTCGAAGACCCCGCAGCCTGGGAGAAGTTCTACGGCTCGGCCCACGCCGGCACTTGGCCCTACGGCCTTCCCGAACTTCCCGGCCAGCGCGAGGCCCTCAAAGGCGCCACCCGCATCGCCGTGCCGGGCTGCTACCCCACGTCCGCGCTGCTCGCCCTGACACCGGGGTTCGCCGCAAACCTCCTGGAGCCCGACGACGTCGTCATCGTTTCCGCGTCCGGCACCTCCGGCGCGGGCAAGGCCGCCAAGGTTAATCTGATCGGCGCCGAAGTCATGGGCTCCATGAGCCCCTACGGCGTTGGCGGCGCCCACCGGCACACACCGGAGATCGAGCAGGGCCTGTCCAACGCAGCAGGGGAGCAGGTCACCGTTTCCTTCACGCCCACCCTGGCCCCGATGAGCCGCGGCATCCTCACCACCGCCACCGCGAAGGTGAAGGCAGGCACTACCGCAGAGCAGCTGCGGCAGGCCTGGGCTGACGCCTACGACGACGAGCCGTTCGTCCATCTCCTGCCCGAAGGCCAGTGGCCCGGCACGAAGTCCGTCCAGGGCTCCAACCACGCAGCCATGCAGGTGGCCTTCGACCCCCACACCGGCCGGGTCATCGTCACCTGCGTGATCGACAACCTCACCAAGGGCACTGCCGGCGGCGCCGTGCAGTCCATGAACATCGCACTCGGCCTGCCGGAAACCGCCGGCCTCAACCTGCAGGGAGTAGCCCCGTGACCATCACCGCACCCCAGGGATTCCGCGCCGCCGGCGTCACCGCCGGGCTGAAGGCCTCCGGAAACCCGGACCTCGCCCTGGTGGTCAACGACGGACCGTCCAAGGCCGCAGCCGCAGTCTTCACCAGCAACCGGGTGGCAGCGGCCCCCGTCCACTGGTCCCGCCAGGTCGTATCCGACGGCCGCGTGGACGCCGTCATCCTGAACTCCGGTGGCGCCAACGCCTGCACCGGACCCACCGGGTTCCAGAACACCCACAGCACCGCCGAGAAAGTGGCCGACGTGCTGGGCATCTCGGCCACCGACGTCTTCGTCTGCTCCACCGGCCTGATTGGCGAGCAGCTTCCCATGGACAAGATCCTTCCCGGTGTCGAGGCCGCGGCTGCTGCCCTCAGCGCCGACGGCGGCCCGGACGCCGGCACGGCCATCATGACCACGGACAGCGTCCCCAAGTCCGCGCTGTTCATCGGCACCGACGCGGACGGCCAGGAATTCACCATCGGCGGGATCGCCAAGGGGGCCGGCATGCTGGCTCCGGGGCTGGCCACGATGCTGGTGGTCCTCACCACGGATGCCGCCGTTGAACCCGAAATGCTCGACGTCGTCCTCCGCGACGCCACCCGCGTCACCTTTGACCGCGCCGACTCCGACGGCTGCATGTCCACGAACGACACCGTGGTCCTGCTCGCCTCGGGCGCCTCCGGTGCGGTGCCGGCAGCGGAGGCGTTTGGTGCCGGCCTGACGCAGGTCTGCGCCGAGCTCGCCCGCAAGCTGATCGGCGACGCCGAAGGCGCCAGCCACGACATCGCCATCCGGACGTTCAACGCCGCCAGCGAAGCGGACGCTGAAACAGTCAGCCGTTCCGTGGCCCGGTCCAACCTGTTCAAGGCTGCCATTTTCGGCAAGGATCCGAACTGGGGCCGCGTGCTGTCCGCCGTTGGCACCACAGACGCCGTCTTCGAAGCAGACAAGCTCAACGTGGCCATGAACGGCATCCAGATCTGCCGCAACGGCAGCATCGGTGACGACCGGGGCCTCGTGGACCTGGAACCGCGTGAAGTCCTGGTGGAAATCGATCTGCAGGCCGGCGATGCCGAGGCAACCATCTGGACCAACGACCTCACCCACGACTACGTGCACGAAAACAGCGCCTACTCAAGCTAGGCGCTGAACGTTGCCAGCACGTTTGCCTACTTTTGCGGAAGAGACAGCATGAACACCCAGACGCGTGAGAACACCAGCATGTCCGACGCCCAGGACAAGGCTGCAACCCTTATCGAGGCCCTGCCCTGGATCCAGCGGTTCGCCGGAACCACCATGGTGATCAAGTACGGCGGCAACGCCATGGTCAACGATGAACTCCGCCGGGCCTTCGCCGAGGACATCGTGTTCCTGCACCATGTCGGCATCCACCCCGTGGTGGTCCATGGCGGCGGCCCGCAGATCAACGCCATGCTGGGCCGGCTGGGCATCGAATCCGAATTCAAGGGCGGCCTCCGCGTCACCACACCGGAAGCCATGGACGTGGTCCGCATGGTCCTCACCGGCCAGGTGGGCAGGGAACTCGTGGGTCTCATCAACTCCCATGGCCCCTACGCGGTGGGCATGTCCGGCGAAGACGGCGGGCTGCTGCGCGCCGTCCGCACCGGGACCGTGGTGGACGGCGAGGACGTGGACCTCGGGCTGGTAGGCGAGGTGGTCGGCGTCGACCCCGCAGGCATCGTGGACATCCTCGACGCCGGACGCATCCCGGTCATCTCCACCGTTGCCCCGGAAATCGTCGACGGCGGTGACGGCGTTCCCGGCGCCGCGCGCTTCCAGCCCACCGGCCAGGTCCTGAACGTCAACGCGGACACCGCAGCCGCGGCGGTGGCGTCCGCCCTGGGCGCCTCGAAGCTGGTGATCCTGACCGACGTCGAAGGCCTCTACGCCAACTGGCCGGACAAGTCCTCGCTGATCTCCTCGCTCACAGCGACCGAACTGCGGGGCATGCTGCCCAGCCTCGAATCGGGCATGATTCCCAAGATGGCCGCCTGCCTCAAGGCCATCGACGAGGGCGTGGAGCGGGCACACATCGTGGACGGTCGGTTGCCCCACTCAATGCTTCTGGAAACTTTCACCACCGCGGGCATCGGCACCCAGGTAGTCCCGGACGAGGAGACAAACGCATGAACACCGTTGAGAAGCCCTCAGTAACTGAGCTGGTCGAAACCCAGGGCCATGCCGGCTCGGAATGGCTGTCCCGCTACTCCACGTCGCTGATGGGCGTGTTCGGCGCCCCGCAACGCGTCCTGGTCCGTGGTTCCGGCTGCCTTGTATGGGACGCCGACGGCAAGGAATACCTGGACCTGCTCGGCGGTATCGCCGTCAACGCCCTCGGCCACGCCCACCCGTTCGTCACCTCCGTGATTTCCAGCCAGCTGGCTACCCTGGGCCACGTGTCCAACTTCTTCACCAGCCCCACCCAGATTGCGCTGGCCGAAAAGCTGCTGGAACTGGCCGCAGCACCGGCCGGGTCCAAGGTGTTCTTCAGCAACTCCGGCACCGAAGCCAACGAGGCAGCCTTCAAGCTGGCCCGCCGCAACACCGGCAGCGGCGACACCAAACGCACCAAGATCATCGCCCTCGAAGGGGCCTTCCATGGCCGGACCATGGGCGCCCTCGCCCTCACGGCCAAGGAGGCCTACCGGGCGCCTTTCGAGCCGCTGCCCGGCGGCGTGGTGCACATCCCCTTTGGGGACATCGCCGCGCTCGAAGCCGCCGTGGATGGGACCGTCGCCGCCGTGTTCCTGGAACCCATCCAGGGTGAGGCCGGCGTGCGGCCACTGCCGCCCGGCTACCTGAAGGCCGCGCGTGAAGCCACCACCAAGGCCGGGGCGCTGCTGATCCTCGACGAGGTCCAGACCGGCATCGGCCGCACGGGCAAGTGGTTCGCCAGCTCGGACTCCGGCATCGTCCCCGATGCCATCACCCTGGCCAAGGGACTGGGCGGCGGATTCCCCATCGGCGCCCTGCTCACGTTCGGTGAGCAGACGTCGTCGCTGTTGTCCGCCGGCCAGCATGGCACCACCTTCGGCGGCAATCCGGTGGCGACGGCGGCGGCCCTCGCCACGCTGCACGCCCTGGAAAGCCAGCACGTGCTGGCGAACGTTGCCGCGGTGGGGGAGCACCTGCGCTCCGCGCTGGCAGCCTTTCCCGGCGTCACGGAGGTCCGGGGCGAAGGCCTCCTGATCGGCTTCGACCTCGACGCCGACGTCGCGCCCGCCGTCGTGCAGGCAGGACTTGACGCCGGATTCATCGTCAACAGCCCCGGTCCGCGCACCATCCGCCTGGCGCCGCCGCTGATCCTCACCATGGCCCAGGCCGACACCTTCCTCGCCGCCTTCCCGGCAATCCTCCAAGCAGCTAAGGACGCCCAGTGACCGTTGCAACCACCCGGCACTTCCTCAAGGACACCGACCTCAGCCCCGCCGAACAGGCGGAAGTGCTGGAGCTCGCCGTCCGCATGAAGGCCGCGCCGTACAGTGTCCAGCCGTTCGCCGCCGAGGGAAGCGGACGCAAGACCGTTGCTGTCATCTTCGACAAGACCTCCACCCGCACCCGGGTTTCCTTCGCCACCGGCATCGCCGACATGGGCGGCAACGCCCTGATCATCAACCCGGGCGAGGCGCAGATCGGCCACAAGGAATCCGTGGAGGACACCGCCAAGGTCCTGGAACGCATGGTCTCCACCATCGTCTGGCGCACCGGGGCCCACTCCGGCCTGGTGGCCATGGCCGAAAACTCCAGGGTTCCGGTCATCAACGCCCTGTGCGACGACTACCACCCCTGCCAGCTCCTGGCAGACCTGCTGGCCGTCAAGGAACACAAGGGCGACCTGAAGGGGCTCACCATGAGCTATCTGGGGGACGCCGCCAACAACATGGCCAACTCCTACCTGCTGGCCGGCGTCACCGCAGGCATGCACGTCCGGATCGCCGGCCCCGAAGGGTACCTGCCGGCCGCGGAGATCGTGGCCGCCGCTGAAGAACGCGCGGCCGAAACGGGAGGCTCGGTGCTCATCACCACCGACGCAAAGGAAGCCCTGCAGGGAGCCGACGTCGTGGCCACCGACACCTGGGTCTCCATGGGCCAGGAAGCGGAGAAGGAAGCCAGGCTCCAGCTGTTCCGCGACTACTCCGTGGACGCGGACGCCATGGCACTCGCTGCGGAAGACGCCGTCGTACTCCACTGCCTGCCCGCCTACCGCGGCTACGAAATTTCCGCCGATGTCATTGACGGCCCGCAGTCGATCGTCTGGGACGAGGCCGAGAACCGGCTCCACGCCCAGAAGGCCCTCATGGCGTGGCTGATGCACCGCTCCGGCCTGGCCTTCGTGGACGGGCTGGCTCCCGTTGAAGGTACCGGGGAGAGCACGTTCTAGTGTCCACCAACCCGTCGGCGCCGGGCTCCAGCCCGGCCACCAAAACTGCCCGGCTGGCGCGCATCACTGCCATCCTCACGGGCCAGTCGGTGCGGTCACAGGCCGAGCTTGCGGCCCTGCTGGCGGACGACGGCGTGCAGGTCACCCAGGCGACGCTGTCCCGGGACCTCGTGGAACTCGGCGCCGTCCGCGTCCGCGGCAAGGAAGGCGCCCTGGTCTACGCGGTGCCGGCCGAGGGCGGCGAACGGTCGGCGCGCAGCGGCGTGAGCCAGGAGATCCTGGACGCCAGGCTCGCCCGGCTGTGCAGTGAACTGCTGGTCACGGCCGAAGCGTCCGCCAACCTGGTGGTCCTGCGGACCCCGCCCGGGGCCGCGAACTTCCTGGCCCTGGCCATCGACCACTCGGTGATGCCGTCCATCCTGGGCACCATCGCCGGTGACGATACCGTCCTGCTGGTCTCCCGCGACCCGCTGGGCGGCCCGGACCTCGCGGCCCGCTTCCTGCAGCTGGCCGAGGACGCCGGGCAATAAGCTTGAAGACAATCAACCAACCAACCCCAACAAGGAGCATCTGAAGTGACTGAACGCATTGTGCTTGCCTACTCCGGCGGCCTGGACACGTCCGTAGCCATCGGCTGGATCGGTGAAGCCACCGGTGCAGAGGTCATCGCCGTGGCCGTAGACGTCGGACAGGGCGGCGAGTCCCTCGAGACCATCCGTCAGCGTGCCCTCGGCTGCGGCGCCGTGGAGGCCTACGTCGCCGACGCCCGTGACGAATTCGCCAACGAATACGCCATGCCCACGCTGAAGGCCAACGCCCTCTACCAGGGCCACTACCCGCTGGTCTCCGCCATCTCCCGCCCCGTCATCGTCAAGCACCTGGTCAAGGCTGCCCGCGAATTCGGCGCCACCACCGTGGCCCACGGCTGCACCGGCAAGGGCAACGACCAGGTCCGCTTCGAAGTGGGCATCCAGACCCTCGGACCGGACCTGAAGTGCATCGCCCCCGTCCGCGACCTCGCGCTGACCCGCGACAAGGCCATTGCCTTCGCCGAGGAAAAGGGCCTGCCGATCGAGACCACCAAGAAGAACCCGTACTCGATCGACCAGAACGTCTGGGGACGCGCCGTCGAAACCGGCTACCTCGAAGACATCTGGAACGCCCCCACCAAGGACATCTACGACTACACGGCCACCCCGGAATTCCCGCCGGCACCGGACGAGGTCACTATCTCCTTCCAGGCCGGTGTCCCGGTAGCGATCGACGGCGTCAAGGTCACACCGCTGCAGGCCATCCAGGAACTGAACCGCCGTGCAGGCGCCCAGGGCGTTGGCCGGATCGACGTCGTGGAAGACCGCCTCGTCGGCATCAAGTCCCGTGAAATCTACGAGGCGCCCGGTGCCATGGCCCTGATCACCGCGCACAAGCACCTCGAAGACATCACCGTTGAGCGCGAGCAGGCCCGCTTCAAGGCAACTGTTGGCCAGCGCTGGGCCGAGCTGGTGTACGACGGACAGTGGTTCTCCCCGCTCAAGCGCTCCCTCGACGCGTTCATCGAAGACACCCAGAAGTACGTCTCCGGTGACATTCGCATGGTGCTCCACGGCGGCCAGGCCATTGTCAACGGCCGCCGCTCCGACACCTCGCTCTACGACTTCGACCTCGCCACCTACGACACCGGCGACACCTTTGACCAGTCCATGGCGCGTGGCTTCATCGAACTGTTCGGCATGTCCTCCAAGGTCGCCTCGGGCCGCGACCTGCGGGTCGCAGGCGAGTAGCTTCTATGGCTGAGCCAAAAGCAGAAGCAACCAACACCGGGGCACTGTGGGGCGGCCGGTTCGCCGGCGGCCCCGCGGATGCGCTGGCCGCGCTGAGCAAGTCCACGCACTTTGACTGGCGGCTGGCCCGCTACGACATCGCCGGATCCAAGGCGCACGCCCGCGTGCTGCACAAGGCCGGGCTGCTGGACGCTGCCGAGCTCGAAGGCATGCTCGCAGCGCTCACGCAGCTGGACGAGGACGTTGCCTCGGGCGCTTACCTGCCCGCGGAATCCGACGAGGATGTCCACGGCTCGCTGGAACGCGGACTGATCGAACGCGCCGGTGCCCAGCTGGGCGGCAAGCTCCGCGCCGGCCGTTCACGCAACGACCAGGTGGCAACCCTGGGCCGGATGTTCCTGCGCGACCACGCACGCATCATTGCCCGGGGCGTCCTGGCCACCATCGACGCGTTGGTGGAACAGGCGAAGGCCCACCAGGGCGTGGCCATGCCCGGCCGCACGCACCTGCAGCACGCCCAGCCGGTCCTGCTCAGCCACCACCTGCTGGCCCACGCCTGGCCGCTGCTGCGCGATGTCCAGCGGCTCCAGGACTGGGACAAACGTGCCGGCGTCTCGCCGTACGGTTCCGGCGCCCTGGCAGGATCTTCACTCGGGCTGGATCCGGAGGCCGTGGCAGCGGACCTCGGCTTCTTCTCGGCCGCGCACAACTCGATTGACGGCACCGCCGCCCGCGATGTCTTCGCCGAGTTTGCCTGGGTCTGCTCCATGATCGGCGTGGACCTGTCCCGGATCTCCGAGGAGGTCATCTTCTGGGCCACCAAAGAGTTCTCCTTCGTCACGCTGCATGACTCCTACTCCACGGGGTCCTCGATCATGCCGCAGAAGAAGAACCCGGACGTGGCCGAGCTTGCCCGCGGCAAGGCAGGGCGCCTGATCGGCAACCTGACCGGCCTGCTGGCAACGCTGAAGGGCCTGCCGCTCGCGTACAACCGCGACCTGCAGGAGGACAAGGAGCCGGTGTTCGACGCCGCGGACACCCTGGAGCTGCTGCTCCCGGCAGTATCCGGCATGATCGCCACCCTCACGTTCAACCGGGAGCGGATGGAGTCGCTGGCACCGCAGGGGTTCGCGCTGGCCACGGACATTGCCGAATGGCTGGTCCGCCAGGGCGTGCCGTTCCGCGAGGCGCACGAGCTGTCCGGTGCCGCCGTCAAGCAGGCTGAGTCCCGCGGCGTTGAGCTGTGGGACCTGACCGATGAAGAGTACGCGGCCATCTCGGAGCACCTCACCCCCGAGGTCCGCACCGTCCTGTCCACTGAGGGGTCGCTCAACAGCCGCAACTCCCAGGGTGGAACGGCCCCGGCCGCCGTCGAACGCCAGCTGGCCGCCCTCGAAAGCGAGCTTGCCGGCGTGCGGGGGTACGCCGGATAGGGCTTCAACGCCCGCTCACTTCTGGCGGCTCTCACGCCAACGCCCGCTCACTCTCTTCGCGAAAGTGAGCGGGCGTTGCCGCTTAAGTGCCAACAAGTGAGCGGGCGTTGGACCTTTGGAGGGACCGCCCCGCTAGCATGGCGCCATGAGCGAAACCTTCCGCACTTTCCTCCGCGCCCTCCCGGACTTCCCGGCCAGCCTTCCGGAGTTTGACCCCGCCACAGTGCCGCGGGACCCCGCCGAACTCTTCACACTGTGGCTGGACGAGGCCCTCGCAGCGGGCGAACCGCAGCCACACGCCTTCAGCCTCGCGACCGTCGGTGAGGATTCCGGCGGCAGCCCGCAGCCGTCGTCGCGCATGCTGATCCTGAAGAACATCGACGACGACGGCTGGTACTTCGCCACGTCCCGCACCTCCCGCAAGGGCAAGGAATTAGCTGCTGCCCCGCAGGCGGCGATGAATTTCTACTGGTCGTCCCAGGGCCGGCAGGTCCGGGTGGCCGGTCCGGTGGCCGAACTGTCGGCTGAGGCATCCGCCCTTGACTGGGCGGACCGCCCGCGCAGCGACGGCAGCAGCAATCCGGACTGGCAGTTGTACGCCGTCCAGCCAACGGAATACGAATTCTGGCAGGCCAGCAACGACCGCCGGCACGTGCGGCACCGATTGGGCCGGAACGGCACCCCCGCGGACTAGGATGAGCCCCATGACAGCTCCCGCACCGGACCTCCTGCTTCCCGCGCTCCACAAGGCCGCCGGCGACCTCACCACCGACGTCGCCAAACTCACGGACGCGGACGTGAAGGCGGCGTCCGCCCTTCCCGGGTGGACGCGCGGCCACGTCCTGGCGCACCTCACCGGAATCTCCAACGCGATGGCCCGGCAGTTGGAGTACGCGGCCCGCGGAGAGACGGTGGAGCTGTACGACGGCGGCATGGACGGACGCAACCGGGCCATCGACATGGCGGCCGGCCACGACGCCGCCACCCACCAGGCCGACCTGTCCACCGGCATTGACCGGGCGCTGCGGGCCTTCGATGCCCTCCCCGGGGTCAAGGATTCGTCCGCCAACCGCACCGGATGGTGGGCTCCCATCGCCTACCGCGGGGGAGTGGTGCTCGACGGCGGGCTGGCCCTGTGGCGCGAACTCACCATCCACAACGCGGACCTGCTCACCGGCAGGGGACCCGAAACCTGGGGCAGGGACTTCTGCGGCCACCTTTTCGAATTCCTCGAACCGAGGGTGCAGCCCGGAGACAAACTCCTCCTGCAGCCCCTTGGACTGCCGCCCGTTTCCCTGGGCAGCGGCAACCGGTCCACCGTGGTCAACGGCATGCTCACCGACCTCGCCGCCTGGCTGGCCGGCCGGGAACCCAGCCTCGGCAGCCTCCGTGCTTCGGCCAACGCCGACGGCACGGACCTTCCGGAGCTGCTGCCCTGGCCCGCCGCCACCCCTGCCGCCAAATAGAACCCATCGTTGCCCCATCACTTGGAGTCCCTAACACCCGGGTATAGGGACTCCAGGTGATGGGGCATCCCGGGCATTAAGGGCGCCGGGATCAGGCAGCTTCGCGCGCCAGCAGGCTTTCCTTGACCTTCAGGCCCCAGCGGAACCCGCCCAGGCTGCCGTCGGTGCGGATCACCCGGTGGCACGGTACAAACAGGGCCGCGGCGTTGAAGGCACAGGCACTGGCCGCAGCCCGGACGGCCTTGGGGTTGCCCGCCAGCGCAGCGTACTCGGTGTACGTCACCGGGAAGCCGGGTTTGACCTCCCGCAGGACATCCCAGGCATGGGAGCGGAAAGGCCCGGAACGCTGGAGGACCGGTACGGCCATGGCCGGTGCGGGGTCACCGCTGTAGAAGGCGTCGACGGCGGCCGAAATCCCACCCAGGCCGGTCACCTCTTCGATCGATGCGGGGAGCAGCGCAGGGTGGATCTGCCCGGTCAGGCCGGCGGGTCCGGCGGTCCAGCCCGATGCCAGCACCACGCCGTCGCTGGCGATGATGGTGAACGGGCCGTCCGGGGTGGACATTTCCAGCAGTTGGGCTTTCATGGCATCACTTTCACGGGTGCGGGTGCGGGTGCGGGTGCGGGGGTTTCGCGTTTATCGATGGGTTGTCGGGGTTTGGCCGCGGCGCGCCACAGGTGCATCGTCGCGTAGGAGCGCCACGGGCTGACCTCGCGGAAGTCCGGGGCGGCATCTCCGCCGGCACCTCCACCGGGGTCAAGGGCCCGTATCCCGTTGCGGACGGCTGCGTCGTTGGCCAGGAAGATGTCCGGAGCGCCCAGGACGCGCATGGCCACATAGCCTACCGTCCAGGGCCCGACGCCGGGCAGCGGCAGGAGTGCCGCGGTGAGGCTTGCGAGGTCGTCGCCGTAGCCGAACTGGAGCCGGCCGTCAGCCATGGCTGAGGCAGCGTTCAGGAGGGACTCGATCCGCCGGCGGGGGCCGCGCAGCAAGTGCCCCGCACCCGCGGTTTCCTCGGGCGTGGGAAAGAGCCGGTCCAGTCCCTCTGCGGGAGAACTGCTGGGGCTGCCTGCTGCGGACAGCTGGGTCAGGGCCGTGCGGGCCGCGGCCACCGTGATCTGCTGGCCCACCATCGCGCGGACCAGAAGTTCCTGCGGATCGAGGGCGCCGGGCATCCGGATTCCCGGCGTTTCAGCGACCGCAGCCGCGAGCCTCCGGTCCATGCCAAGGGTGCCGTCGATCGCCTCCGGGTCGGCGTCCAGGTCGAACAGCCGCCGGACCCGGCTCAGCAGTGCGGGGAGGTCGCGCAGGTCCACCGCGCCGACGGTGAGTGTCAGCGGCCGTCCCCGGGCGCCGCCGTCGTACGCCACCGTAAACCGGGCATCGCCGTGGGGGAGGCGCAGCGTCCGGGCGTAGGAGGTGGGCGTTCCCACCTCGATGCCGGGAATGGCGCGCACGGCCAGGAAGCTGAAGATGCCCGGATCGAAGGGCCGCCGGTACGGAAGGCTGAGGCTGAGGGCCGTGGTTCCGCCGGCAGCGGTGCCTGGCCGTGCGGTGGCCCGGAGGGCGGTTGGCGTCATGGCGAAGACCTCCGCCACCGTTTCGTTGAACTGCCGGACGCTGCTGAAACCTGCGGCAAACGCAATGTCGGCCAGCTTCATGCCCGTCGAGACCAGAAGCGTCCGGGCGGTCTGTGCGCGTCCAGCCCGGGCCAGGGACAGGGGACCGGCGCCCAGTTCGTGGGTCAGGATCCGGTTCAGCTGCCGCGAGGAGTACCCCAACCGGGCGGCGAGGCCTTCCACCCCGTCCCGGTTGATCACGCCGTCGTTGATCAGGCGCATGGCCCGGCCGGCGACGTCCTGGCGGATATTCCACGCCGGAGTTCCGGGCACAGCTTCCGGGAGGCAGCGCTTGCAGGCCCGGTAGCCGGCGTCATGCGCCGCAGCGGACGTTTCGTAGAACGTCACGTTCGAGGCTTTGGGCGTCCGCGCCGGGCAGGACGGGCGGCAGTAGATGCCGGTGGACCGGACAGCCGTGAAGAACTGCCCGTCGAAGCGGGTGTCCCGCGCATCGATGGCACGGTAGCGCTGCCAAAAGTCCATTCCTCCATCCTGCCAGCCGCAGGCGGCCTTCACTAGCGGAAATCGGACACCTCCGTGCAGCCCGGGCCGCCGCGGTGTTCCGGTAAGTTTCGCGGGATTTGGGTAGGGTCTGGCCATGAATGAATATCCGTCGACGGCGGGGCGGCCGCTGCGGGAAATCCTCACCGGAGACGCGCGGGAGCTGGCCCCGCTCCTGCTGGGGGCCGTGCTCACCCACGAATCCCGCGAGGGCCCGGTATCCGTCCGGCTCACCGAGGTGGAGGCTTACCTGGGGCCGGAGGATTCGCTGCACCCGGATCCGGCATCGCACACCTTCCGCGGCCAAACGCCCCGGAACGCCCCCATGTTCGGGCCGGCCGGGCACCTGTACGTCTACTTCACCTACGGCATGCACCATTGCACCAACATCGTCTGCGGGCCCGAAGGCGTTGCCTCCGCCCTGTTGCTGCGGGCCGGCGAAATCGTGGAGGGCGTTGGCCTTGCGCAGCTCAGGCGGCCCACGTCGAAGACGCCCGCGGACCTTGCCAGGGGGCCGGCCCGGCTCGCCAAGGCGCTGGGACTGACGACGGCGGACAGCGGCCGGGATGCCCTGGCCGCGCCGTTCCGGCTGGTGCTTCCGTCCGGGCCGGCACCGGACATCAGCTCCGGTCCCCGGGTGGGCGTATCCGGCGCCGGTGGTTCCGACGAGTACGCCTGGCGCTTCTGGCTCACCGGCGACCCCACGGTCTCCGCATACAAGGCGGCCCAGCCGCGGTCCAGGGCGCGAAAGCCTCCCGTGTCCGGGAGCGCCGGGTTTCACAAGCGTTAACGGAAATGGTTGTAGAATGGACGGTCTGTCTTGCGCGATAGGGGAACGTTAAATGCTCGACGCCGATTTGGCCCACGAACGTGAGTATGTAGCCGGCCTGTATGCCCGGCTGGAGGAGCTCCGTGAGGAGAAGCGCCGGCAGCTGGCACAGGTGCGCCGGTCCGGTGCCGTGGGCACCATGCAGAACGTCTCCGAGCGCGACGCGTTCGCGGCACTGTACGAAGACCGCCTGGCCCAGCTGGACGCCGTCGACGACCGCCTGGTCTTTGGCCGCCTGGACCTGGACTCCGGCGAAGAGCAGTACATCGGCCGGATCGGCCTCACCACCGAGGACCTGCAGCGGCTCATGGTGGACTGGCGTGCCCCGGAGGCCGGGCATTTCTACCAGGCCACCGCCTTCGACCGGCAGGGTGTCCGCCGGCGCCGCCACCTGATCCTGCAGGGTCGCGAAGTCAAGGCCATTGAAGATGACGTGCTGGATGCCTCGATGCTCTCGGACGACGAATCCCTGCAGGGCGAGGGTGCCCTGCTGGCCGCGCTGAACTCCAAGCGGACCGGCCGGATGTCGGACATCGTCAGCACCATCCAGTCGGAGCAGGACCGGATTATCCGTTCCTCCATTTCGGGCGCCCTGGTGGTGCAGGGTGGCCCCGGTACGGGCAAGACCGCCGTGGCGCTGCACCGTGCCGCGTACCTGTTGTACACCCACCGGGACCGGCTCAAGAGCGCAGGCGTGCTGCTGGTGGGCCCGTCGTCGTCGTTCATGAAGTACATCGAACGCGTGCTTCCCTCGCTGGGTGAGACCGGCGTCGTGATGGCCAGCGTGGGCCGCCTGATGCCCGGAATTCACGCGGTCCCCGAAGCCGACCCGGACGTCGCCGCCATCAAGGGCCGCCTGGACATGGCGAAGATCGTGGCCAACGCCGTCTCCAACCGCCAGCGGACTCCCGCAGCCAACCGCATCCTTGAAGTGGACGGCCGCAAGCTGACCCTGACGCCGCGGCAGGTCCGCCGCGCACGCGAGCGGGCGCGTTCCACCGGGAAACCGCACAACGAGGCACGCGTGACGTTCGTGAAGATCCTGCTGCGCGAACTCACGGAACAGCTCACCGACATGATCGAAGCGGACAACATCGGCAACAATGCCGACCGCTCCTACCTGGCCGAAGACGTCCGTACCGCCCGGGACGTGCGCATCGCCCTGAATCTGTGCTGGATGCCCATGACGCCGGAAAAGCTGATTTCCGAGCTGTTCAGCAAGCCCGCCATCCTGGAGTTCTGCACCCCGCTCCTCACGCCCGCGGAGCGGGAACTGCTGCGGCGGCCGGCGGACGCACCGTGGACCGAAGCGGACGTGCCGCTGCTGGACGAGGCAGCCGAACTGCTCGGCGAGCTCGATCCCGCCGCCGGGCGCGGCCTTGCCCAGCAGGAGCACGACCGTGCCCGGGACCTCGCCAACGCCAAGCAGACCCTCGAAAACATGCAATTGGCGGGCGTGGACCCGCTGATGTCGGCGGAGGAACTGGCCGAGCAGAACCGTGAACAGGAAACCCGGCAGACGGCCGCGGAGCGTGCCACCAGCGACCGCACCTGGGCGTTTGGACACATCGTGGTGGACGAAGCGCAGGAACTGTCGCCCATGCAGTGGCGGCTCCTCGTCCGGCGCTGCCCGCTGAAGTCCTTCACCATCGTGGGCGACATTGCCCAGACCAGTTCCGTGGCCGGGGCCAACTCCTGGCAGGGCGCCCTGGCCCCGATGTTCGGTGAACGCTGGCAGCTCGAGGAGCTGACCGTCAACTACCGCACCCCGTCCCAGATCGCCGAGGCCGCGGTCCGGATGGCAAACGCCGCCGGCCTGGTGGTGTCCGCCCCCAAGGCCGTCCGCGAGGGCCGCTGGTCACCAATCGTTGACGAAGTGGAAGCGGGTGCGGTGGTCAGCCGCCTCGTCGAGGTCCTTCCGGAGGAGCTGGAAGCGCTCGACGGCGGCCTGCTCGCCGTGATTGCCGACGGTGAGCTGCTGCCTGCCGCCACGTCCGCGTTGCGTTCGGCGTACGGGCGCCGCGTCGGGACCGGTGCCGGCAGCTACGAGCAGGACATCGTGGTCATCAGCCCCCGCGAAGCGAAGGGCCTGGAGTTCGACGGAGTGGTGGTCCTGGAGCCCTCCACCATGCTGAACCACGAGCACGGCAAGGTGGGCGACCTGTACGTGGCCATGACCCGCGCCACGCAGCGCCTGCGGCTGATCGCGGCGCAGCCTGTCCCGGCCGGCATCGTCCGCTGATCCGGGACACTGCGATACTGCTAACTTAGAAGGCGTGCCAGACATCAACAGCCTCGAAACGCAACAGAACGACCCCACCTTCGCCAACGTTTGGCAGGAGCTGAAGTGGCGTGGACTCGTCCACGTCTCCACCGACGAAGCCGAGCTTGAGAAGCTTCTCGCCGGCGGACCGGTCACGTACTATTGCGGCTTCGACCCCACCGCACCCAGCCTGCACCTTGGCAACCTGGTCCAGCTGTTGGTCATGCGGCGGCTGCAGCTGGCCGGCCACAAACCCCTCGGCCTGGTGGGCGGTTCCACGGGCATGATCGGCGATCCCCGTCCGACGGCGGAGCGGACGCTGAACACCAAGGACACCGTGGCGGAATGGGTCGGGTACCTTCAGGCCCAGGTCCGGCGTTTCCTCAGCTTCGAGGGGGACAACGCCGCCCGGATGGTGAACAACCTGGACTGGACTGCGCCGCTGAGCGCCATCGACTTCCTGCGCGAAGTGGGCAAGCACTTCCGCGTAGGCACCATGCTGCGTAAGGACGCCGTTGCGTCCCGCCTCAGCTCGGACGAGGGCATCAGCTACACAGAGTTCAGCTACCAGATCCTCCAGGGTATGGACTACCTGCAGCTCTTCCGTGATTACGCCTGCATGCTGCAGACCGGCGGTTCGGACCAGTGGGGCAACCTGACCAGCGGCACCGAGCTCATCCGCAAGGTGGAGGGCAAGAGCGTCCACGCCCTGGGAACGCCGCTGATCACCAACTCCGACGGAACCAAATTCGGCAAGAGCGAAGGGAACGCCATCTGGCTCGATGCCGGCATGTGCAGCCCCTACGCCTTCTACCAGTTCTGGCTCAACACCGCAGATGCCGACGTCGTGGACCGGCTCAAGGTATTCACCTTCCTCACCCGTGCGGAAATCGAGGATATTGCCACGTCCGTTGCCGAGCGCCCTTTCGCCCGTGAGGGTCAGCGGAAGCTCGCCTTCGAAGTGACCTCGCTGGTGCACGGCGTTGAGGCCACGGAGAAGGTCATTGCCGCATCCGCCGCCCTTTTCGGCAACGGTGACCTTGCCGCCCTCGACAAGCAGACCCTGCAGGCAGCCACTTCCGAACTCCCCACCGCCACAGTGCAGGTGGACGCGCTGGGAATTGTGGACCTGCTGGTGGCATCCGGCCTGTCGGAAAGCAAATCGGCAGCCCGTCGCACTGTTGGTGAGGGCGGTGCCTACGTCAACAACGAAAAGGTACTGGACCCGGAAACGGTCATTGCTGAATCAGAACTCCTCCACGGGCAGTACCTGCTGCTCCGCCGGGGAAAGAAGAACCTGGCAACAGTCGAGGTGCTGGTCCCGTAAGCGGGGAGCGAAACCTACCACCTGCACGCCTCTCTGTAGCCGATTTGCGCGGCCACGGAGGGGCGTGTATTGTTTTCTGAGTCGCCGCCGCTGAGTGGTGACAAACCCCCAACCGATATTGAGAAGCGATTCTTGGCCATGCGGTGCATGGAACGAAGAAATGCTTCACTTTTCGCTGGGCGGATTCAGTTTCGCAGAGTGAATTCCGGGAAAACAACCGGATTTGCAAAAGTGAAACTGAATGAAATAAGATTGAAACATCGCAGCGAAGAAATACGGAATAGATATTCATTGCTAAATGAATTGTTTCGGGAATATTCGAATGTGTCTGTTGTTTGAGAACTCAATAGTGTGCCAAGTTTGTTGATACCAATTTTTTATTGAATTGGTTGATTGTGCTGTGCCGCCACCCCGTGGTGTGCATGGTGTTTTTAGCTGGTTTCAAATTTTGTGCAGCCTGGTTCCGCGTTATTTCCGTGGTGCTTGGTTGTGTCTGTTTTTGTTTTACTTCAACGGAGAGTTTGATCCTGGCTCAGGATGAACGCTGGCGGCGTGCTTAACACATGCAAGTCGAACGATGAACCTCACTTGTGGGGGGATTAGTGGCGAACGGGTGAGTAACACGTGAGTAACCTGCCCTTGACTCTGGGATAAGCCTGGGAAACTGGGTCTAATACCGGATATGACCTTCCATCGCATGGTGGTTGGTGGAAAGCTTTTGCGGTTTTGGATGGACTCGCGGCCTATCAGCTTGTTGGTGGGGTAATGGCCTACCAAGGCGACGACGGGTAGCCGGCCTGAGAGGGTGACCGGCCACACTGGGACTGAGACACGGCCCAGACTCCTACGGGAGGCAGCAGTGGGGAATATTGCACAATGGGCGGAAGCCTGATGCAGCGACGCCGCGTGAGGGATGACGGCCTTCGGGTTGTAAACCTCTTTCAGTAGGGAAGAAGCGTAAGTGACGGTACCTGCAGAAGAAGCGCCGGCTAACTACGTGCCAGCAGCCGCGGTAATACGTAGGGCGCAAGCGTTATCCGGAATTATTGGGCGTAAAGAGCTCGTAGGCGGTTTGTCGCGTCTGCCGTGAAAGTCCGGGGCTCAACTCCGGATCTGCGGTGGGTACGGGCAGACTAGAGTGATGTAGGGGAGACTGGAATTCCTGGTGTAGCGGTGAAATGCGCAGATATCAGGAGGAACACCGATGGCGAAGGCAGGTCTCTGGGCATTAACTGACGCTGAGGAGCGAAAGCATGGGGAGCGAACAGGATTAGATACCCTGGTAGTCCATGCCGTAAACGTTGGGCACTAGGTGTGGGGGACATTCCACGTTTTCCGCGCCGTAGCTAACGCATTAAGTGCCCCGCCTGGGGAGTACGGCCGCAAGGCTAAAACTCAAAGGAATTGACGGGGGCCCGCACAAGCGGCGGAGCATGCGGATTAATTCGATGCAACGCGAAGAACCTTACCAAGGCTTGACATGAACCGGAAACGCCTGGAAACAGGTGCCCCACTTGTGGTCGGTTTACAGGTGGTGCATGGTTGTCGTCAGCTCGTGTCGTGAGATGTTGGGTTAAGTCCCGCAACGAGCGCAACCCTCGTTCTATGTTGCCAGCACGTGATGGTGGGGACTCATAGGAGACTGCCGGGGTCAACTCGGAGGAAGGTGGGGACGACGTCAAATCATCATGCCCCTTATGTCTTGGGCTTCACGCATGCTACAATGGCCGGTACAAAGGGTTGCGATACTGTGAGGTGGAGCTAATCCCAAAAAGCCGGTCTCAGTTCGGATTGGGGTCTGCAACTCGACCCCATGAAGTCGGAGTCGCTAGTAATCGCAGATCAGCAACGCTGCGGTGAATACGTTCCCGGGCCTTGTACACACCGCCCGTCAAGTCACGAAAGTTGGTAACACCCGAAGCCGGTGGCCTAACCCTTTTGGGGGGGAGCCGTCGAAGGTGGGACTGGCGATTGGGACTAAGTCGTAACAAGGTAGCCGTACCGGAAGGTGCGGCTGGATCACCTCCTTTCTAAGGAGCACCTATAACCGCTCATGCCGACGCTTGTTGGTGGTGGGGGTTGTCAGGAGTAATGCCCGTTGCACGGACGAATGTTTCGTGGCGGGTGCTCAAGGGTGGAATATCAACGAATAGGTGCCTGGTGGCACGGACTGTTTGCTAGTACGGACTGATCTTTTCGGAGGTTGTCCTGGAACGTGGGTGGTTTGGTCTGCTGGGTAGTGTTTGGCACACTGTTGGGTCCTGAGGCAACAGGACCGGGGAGGGCCCTTGGGGTTCTTGTCGGTACTTTGTTTCTGGTTTCCCTGCTGCACCGATCATGCACTGTGTGTGTGGGGTGTGTGGTGTGGGGTTGTTGTTTGAGAACTACATAGTGGACGCGAGCATCTTGTATAAGAAGCAATTTCCAAGAATATGAACCTGGATCTGGTTCGTGCGCCTTTGGGTGTGCGGGACAGTTTTCGTGGTTCTCTCGAAAATTAGTTTTTGATCTTTGTGGTCAAGTTTTTAAGAGCACACGGTGGATGCCTTGGCATTAGGAGCCGAAGAAGGACGTAGGAATCTGCGATAAGCCTGGGGGAGTCGATAACCGGACTGTGATCCCAGGGTGTCCGAATGGGGAAACCCCGCCAGGAGCGCGAGTTACCTGGTGACCCGCATCTGAACACATAGGGTGCGTGGAGGGAACGCGGGGAAGTGAAACATCTCAGTACCCGCAGGAAGAGAAAACAATAGTGATTCCGTTAGTAGTGGCGAGCGAACGCGGATCAGGCTAAACCGTTCCATGTGTGATAGCCGGCGGGCGTTGCATGGTCGGGGTTGTGGGACATTACGTGTCAGTTCTGCCGGGCTGACGGGGTGTGGGTGTGCGTATAGGTGAACGGTCTTGAAAGGCCGGCCAGAGAGGGTGTTAGTCCCGTAACTGTAATGCGTTGCACCGCCTTGTTGATGTATCCCAAGTAGTACGGGGCCCGAGAAATCCCGTGCGAATCTGTCAGGACCACCTGATAAGCCTAAATACTCCCTAATGACCGATAGCGGACCAGTACCGTGAGGGAAAGGTGAAAAGTACCCCGGGAGGGGAGTGAAACAGTACCTGAAACCGTGTGCTTACAATCCGTCGGAGCAACCTTAGTAGTTGTGACGGCGTGCCTTTTGAAGAATGAGCCTGCGAGTTAGTGTTACGTCGCGAGGTTAACCCGTGTGGGGCAGCCGTAGCGAAAGCGAGTCTGAATAGGGCGTTTGAGTGGCGTGATCTAGACCCGAAGCGAAGTGATCTACCCATGGCCAGGTTGAAGCGACGGTAAGACGTCGTGGAGGACCGAACCCACTTCAGTTGAAAATGGAGGGGATGAGCTGTGGGTAGGGGTGAAAGGCCAATCAAACTTCGTGATAGCTGGTTCTCCCCGAAATGCATTTAGGTGCAGCGTTGCGTGTTTCTTACCGGAGGTAGAGCTACTGGATGGCTAATGGGCCCTACAAGGTTACTGACGTCAGCCAAACTCCGAATGCCGGTAAGTGAGAGCGTAGCAGTGAGACTGTGGGGGATAAGCTTCATAGTCGAGAGGGAAACAGCCCAGACCACCAACTAAGGCCCCTAAGCGTGTGCTAAGTGGGAAAGGATGTGGAGTTGCGAAGACAACCAGGAGGTTGGCTTAGAAGCAGCCACCCTTAAAAGAGTGCGTAATAGCTCACTGGTCAAGTGATTCCGCGCCGACAATGTAGCGGGGCTCAAGTACACCGCCGAAGTTGTGGCATTCAAATATTAGCTAAGCCCTTGTGGTTCAGGCGTTTGGATGGGTAGGGGAGCGTCGTGTGGGCAGTGAAGTCGCGGTGGAAACCAGCGGTGGAGCCTACACGAGTGAGAATGCAGGCATGAGTAGCGAAAGACGGGTGAGAAACCCGTCCGCCGAATGATCAAGGGTTCCAGGGTCAAGCTAATCTGCCCTGGGTAAGTCGGGACCTAAGGCGAGGCCGACAGGCGTAGTCGATGGACAACGGGTTGATATTCCCGTACCGGCGAAAAACCGCCCATGTTGAACAGGGGATACTAACTGCCCGAGACCTGCCCGATCACCCTTGTGGTGTGAGGGTTTTGGTGGAGCGCAGGACCTGATCCTGGGAGGCAAGCGTATTAACAGGTGTGACGCAGGAAGGTAGCCGAGCCGGGCGATGGTTGTCCCGGTCTAAGGATGTAGGGCGAGTGGTAGGCAAATCCGCCACTCATGATGCCTGAGATCTGATGGGACCCCCGTTTGGGGGGATTTGGTGATCCTATGCTGCCGAGAAAAGCATCGACGCGAGGTTTTAGCCGCCCGTACCCCAAACCGACACAGGTGATCAGGTAGAGAATACTAAGGCGATCGAGAGAATTATGGTTAAGGAACTCGGCAAAATGCCCCCGTAACTTCGGGAGAAGGGGGGCCCCAACCTTGATACACCCTTGCGGTGTGGAGGGGATCGGGGCCGCAGAGACCAGGGGGAAGCGACTGTTTACTAAAAACACAGGTCCGTGCGAAGTCGCAAGACGATGTATACGGACTGACTCCTGCCCGGTGCTGGAAGGTTAAGAGGACCGGTTAGCCGCAAGGCGAAGCTGAGAATTTAAGCCCCAGTAAACGGCGGTGGTAACTATAACCATCCTAAGGTAGCGAAATTCCTTGTCGGGTAAGTTCCGACCTGCACGAATGGAGTAACGACTTCCCCGCTGTCTCAACCATAAACTCGGCGAAATTGCAGTACGAGTAAAGATGCTCGTTACGCGCAGCAGGACGGAAAGACCCCGAGACCTTTACTATAGTTTGGTATTGGTGTTCGGAGTGGCTTGTGTAGGATAGGTGGGAGACGTTGAAGCCCGGACGCCAGTTCGGGTGGAGTCATCGTTGAAATACCACTCTGGTCACTTTGGACATCTAACTTCGGCCCGTAATCCGGGTCAGGGACAGTGCCTGATGGGTAGTTTAACTGGGGCGGTTGCCTCCTAAAAAGTAACGGAGGCGCCCAAAGGTTCCCTCAGCCTGGTTGGCAATCAGGTGTCGAGTGTAAGTGCACAAGGGAGCTTGACTGTGAGAGAGACATCTCGAGCAGGGACGAAAGTCGGGACTAGTGATCCGGCGGTACATTGTGGAATGGCCGTCGCTCAACGGATAAAAGGTACCTCGGGGATAACAGGCTGATCTTGCCCAAGAGTCCATATCGACGGCATGGTTTGGCACCTCGATGTCGGCTCGTCGCATCCTGGGGCTGGAGTAGGTCCCAAGGGTTGGGCTGTTCGCCCATTAAAGCGGTACGCGAGCTGGGTTTAGAACGTCGTGAGACAGTTCGGTCCCTATCCGCTGCGCGCGCAGGAAATTTGAGAAGGGCTGTCCTTAGTACGAGAGGACCGGGACGGACGAACCTCTGGTGTGTCAGTTGTACTGCCAAGTGCACCGCTGATTAGCTACGTTCGGATGGGATAACCGCTGAAAGCATCTAAGCGGGAAGCTCGCTTCGAGATGAGATTTCCATACACTTTATTGTGTGAGAGGCCCCCAGCCAGACCACTGGGTTGATAGGCCGGATGTGGAAGCGAGGACTAACGACTCGTGAAGCTGACCGGTACTAATAGGCCAACAACTTACACCACACAGATAAATACATAACTCTGCTTGCGTCCACTATGTGGTTCCCAACCAACAACCCTTTGTTGGCGGAACCAAACCACAATTGAATACAACACCACCATGTTGTAACCACAAATTTCCCTCACCACCCCAGCGGGGTTGGTGACGGGTAGAAGGGTTACGGCGGTCATAGCGTGGGGGAAACGCCCGGTCCCATTCCGAACCCGGAAGCTAAGACCCACAGCGCCGATGGTACTGCACCCGGGAGGGTGTGGGAGAGTAGGACACCGCCGGACAAACATTGAGTAGGGCCCTGACACACACCATGTCAGGGCCCTACCACTTTAACCACCACACACCACACCAGGGACACCCACGCTCAGTCGTGGCGGCACCCACCCGGACCCCCGCTCAGTCGTGGCGGCACCCACCCGGACCCCCGCTCAGTCGTGGCGGCACCCACCCGGACCCCCGCTCACTCCTGGCGGCTCCCACCCGGACCCCCGCTCAGTTCTGGCGGTTCCCACCCTGACCCCCGCTCACTACAGCTGAACGCGCGTCGGAAGGGGAACCACCACGAATGAGCGCTCGTCACAGGGACAGCCACCACAAGTGAGCGCGCATCCGACGAACAGCCACCACTAGTGAGCGCGCATCCGACGAATAGCCACCACGAGTGAGCGCGCGTTGCGGGGATTGCGGCGGCTGCGGGCGTGCAGCGGTGTGAAGATTCACACGATGCGGCCGCCGGGGCCAACTCTGGATCGCCGATTATGCGGGCTCCCCTAGAATTGATGGAGATGTACGGACCTGGAAGCGCTTGTTTCGGGTTGCGTAAGTAAGAAGCACTTATACGAGCGGCTGCAGTTTGCGCCAGTGGTCGGCTCACAACAGGAGGAATCCATCATGGCCGAACACGGCGGAGGAAACCGCGGAAACGACCGCGGAGCGTTCCGGGGCAACAACAACTCGGGCGGTGACCCGCGTGGGTTCCGGGGTCGCGGAAACCGCGACAGCAACGAACGCTCGTCTGGTAACGGTGAGCGGAAACCTTATGGTGACCGTGAGAACCGTCCCTTCGGTGATCGGGATCGTAAGCCGTTTGGTGACCGTCCCCGTCGCGACGGCGACACGGACCGCCGCACCTTCGGCGGCGGCGAGAACCGCAAGCCTTCCGGCGATCGAGAGAACCGGCCTTACGGTGATCGGGATCGTAAGCCGTTTGGCGACCGTCCGCGCCGTGACGGTGACCAGGATCGCCGTGGCTTCAGCGGGGGCGGAGAGCGGAAACCTTATGGTGACCGTGAGAACCGTCCCTTCGGTGATCGGGATCGTAAGCCGTTCGGTGACCGTCCCCGTCGCGACGGCGACACGGACCGCCGCAGCTTCGGCGGCGGCGAGAACCGCAAGCCTTCCGGCGATCGAGAGAACCGGCCTTACGGTGATCGGGATCGTAAGCCGTTTGGCGACCGTCCGCGCCGTGACGGTGACCAGGATCGCCGTGGCTTCAGCGGGGGCGGAGAGCGGAAACCTTATGGTGACCGTGAGAACCGTCCCTTCGGTGATCGGGATCGTAAGCCGTTTAGCGACCGTCCCCGTCGCGACGGCGACACGGACCGCCGTAGCTTCGGCGGCGGCGAGAACCGCAAGCCCTTCGGTGACCGCCAGGACAGGGACTCCCGCAGCTTTGACCGCGGTTCTGACCGTGGCCCCGCCCGCGGCGGAGCCGATCGTGGAGCAGGGCGTGGCGATTCGTTCCGTGACTCCCGCGGCGACTCCGGCCGTGGTTTCGGCCGTGACCGCCAGGAAGAGCGCCCTGCCCGTACACACAACGCTGCCGATATCCGCAGCTCCAACCGGCCCGACCGCGAACGCTCACCCGAGATCGATGAGGACGTCACAGGCAAGGAACTGGACCGCGCTACTCAGCACCAGATCAAGACCCTGGAGCCCAAGAGCGCGGAGTGGGTTGCCCGCCATCTGGTGATGGCCGGCCGCCTGATTGACGATGAGGCGGAACTGGCCTTCCAGCACGCCCTTGCGGCGAGCCGCCGTGGCGGCCGCCTCGGTGCCGTCCGCGAAGCTGTCGGCCTGACTGCCTACGCCGCGGGCCACTACGGCGAAGCCCTGCGCGAGTTCCGCACCTACCGGCGGATCAGTGGCTCCAACGTCCACCTGCCGGTCATGGCTGACTGCGAGCGTGGCCTGGGCCGCCCGGACCGGGCACTGGATGTTGCCCGTTCCGAGGAAGCACAGGACCTGGACGCTCCGGGCAAGGTGGAATTGGCCATCGTGGCCGCCGGCGCGAGGACCGATCTGGACCAGCTCGATGCCGCCGTCGCCGAGCTGGAAATTCCGCAGCTGGACATCAACCGTGCCTTCTCCTACAGCCCCCGGCTGTTCCGCGCCTACGCCGGCGCGCTCTCCGCCGTGGGACGCACCGACGAGGCAGACAAGTGGAACAAGCAGGCCGTCGTCGCAGAGAACGCGCTGGGACAGGGCGTTGACGAAGAGCCTGACATCATCGACCTCGGCTGGGATGAAGAGGAAGAGGCCCGCGAAGAGGCCGAGCGCCGGCGCCTCCCCGAACACGCCGTCAAAGCCTCCGAAACAGCTTCGGCAGCTGCCGGCAGCCAGGATGGTTCCGCGTCCGACGACGGCACTGCAGAAAGTGCCGACGCCCAGAACGCCGTGGACCAGAACGTGGACGACCAGGATGCGGATTACTTCGCCTCTGACGACGCAGAGTCGGACGAGGATTCGGTGGAGCAGGACGAACTGGACCCCAACAACGAAGACAACGAAGACAGCAGCAACGAAGAAGCCGGCAGTGAAGAGCCCGGCGACGACGCTGCTGCCAACCAGGACCGCCGGGAAGACTGAACCGAATGACTGCCATTTCCCTGATTTCCCGCTTTGACGCCCTCCTGTCCGACCTGGACGGGGTGGTGTACGCCGGCCCGCATGCCATTCCGGGCGCCGTGGAATCACTGCAGCAGCTGGCCGGCGTGGGCGTGGGTCTTGGTTACGTCACGAACAACGCCTCCCGGTCCCCGGCCGAGGTTGCAGCCCACCTGAGGGAACTCGGGGCGCCGGCTGAGGATGAGCAGGTAGTCAGTTCTTCACAGGCGGCCGCGGACCTGCTCGCTTCACGCCTGACGCCAGGCTCGAAGGTCCTCATCACGGGAAGTCCGGCGCTTGCCCGCGAAGTCGAGCTCGTGGGCCTCACCCCGGTCTTTGGGCAGGACGAGGAACCCGTGGCAGTGGTCCAGGGCTTCAACCCCGGCATCGGCTGGAAGGACCTGGCCGAAGCTGCTTACGTGGTGTCCGCCGGGGCCCTCTGGGTGGCGACGAACACCGACATGTCCATCCCGCAGGCTCGTGGAATCGCGCCAGGGAACGGAACGCTGGTGGCGGCGGTGACCGCTGCCACCGGCCGGACGCCGCTCGTGGCCGGCAAGCCGGAGGCGCCGCTGTTCCATTCCGCCGCCAAGCGGCTCGGCGCCGAACGCCCGCTGGTAGTGGGCGACCGGCTGGACACGGACATCCTCGGCGGCAACAATGCCGGGTTTGCCACCGTCGCCGTGCTGACCGGCGTCGACACCCTGGAAACGATCCTGGCCGCCCGCTCCGCCGAGCGTCCGGATTACATCATCGGCGCCCTGTCCGACCTGTACCGCCCGTACCCCGAGGTGACGCACGACGACGGCACGTACGTCTGCGGCGATGCCACGGCACGCGTCGCCAACGGCGCAGTGGGCGTCATTGGCAGTAAGGACAGCCTTGACGCGTGGCGCGCCGCTTGCGCGGCGTGGTGGGCTGCGACGCCGGACGCACCAACGGCGCAGGCGCCCAAGCTGGCCTGGCTCGGTCACTAGACTTAACGGATGACTGAGCTGACCGGACCTGAAGAATCATCAGCCCAGCCGTCGCGGGACTGGCCCGGGCTGGACGCCGCTGCGATCCCTGACGCCGTGGTGGCCCAAGCCCTGACAGGGTTGGAAGCCCTGCCCGCCACTCCCGTTGAAGAGCATGAAGAGGCCTACGCCAGGCTTCATGATGAGTTGCTGGACGCCCTCAACGCCAAGCCCCAGGACATTGAGCCCCAGGACCTGCAGTCCCAAGGCCTTGCACCACGGGATGCCGGACCCCGGGACCCCGGACCCCGTACACCAGGGCCCCCGACTCCTGGCCCCCGCGCAACCGGCGCATCCGACGCAACGGACGGCGGAGCCTGATGCCGGTACGCCTCGACCAGGCCCTGGTGGCCCGGGGCCTCGCCAGGTCCCGGACGCACGCCGCCACCCTTATCGCCGAAGGCAAGGTCAGCTCTGACGGCAAAGTCCTCGCCAAGGCGTCCTTGCAGGTTGACGAGGACAGGGATCTTGCCGTCGAACATGACGACCAGGACACGTACGCCAGCCGCGCCGGCCATAAACTGGCCGGCGCCCTCGACGCTTTCCCTGGCATAACGGTTCAGGGAAAGCGGTGCCTGGACGCCGGCGCGTCCACCGGCGGCTTCACCGACGTCCTGCTCCGGCGCGGCGCGGCACACGTGGTGGCTGTCGACGTCGGGCATGGCCAACTGGTGCCCCACCTCCGCAGCGATCCACGCGTCGCAGTCCACGAAGGCATGAACGTCAGGTACATGGCTCCGGAAGACATCGGCGGCCCGGCCGCCCTGACCGTCGCGGACCTCTCCTTCATCTCCCTCACCCTGGTGGTGCAGGCCCTGGCCGGTTGCACGGAACCGGGCGGAGACCTGGTGCTTATGGTCAAACCCCAGTTCGAAATCGGCAAGGACCGTTTGGGCCGCACCGGCGTGGTCACCTCGGAACGGGAACGGCGGCTCGCGGTGCATAAGGTGGCCATGGCAGCGCTCGACGCCGGGCTGGACCTGCACGGGCTGGCGGTGAGTCCGCTGACGGGCCAGGACGGAAACGTCGAATACTTCCTGTGGATAAGACGCAGGATCACCCAAGACTTGCCTAAGATCGAAGAGCGGGAGGCGGCAGCAGCTGCCTTGCTCGGACAAATCTGGCCGAAACACTAGAGAGCGGAACCTGATGAGCAGGCGTGTACTGGTCCTTGCCCATACCGGCCGCGAGGAATCGCTGAAGGCCGCCTGGGAGGCCTGTGCGCTCCTGCATGCCTCGGGCATTGTGCCCGTCATGCAGGACTCCGAACTGGACGACATGGAGCGGTTCTTCGGGCACCTTGCCCAGCCCGTCGAAGTCCTCCACGACCATGTGAGCCTGCCGGACGTGGAACTGGTGATGGTCCTCGGCGGCGACGGCACCATCCTGCGCGCAGCCGAGCTGGTCCGCGAAGTGGACGTACCCTTGCTCGGCGTCAACCTCGGCCATGTGGGCTTCCTGGCTGAGAGTGAGCGTGCCGACCTGGCCCAGACGGTGGAATGGATCGCAAGCCGCGATTACACAGTGGAAGAGCGGATGACCATCGATGTCCAGGTATGGGTCCGGGGCCAGAAAATCTGGCACACCTGGGCGCTGAACGAGGCCGCCATCGAGAAAGCCAACCGGGAACGGATGCTGGAGGTGGTCACGGAAGTGGACGAACGCCCGCTGACCTCGTTCGGTTCGGACGGCATCGTGATGGCCACCCCCACGGGGTCCACCGCGTATGCGTTCTCTGCCGGCGGCCCGGTGGTATGGCCGGAGGTGGAGGCACTCGTCATAGTCCCCATCAGCGCCCACGCCCTGTTCGCCAAACCCCTGGTGGTGTCGCCCCGGTCAAAGCTTGCGGTCGAGGTCCTGGGACGCACGGAAGCCCAGGGCGTCCTGTGGTGTGACGGCCGCCGGTCCGTGGATCTTCCGCCGGGTGCCAGGGTTGAAGTCACCAAATCCGCAACCCCCGTGCGGCTGGCCCGCACCCACCAGACGCCCTTCTCGGCCCGGCTGGTCCGCAAGTTCGAGCTGCCCATCCACGGCTGGCGGGGGCCGGTGCCCAAGGCCAGCGCGGTCCATACGGGGCCCATTCCGGTGGTCCGCACACCCCGGCCCATGCAGCCGCTGCAGGTCCCGCAGGCGGACCGGCCGGACACCGAACCTGATCCGTCGACTGCGGAGTGAATGCATGCTTGAAGAACTGAGAATCCGCGATCTTGGCGTCATTACCGACGCAACCCTGCCGCTGGGGCCCGGCCTCAGCGTGGTAACCGGTGAAACCGGTGCCGGCAAGACGATGGTGGTCACCGCCGTCGGCCTGCTGCTCGGGGCACGCTCGGACGCGGGCGCCGTCCGCAGCGGCGCAAAGAGTGCCACCGCTGAAGCGGTCCTGAAGCTCGACGCCGGCCACCCCGCCGTGGTCCGCGCTCTTGAGGCGGGCGCCGAAGCTGAAGAGTTCGACGGCGGCGCGGAACTGATCCTGGCACGCCGCCTGGGTGCCGATGGGCGCAGCCGCGCCTTCCTGGGCGGCCGCGCGGCCCCCGTCGGTGTCCTGGCCGAGATCGGCGAAACCCTGGTGGTGGTCCACGGGCAGACAGACCAGATCCGCCTTAAGGGCGCTGCAGCCCAGCGTGGTGCGCTGGACAAGTTTGCCGGTGAAACGCTGGCCGGGCCGCTCAGCGCTTATCAGGAGCTTTACAGCCACTGGAAAGCCAGCCAGGCAGAGCTGGACAGCCTCCGCAGCGCCGCCCGGGACAGGCTCCGCGAAGCCGAGTCCCTGCAGACCGCCCTGGCGGAGATCGACGAGGTGGATCCGCAGCCGGGGGAGGACGGGCAGCTGAAGGCGGAGGCCGTGAAGCTGGCCAACGTCGAAGAGCTGCGGATCGCCGCCAGCACCGCGCACCAGGCCCTCATCGCGGAGGACTTCGGCGAAGCCGGCGATGCCACTACCCTGGTGGACGCGGCCAAGCGCACGCTCGAACAGGTGGCGGAGCATGACGCCGAGCTCGGATCGGCCGCGGCCCGGCTGGCCGAAGTGGGCTTCCTGCTCAACGACATCGCCACGGACCTGGCCAGCTACCAGGCGGGACTCGACACCGAAGGCCCTGAGCGGCTTGCCGAAATCGAGGACCGGCGCGGTGCCCTGGCCAAGCTGGTGCGCAAGTACGCGCCCACCATCGACGAAGTGCTGGAATGGGCGGAGAAGGCCCGGGCCCGCCACGACGAACTGCAGGACGACTCCTCGCGGATTGAGTCCCTGGACGCCGAGGTGGCACGTGCGGAGGCGGACCTGACCAAGCAGGCGGCCGCCATCAGCAAGATCCGTGCCAAGGCCGCCAAGGACCTGTCAGTGCGGGTCAGCGCCGAGCTCAAGGCACTGGCCATGGCGGATGCCACCTTGGTGATCAACCTTGAGCCAACGGGGCAGCTAGGGCCCCATGGTGCCGACGACATCGCGTTCCTGCTGCAACCGCATTCCGGTGCCCCCGCCCGGCCGCTGGGCAAGGGCGCATCGGGAGGTGAGCTCTCGCGCGTCATGCTGGCCATCGAGGTGGTGCTCGCTGCCGTGGACCCCGTTCCCACGTTCGTCTTCGACGAGGTGGACGCCGGAGTGGGCGGCCGCGCCGCCGTCGAGATCGGCCGACGCCTCGCCATGCTCGCCCGCCACGTCCAGGTGCTGGTGGTGACGCACCTGCCGCAGGTGGCAGCTTTCGCGGACCAGCACATCACCGTGACCAAGACCTCAGTCCGGGGGGCCGACGGCGGCACAGCCACCGGGTTCACGTCCAGTGATGTGCGCCTCCTCGACGGGACGGAACGGGTCCGGGAACTTGCCCGGATGCTGGCCGGCCAGGAGGACTCCGAATCGGCCCAGGCGCACGCCCAGGAGCTGCTTGACGACGCCAAACTCCTGCCCCAGCGCGGCTGACAAGGCCTTCACACCGGCGCCTTCTCCGGCCCGTTGTGGTCCTTGGGCCCTTGCCCGGAAGGTGCGCGGGACTGCACACTGGAGCATTTGGGGAACAGTCCGGACGATCCGTGGAAGGCTCAATTGATGATAGGCTCGAATTCCGTGGTGCAGCGATCAAATTCCCGTGTAAATTCCCGGTTCCCGGGCTCATCCAAGACGACCAAGCACATCTTCGTGACCGGTGGTGTGGCGTCCTCGCTGGGTAAGGGGCTGACGGCTTCGAGCCTCGGCCACCTGCTGCGGGCGCGCGGCCTGTCTGTGACAATGCAGAAGCTCGATCCCTATCTGAACGTGGATCCGGGCACGATGAACCCCTTCCAGCACGGCGAGGTCTTCGTCACCGACGACGGCGCCGAGACGGACCTGGACATCGGGCACTACGAGCGGTTCCTCGATGAGAACCTCGAGGGCTCGGCGAATGTCACCACCGGACAGGTGTACTCCACGGTTATCGCCAAGGAGCGCCGCGGCGAGTACCTCGGCGACACCGTCCAGGTCATCCCGCACATCACTGACGAAATCAAGCGCCGGATGCGTTTGCCTGCCGAGGGCAAGAACGCTCCGGACGTCATCATCACCGAAATCGGCGGCACCGTTGGCGATATCGAATCTCAGCCGTTCCTCGAATCGGCCCGCCAGGTCCGCCAGGACGTGGGCCGCGGCAACGTCTTCTTCGTCCACGTGTCCCTGGTCCCGTACATCGGACCGTCCCAGGAACTGAAGACCAAGCCGACGCAGCACTCCGTGGCCGCCCTGCGTTCCATCGGCATCCAGCCCGAAGCCATCGTGATCCGGTCGGACCGCGAAATTCCCGAAGCCATGCGCGCCAAGATCGGCCGGATGTGCGACGTTGACCTCGAAGCAGTCATCGGCTGCCCGGATGCCCCCAGCATCTACGACATCCCCAAGACCCTGCACACCCAGGGCCTGGACTCCTACATCGTCCGTGCCCTGGACCTGCCGTTCAAGGACGTTGACTGGACCAGCTGGGACCGCCTGCTGGAAGCCGTGCACAACCCGCGGCACCACGTCGAGATCGCCCTCGTGGGCAAGTACATCGACCTGCCGGACGCCTACCTGTCCGTCACCGAAGCCCTGCGCGCCGGCGGCTTTGCCAACGAAACCAAGGTCAAGATCCGTTGGGTCCCCTCGGACGAATGCGAAACCCGTGAGGGCGCAGTCAAGGCGCTCGACGGCGTCGACGCCATCTGCGTCCCCGGCGGCTTCGGCATCCGCGGCCTCGAAGGCAAGCTGGGCGCCCTGAAGTTTGCCCGCGAGACCAAGCTCCCGGTGCTCGGCCTGTGCCTCGGCCTGCAGTGCATGGTCATCGAGTACGCCCGCAACGTGGTGGGCCTGGAAGGTGCATCCTCCAGCGAGTTTGAGCCGGACTCCAAGTACCCGGTCATCGCCACCATGGAAGAACAGCTGGAGTTCGTCGAGGGCGGCGGTGACCTGGGCGGCACCATGCGCCTGGGACTGTACGAGGCCAAGCTCGACGAAGGCTCGGTCATTGCCGGAACCTACGGCAAGACCACCGTCAGCGAACGCCACCGCCACCGCTACGAGGTCAACAACAAATACCGCGACCAGATCGCTGCCGAGGGACTCGTCTTCTCCGGTACCTCCCCGGACGGCAAGCTCGTGGAGTTCGTTGAACTCCCGGCCGAGGTCCACCCGTACTACGTGGCAACCCAGGCGCACCCGGAACTGAGTTCGCGCCCCACCCGTCCGCACCCGCTGTTCGCCGGCCTGATCAAGGCGGCCCTGGACCACCAGAGCGGCAACGCCGACACGGCCGCAGCCGTGTCCGCCGGTGCTCCGGAGTCCGGTACGGTAGCGGCTAAGTAGAGCCAACAGAACAAAGGACGGCGTGATGCCCGGTACACCTGAAACCACCCCTGCAGCCAGGCAGGTTTCGGATGCACCGAGTCCACGCCGTCTTTTGTCGTCTGAGAAGGTTTACGAGGGCCGGATCTGGGACGTCGTCAGCGACACCTTCCAGCTTCAGGACAGCGGTGACGCCCTCACCCGCGACTACATCGACCACCCCGGTGCCGTCGCTGTCCTGCCTATGAACGAGCAGGGCGAAATCCTGCTGCTCAAGCAGTACCGGCACCCCGTGGGAATGGACCTGTGGGAAGTCCCGGCAGGCCTGCTGGACGTTGAAGGCGAAGACTTTGTGGTGGGCGCCGCCCGCGAGCTCGCCGAGGAAGCGGACCTCGCCGCGGCCACCTGGAACGTCCTGGCAGACGTCTTCAACTCGCCCGGATCTTCCAGCGAGGCCATCCGCATCTACCTGGCCCGGGACCTCACCGAGGTACCGCATGCCGAGCGGCACGAGCGGACGGACGAGGAAGCCGAGATCGAATTCCACTGGATCAGCCTGGACGAGGCCGTCGCGTCCGTCCTGGCCGGCCGGCTGCACAACCCGTCGGCCGTCGTCGGGATCCTCGCAGCAGCGGCCGCCCGGGTCGACGGGTACGCCAGGCTCCGCCCGGCCGACGCAGCCTGGCCCGCCCACCCCAGCCAGCGCTGATGGGTCCGGGTCCGTCCGCCGGGATGGCACCGCCGGCGGAAACCACGCTGACCGAAACACCGGGTTCCGAAGCGCCGGAACCCGAAGCGGCTCCTAGAGCGGAATCCGGGAAAGCTGCCGCAGCACCCACCAGGATTGACCGCGGGGTTACCGACTACCTGCAGCACATGGGAGTTGAACGCGGCCTGGCAGCCAACACCCTGGCCGCCTACCGCAGGGACCTTGCCCGCTACTCCCGCTACCTGGCCGGCGCCGGCTGCCGGCAGCCCGGGGACATTACCCGGCACCACGTGACGGGTTTCGTGCGCGCCCTCTCGGACGGGTCCGACGGCGGTTCGGCCCTCGGAGTGCGGTCCGCCGCACGGACAGTGGTGGCCGTCCGGGGCCTGCATAAGTTCTGGGCCCTGGAAGGGCATACGGCGTCGGACCCGGCCAGCGAGGTCCACCCGCCCATGGCCGGCAAGCGGCTGCCCAAGGCCATCACCGTGGACGAGGTCACCAGAATCCTGGAGGCCGCAGGAACCGACACCGCCACGGGCCTACGGGACCGGGCACTGCTGGAGTTCCTTTACTCCACGGGGGCCAGGATCAGCGAAGCCGTGGGGCTGGACGTTGACGATATTTCGCTGGCGGGCGACGACACGGAACAGGGACCGGCCATTGTCCGGCTTTTCGGAAAGGGCTCCAAGGAGCGGCTGGTGCCCCTGGGATCGTACGGCGCCAGGGCCCTGGAAGCGTACCTTGTTCGTGGCCGGCCGCTGCTGGCCGCCAAGGGCAAGGGGACGCCGGCGCTGTTCCTCAACGCCCGCGGCGGCAGGATCAGCCGCCAGAGCGCCTGGACCATCCTGAAGGTGGCCGCCGAAAAGGCCAACATCACCCGCGACGTCTCCCCGCACACACTCCGGCACTCCTTTGCCACCCACCTCCTCGAAGGCGGCGCGGACGTGCGGGTGGTCCAGGAGCTCCTGGGCCACGCTTCGGTGACCACCACGCAGGTGTACACGCTGGTGACAGCAGATACGCTCCGCGAGGTCTACGCGGCCGCACACCCCCGGGCCCTGGGCTGATGCACCCGCCGCACTGACTACCGCGGTGCGGAGCGGGCCATGTCCCGGCTGGAACTCTCCGGCGGGAACCGGTTCATTCCATCACGTTGAGCGTGAGTTCCACGGCGCCGAGGAACAGGGCCAAAATGGAGGTGCCCAGCCCGGCCACCAGGAGCAGGCCCGGGTGGGCGAGGCCCACCACCACCCGTCGGGCACGGGGCGATCCCCTCAGGAACTTCTTGGGAAGCCGAGTGCCTTCGGGTGACTGGCGCCAGCCACGGAGGCGGCGTAGGAACCAGGCACACCTGATGATCAGGGCCATCCACAGGACAGTGACCACCAGCGGGACAGCAGCTACCAGGAGGTTGAGGCCCAGGGACGTGACGGCACGCTCCGAGTCCCCGGCCAGCGCCTGCACGGTGGTGGAAATCGATGCGCTGGCCACTACCGAGACGCCCCACACCAGGAACGCGGCGGTCAGTGCCAGGAACCGGACAAAGAAGTGCGAGAGCACGGACTCCTTGGCCGGACGGAGGTAGCGGCGCGGGGTGGCGTTCAGTACCGCCACCGTGCAGCCCAGGGTGGGCAGGGCCGCCATCCCCACGAAGACGTACCAGGTCCAGCCTGCGAGGTCCACGAATTCGTCGGCAACGATCAGCAGCGCCCACGAACCGGTCCACAGCCAGCCGGCATACAGCGGATTCCGGACCACCCACTCGGGTAACCGGACACCGCTTCCGTGCAGGGTGCGGGCCTTGCGGGCGGGGGCGGGATGTTCCTCTCCGGCCATGCTCATGGGCCTCACTGTAGCAACGCCCCGGCCGCCATGCGGGGGCAGTCCACGTGCCGCGGGCTGCCCTCACTGAAGGCCCCGCTAGGCTGGGAAAATGACCGCAGCCGATGTGACCCTCTGCTTCCTGCTCCGCGACGGTGCCGACGGCCCGCAAGTGCTCCTGGGCCTGAAGCAGACCGGTTTCGGCAGGGGCAAGATGGTGGGCATCGGCGGGCACGTTGAGGCGGGGGAGACCAGCGTGCAGGCCGTGATCCGGGAAGTCCAGGAGGAAACCGGCGTGGTGCTGCAGCAGGGGGACCTCACGGATGCGGGAGCCGTGCACTTCGTGTTTCCCGCCAGGCCGGAGTGGGACATGAAAACCACCCTTTTCACCGCCCGTACCTGGACCGGTGACCCGCAGCCCAGCGACGAGATCCTGCCAGAGTGGTTCCGGGTGGATACCCTTCCGGTGGACCGGATGTGGCAGGACGCTGACCACTGGCTGCCCGTGGTGCTCGAAGGCGGCACGGTCAACGTCGTGGTCACCATGGACGCGGACAACGAATCCGTCGCGTCCTCCCGCAGCGTCCTTCCCTAGGCTGCAGGCCTTCCCAAAACTTCCAGGCCGTTAACGCCCGACGGCGGTGCGGCACCCGGGTGCCGCACCGCCGTCGTACGTCCCGCCGAAAGGCTAGGGCAGGTGCCGTTCCTCGGCGCCGTTGTACTCGCTCAGCGGGCGGATCAGCGAGTTCGAATCCAGCTGCTCCATGATGTGTGCTGTCCAGCCGGTGATGCGGCTGGCCACGAACAAGGGAGTGAACGTCGGCGTATCGAAGCCCATCAGGTGGTAGGTGGGCCCGGCCGGGTAGTCGAGGTTCGGCTTGATGGCCTTGGCCTCATCCATCGCCGTTTCCAACCCGTTGTACAGCCCCAGCAGTTCGGGCCTGCCGTAGTGGGCAATCATCTTGTCCAGGGCGGCCTTCATGGTGGGCACCCGGGAGTCGCCGTGCTTGTAGACGCGGTGGCCGAAGCCCATGACTTTCTTCTTGTTTGCCAGGGCATCCTCCATCCAGGCCTTCGCCCGGGCTGCCGCCTCGTCGAGGGACTCCTCCTGCCGGATGCCGATCTCGTCGAAGGTGTGCATCACGGCCTCGTTCGCCCCGCCGTGCAGCGGACCTTTCAGGGCCCCGATCGCTCCTGTGACCGCCGAGTGCAGGTCGGACAGCGTGGAGGTGATGACGCGTGCGGTGAAGGTGGAGGCGTTGAAGGAGTGCTCGGCGTAGAGAATCATCGAGACGTTGAACGCCTCCACAACCTCGGGCACCTGTTCCTCGCCGAAGGTCATCCACAGGAAATTCGCCGAATACCCCAGGTCCTCACGCGGTTCCACCAGGTCCTGGCCGTGGCGGCGGCGCTGGTCGTAGGCCACTACCGCCGGCATGGCGGCGAATAGGTCCACGGCTTTGGCCATGTTGGCCTCGCGCGACGAGTCCTCCGCCAGCGGGTGGCGGGCCCCCATCACGGAGGCCGCTGTCCTGCAGACATCCATCGGGTGGGACGTGGCCGGCAACGCGTCGATGACCTGCTTGACTACCGGGTCAAGCGCCCGCCCGGCACGCTCCCGTGCCGTGAACTCCGCCAGCTGCCCTTCGTCAGGCAGTTCACCGTTCCACAGCAGGTAGGCCACTTCCTCGAAGCTGCACCTGGCGGCCAGTTCCTGGACGGGGTAGCCGCGGTACAGCAGGGAGTTCGTGTCCGGGTTGACCTTGGAGACCGCGGTGTAGTCCACCACGACGCCGGCCAGGCCCTTTTTGATATCTTCAGCAGCCATATTGAACTCCTTCGTTCTTGCGGGGATCCCGGGTCCTACCGGACGCCGGGAATCTGGAAGTTGAAAACGCCGGTATCGAAGCGGTTGTACGCCTCGTAGTCCACGAGGTCATAGAGGCGCGCACGGGTGAGCATGTTCTCCACCTGTGCTTCCTGTGATCCTGTTGCCTTGATCGTTTCCAGCGTACGCTCTGCAGCTCCCATGGCAATGCGCAGCAGGGTGACCGGGTAGATCACCATGTTCACGCCCACCGACTGCAACTGCTCCACCGTAAACAGGTCGCTCTTTCCGAACTCGGTCATGTTGGCGAGGATCGGCACATCCACGGCGTCCCGGATGGCCTGGAACTCGGACAGGTCCTTCATGGCCTCCGGGAAGATCGCGTCGGCACCGGCCTCCACCAGGGCGCGGGCGCGGTCCTGGGCAGCTGCGAGCCCTTCCACCGCACGGATATCGGTGCGGGCCATGATAAGGAAATTGGGGTCGCGCCGGGCATCGGCGGCGGCCCGGATGCGTTTGGCGGCGGTGTCCAGGTCCACCACGTTCTTGCCATCCAGGTGGCCGCACCTTTTGGGATTGAACTGGTCTTCGATGTGGCAGCCTGCCAGGCCGGCGTTTTCGAGTTCCTGGATGCTGCGCGCAACGTTCATGGGTTCGCCGAAGCCTGTGTCAGCGTCCACAATGGCGGGCAGGTCGGTCATGCGGGCGATCTGCCCCGCGCGGGTTGCCACTTCTGTCAGGGTGGTCAGCCCGATGTCCGGCAGGCCAAGGTCGTTGGCCAGGACGGCGCCGGAGATGTAGACGCCCGCGAAGCCCTTTTCCTCAATCAGCCGTGCGGACAGTGGGTTAAACGCTCCCGGGAACTGCTGGATGGTGCCGGAGGCGAGCATCCCACGCAGTGCGGCCCGCTTCTGTTCCGGGGTGGTCTTCGAATACAGCATCAGAACAGTCCCTTCGGTGCCGCGCCCAGTTCGATGACGCCGGGGGCGGCGGTGATGTTCAGCTGGTCCAGCTCGCCGGCGGCGAGTTCCGGGAGGCGTTCGACGGCGGCGAGGAACCTTTCGATCTCGGCCTGCTCCACGAGCCCGGCCGCGAGGGTGCGGAACTTGTTGACGTACTGTTCGCGGGCGAACGGCCGTGCACCCAGCGGGTGGGCGTCTGCCACGGCAATCTGGTCCGTGATGACGGTGCCGTCGGTGAGGGTGATTTCCACGGAACCGCCGAAGGCTTTCTCGGCGATGTCCAGGGAGTGGTAGCGGCGGGTCCATTCGGGGTCTTCGACGGTGGTGACCTTGTGCCACAGTTCCACGGTGTCCGGCCGTGCAGCGCGCTCGGGGGCGTACGAATTCACGTGGTGCCAGGCGCCATCCTGGAGCGCGACGGTGAAGATGTACGGGATGGAGTGGTCCAGGGTTTCCCGGGACGCGGTAGGGGAGTACTTCTGGGGGTCGTTCGCGCCGGAGCCGATCACATAGTGGGTGTGGTGGCTGGTCTTGATCAGCACCGAGGCCACATTGGCGGGGTTGGTGGTTTCCGGGTGCTCGCGGTGGAGCTTGCGGGCGAGGTCGATCCACGCCTGGGCCTGGTATTCAGCCGAGTGCTCCTTGGTGTAGGTATCCAGGATGGCGCGCTTGGCCTCACCCGGGGTGGGCAGGGGTACCTCGTAGGAGGCGTCCGGACCGTCCAGCATCCAGGCGATCACGCCGTCTTCGCCTTCGTAGATCGGCACCGGGGAGGTCTGTCCGCGCATGGCACGGTCTGCCGCCTCGACTGCCATTTTCCCGGCAAATGCGGGTGCATGGGCTTTCCAGGTGGAGATCTCGCCCTTGCGGGATTGGCGGGTGGCGGTGGTGGTGTGCAGTGCCTGGCCTACGGACTGGAAGATGGTTTCGACGTCGAGGCCCAGAAGGGTGCCGATGCCGGCCGCCGCCGAGGGGCCGAGGTGGGCCACATGGTCGATCTTGTGCTTGTGGAGGCAGATTGCCTTCACCAGGTTCACCTGGATCTCGTAGCCGGTGGCGATGCCGCGGATCAGGTCGGCGCCGCTGGAACCCGTGTGCTGCGCGACGGCCAGGATGGGCGGGATGTTGTCACCGGGGTGGGAGTAGTCCGCGGCCAGGAACGTGTCGTGGTAATCGAGTTCGCGGACGGCCACGCCGTTGGCCCACGCAGCCCACTCGGGCGAGACGCGCTCGCCGATGCCAAACACCTTGGCACCCTTGCCGCCGGTGCTTGGCGCATGGGTGAGGGCCTGCGCGCGGGCGGCGACGATCGGCGCCCGGTTCAGCGACGCGATGGCCACTGACGCGTTATCGATGATGCGGTTGATGACCATTTCGGTCACCTCCGGCACCACCTCCACGGGATCGGCGGCCACGGCGGCGATCTTGTGGGCCAGTTGCTCTTCCCGGGCCAGGTTTTCTTCGCTCTTGTAGACGCGGACGTGGTGCTGCTTAACCATGGTTCTCCCTGTGATGAGGTGTGTGCGTATTTTTGACGTGCGTCAGGCTGCGGTGGAGATGGAGGGTGGTGGCTGCTTCAGCCAGGCGGGGGTTGCGGGAAGCGATGGCTTCCGCGATGGCAGCATGTTCAGCCGCTGCTGCGGTGAGCCGCTCCGCGTCGTCGGCAGCGAGCCTGCGGACCCGGACCAGATGCACCCGGAGGGCCCGCATGGCCTGGATGAGGTAGGCATTGGCCACTGCATCATCGATGGCGGCGTCGAGGCGCCCGGCCAGGCCGTAATACTCGTGCCGTCCCGGGTCGCTGCCGTCAATGAGCGCCGGCGCCTCAAGGAGCTCCTTCTGCAGCTGGAGGAAGACGGCGGCATCTCCGCGTTCTGCCGCCAACGCGGCAGCCCTGCATTCCAGCGTTTCGCGGAGTTCGAACAGTTCGTCGATGTCGTCGAGCGAAACGTCGGTGACGACGACGCCGCGGCCGCCTGCCGTCGTCAGCCCTTCCGCGGTAAGCCGGCCCAGCGCCTCCCGTAGAGGCGTGCGCGAGACGCCGAGGCGTTCGGACTGTTCCACTTCGCCCAGGACCGTGCCGGGAAGCAGCCGCCATTCCGTGATGTCGTCCCGGAGGGCGGCGTAGGCCCTGTCGCTGGCGCGCATCGGTAACTCCTTCGGTAACTGAACTCCTTCAGTGTATACACCGTTGCCTGAAAATCCAGCAGAACCCGAGATATTGTCCCGAAAAGAGCAACTGTTGTATACATAACCCTTGTTTGAAGGCTGTTCCTTGGCTAGCATTGCCGCAACACAACGTCGTGGACGGGATGCACTTTCATGCTTGACAGCTATCGGGAAACATACGAAAAGAGCCTCGCTGAGCCAGCCGCTTTTTGGCTTGGCGCCGCTGCAAGGGTGGGCTGGTCCACGCCGCCCCGGCAGGCACTGGACGCGAGCCGGGCACCGCTGTACGGCTGGTTCCCGGACGGCATCCTGAACACCTCGTACAACGCGCTGGACCGCCACGTGGAGGCCGGCCGGGGGAGCCAGGACGCCCTGATCTACGATTCGGCAATGCTCGGCACCCAACGCCGCTTCACCTATGCGGAGCTGACCGGGCTCGTGGCGGACTTCGCCGGCGTCCTGCGGGACCGGGGTGTCGGCAAGGGCGACCGCGTGGTGATCTACATGCCGATGATTCCGGAGGCCGTCATCGCCATGCTTGCCTCCGCCCGCCTCGGCGCCGTCCACTCTGTCGTCTTTGGCGGATTCGCGCCCAAGGAACTCGCAGCCCGGATCCGTGACGCACAGCCGGTGCTGGTGGTAACGGCTTCCGGCGGACTGGAGCCGGCGCGCAGGATCGAGTACCTGCCCGCCGTGGCGGAGGCGCTCGCCCTGGCCGGCGTGCCCGGCCTTCCCGTGATCACCAAAGCCAGGGAGGGCTTCGCCGCGTCAGCCGCTGACTATGGGTGGCTGGACTGGGATGCGGAGGTAGCCGGCGCCACGCCTGCTGGGCCCGTTGACGTGGCGGCCACCGATCCCCTGTACATCCTTTACACCTCCGGCACTACCGGGACGCCCAAGGGCGTGGTGCGCGATAACGGCGGGCACGCCGTCGCGCTGGACTGGACGCTCAGGAACATCTACGGCGCCGGGCCGGGCGACATCATGTGGACCGCGTCGGACGTTGGCTGGGTGGTGGGGCACTCCTACATCGTGTACGGACCGCTGCTGGCAGGGGCCACCAGCGTGCTGTACGAGGGAAAACCGGTGGGAACCCCTGATGCCGGAGCCTTCTGGCGGGTGGTCCGGGACCATCGGGTCAACGTCCTGTTCACCGCCCCTACTGCGTTGCGTGCCATCAGGAAGGCAGACCCCGGGGCAACGCTGCTGCGGGACTACGACATTTCCAGCCTGCGGACCCTGTTCACGGCGGGGGAGCGGCTGGATACCGACACCTTCCATTGGGCTTCCCGGTCCCTGGGGGTCCCGGTGGTGGACCACTGGTGGCAAACGGAAACAGGATGGGCCATCTGCGCCAACCCCCGCGGGCTGGAGGAACTGCCCATCAAGGCAGGTTCTCCCAGCGTCCCGATGCCCGGCTTCCGGCTGGCGATCGTTGATGGACTGGGAGAGGAAGTGGAGCCGGACGTTGAAGGAAACATCGTGCTGGGGCTGCCGTTGCCGCCCGGGACGCTGACCACCCTCTGGGGAAACGACGAACGCTTCGTCTCGTCCTACCTGCAGGCCTTCGAGGGCTGTTACGCCACCGGCGACTCCGGCTTCCGGGACGGCGACGGCTACGTCTTCGTCATGGGACGGACGGACGACATCATCAACGTCGCCGGCCACCGCCTCTCCACCGGAGCGATGGAGCAGGTGATCGGCCAGCACCCCGCCGTGGCTGAGTGCGCCGTCATCGGCCTTGCTGATCCGCTCAAGGGCCAGCGCCCCAGCGGGTATGTGGTCCTCAAATCCGGCGTCGACGTTCAGGACGACGTATTGGCCGCCGAACTGGTGGCCATGGTCCGGCGCGACATCGGGGCTGTCGCGGACTTTAAGCACGTCACCGTGGTGGATGCGCTGCCCAAGACGCGGTCAGGGAAGATCCTCCGCAAGACGATGCGGCAGATTGCCGACGGCGTGGACTACACCGTGCCGTCCACCATCGAGGACGTTGGGGTCATCGAGCAGCTCATCGGAACACTGCGGCCGGAAACCCCGGGACAAGGACCACTGCAGCCCTGACCTGGACCTTCTCAGCGTCCGCTCCAGCGGTACTCGTTCTCCGGACGCCCCGGGGTTCCGTACCTGGCCGTCCGCTGCACCGTTCCGGCGTCGGCCAGGTACTCAAGGTAGCGGCGCGCCGTGACGCGGGACATCCCCAGCGCATCCATGACCTCTGTGGCGGACACGGCATTCTGCTGTGCCTTGAGGAAGTCCTTGACGGAGTCCAGCGTGGAGGTGGACAGCCCCTTGGGCAGCGGAAGCTCGGAAGGCGCCCGCAGGCTTGCGAAGGCCTGGTCCACTTCACTCTGGGAGGCTCCGGCCTTTCCTGCCGCGCCCGTGCCGTCCGCCAGTTGCTGCCGGAACTGGCGGTAACTCTCAAGCTTGTCCGAGAACGTGGCGAAGGTGAACGGCTTGATGAGGTACTGCACCACGCCGATGGCTACGGCGCTGCGCACGACGGCGAGCTCCCGGACGGCGGTGATCGCGATGATGTCCGCGAGCAGGCCGGCCGCACGCATGCGGCGGGCAATGTCCAGCCCATGCAGGTCCGGGAGGTTCATATCCAGCAGGACGAGTTCCACGGGACTGCCGGATGCCGCGAACTCGCCCAGCAGCCGCAGCGCCGATTGCCCGTCGGGCGCCGTGCCCGCCAATTCAAAGCCCGGCAGCCGTCCAACGTAGGCCGCGTGGGCGGCCGAGGCGATGGCTTCGTCCTCAACGACGAGGACGCGAATGTTGCTCACGCTTTATGCTCCCTTTCCGGCAGCGTCTGTCCCGGCAGCAGTTCCGGTATCCCTGTTCCGCGCACCGGGTGAATTCTCCGGCACGGCCGCCTCCGGCGCCACCGCCGCCGGCAGGAACACCTCGAATTTGGCACCCCGGCGCCCGTTGATGACCAGCGAGCCGCCCAGGCGCTGCACAGCCTGGCGGACCAAAGCCAGGCCTATGCCGCGCCCGCCCGGGCCGGCGGGTTTGGTGCTGAAACCATGCCGGAACATGTTCTCTGCAGACGCCGGATCGATGCCGGCCCCCGAGTCGTGGACGGCGATATCCAGCCCCTCAACGTCCGACTCTACCGTCAGCTCCACCCGGCGCGGCGGGGGAGCGTCGGCCGCGGCGTCGATGGCGTTGTCCAGCAGGTTGCCGAGGACCGTGACCAGGTCCTGCACCGCGATCCCTGCCGACGTGCCGGATCCGAGGGCGGTGACTTCCAGGTGCACCCCGCGTTCGTGCGCTTCGGCCGCCTTGCCCATCACCAAGGCGCCAAGGACCGGTTCGTCCACCGAACTGACCATGTCGTCGGTCAGTTGCTGGCTCAACTCCAGGTCCTTCGTGGCGAAATCCAGTGCTTCCTGGGTCCGTCCCAATTCCAGCAGAGACACCATGGTGTGCAGCCTGTTGGCATGCTCATGGGTTTGTGCCCGCAGGGCATCGGAAAGGGTGCGCATGGTTTCCAGCTCATTGCCCAGCGCCTCGATCTCCGTCCGGTCGCGGAGGGTGGCCACCGTACCGTACACGGGTGTCCTGCCCCGGGGTCCGAAGGGTTCCGGCCCCTTGGCCGGGCCCTGGTTGACTACCAGGACCCGTGATCCGGTAAGGACAATCTCGTCATTGGCAGGGCGCCCGGACTCGAAAAGGTTGCGGAGTCCCTCGTCGAGTGGAAGGTCTGACAGCGACGGCGGCCGGGTGGGGTCGCTGCTGCCGGTCTGGGCAAGGCCGAGCAGCTCTGCAGCCTGGTCGTTGTACATCACCACCCGTCCCCGGGTGTCGATCAGGATCAGGCCCTCGCGGACAGAGTGAAGTACGGATTCGTAGTAGGCGAACAGCTGGGAGAGCTGCTCGGGCCCCCACCCGCGGGTGACCCGCCGGAGGTACCGGCCCAGAAGCCACGAGGCCAGCGAGCCACCCACCAGCAACGCGAGGCCGATGGCGGCCAGGGCCGGAAGGCGCGCCGCGAAGGCGACGTCGACGGTGCCCACCGTCACCCCGGCGGCCACAAGGGCGCGGACCGTGCCGGCGTCGTCCTTCACCGGAACTATGGTGCGCACGGAGGGGCCCAGGGTGCCGGAGGTGACCTCGGTGAAGGTCTCACCCCGCAGCGCCGCATCGATGGACCCGATGTAGGGCTTGCCCAGCTCCTCGTTCCGCGGGTGGGTCCAGCGGGTCCGGTCCGGGGCCATGATGGTGATGAAATCGACGTGGGCTTCCTCCATGACGTCGAGGGCATAGGGCTGCAGGATCGACGACGGGTCCCGGGTCCCGGCGGCCTGCAGCACCAGCGGGTTGGACGCGATCGAAGTGGCGATGCCGGTCATCCGCAGGCCCGCTTCGCTGTACGTCCGGTCCCGGGCGTCCACGTAGGCCGCCGTTCCCACCACGGCGATGAAGGACACCACAATCAACAGGTTCGCCACAAAGAGCCGGCGGGCGATACTCCAGCGGTGGATCATCAGTACCTTTCCCTCCGTCTCCGGGCGCCTGGCTGGGTCACCCAGCACCTGCGCCGCGACCAATATGAACGCAACGGTGAGCTGGATCACGGTGTGGCCAATGATGGATATCACACCGCAGGACGTGTGAGCCCAGTGACTGTGCCGCAGCGTCTATCAGATTATCCAAAGGAGACACATCATGGCTTCTCAACGGGGAGAGTCCCTGAACACCGCGGCGCCGCGGCGCAAGGGCCTGGACAAATCGCATTACCTCTACATCGCCGTTATTGCCGCCGTTATCCTGGGCGCCGTCGTCGGCCTGCTGTTCCCCGAAGTGGGCAAATCCCTCAAGCCGCTGGGCGACGGGTTCATCAAGCTCATCAAGATGATGATCGCGCCCATCATCTTCTGCACCATCGTCCTGGGCATCGGCTCCATCGCCAAAGCCGCCACCGTCGGCAAGGTGGGCGGCCTGGCGCTTGCGTACTTCGTGGTCATGTCCACCTTCGCCCTGGCCATCGGCCTGGTGGTGGGCAACCTGATCCACCCGGGTGAGGGACTCAAGCTCACGCCGTACGATCCCAACAAGAAGGCCGCCACGGACAGCACCGTGGACTTCCTGCTGGGGATCATTCCCAGTGACGTCCCCGTGCTTCCCACCCTCCTCGCAGCCATCCTCGTTGGCTTCGCGCTGCAGAAGATGGGCCCGCAGGGCGCTCCCATCCTCAAGGCCATCGGCCACGGCCAGGCGCTCGTCTTCCGTATCCTGATCATGATCATGTGGCTGGCTCCCGTCGGCGCCTTTGGTGCCATCGCCGCCGTGGTTGGTGCGACCGGCTTCCAGGCGATCGTGAGCATGTTCACCTTGATGATCGCCTTCTACATCACCTGCGCACTGTTCATCGTGGTAATCCTCGGCGGTATCCTGCAGGTTGTGTCCGGCGTCAACATCTTCAAGCTGATGAAGTACCTGGCTCGCGAATACCTCCTGATCTTCTCCACGTCCTCCTCCGAGGCAGCGCTGCCCCGCCTCATCGCCAAGATGGAACACCTGGGCGTCTCCAAGCCCGTCGTCGGCGTCACGGTACCCACGGGCTACTCCTTCAACCTTGACGGCACGGCCATCTACCTGACCATGGCTTCACTCTTCGTCGCCAATGCCATGGGGACCCCGCTGGATCTCGGCGCCCAGATCTCGCTGCTGATCTTCATGATCATTGCCTCCAAGGGTGCTGCCGGCGTCACCGGCGCCGGCCTGGCAACGCTCGCAGCAGGCCTGCAGGCCCACAAGCCCGAACTGCTAGGCGGCGTGGGCATGATCGTTGGCATCGACCGGTTCATGTCCGAAGCCCGCGCCCTGACCAACTTCACCGGCAACGCCGTGGCCACCATCCTGATCGGCACCTGGGTCAAGGAAATCGACGGCGGACAGGTCACCCGGGTCCTCTCCGGCGAGCTGCCCTTCGACGAGCAGACCATGATCGCCGGGCACGGCGAGCTTGCGCCGAAGGAAGAAGGCGCGAAGGCTGCCGCCAGCGCCTAACCCCGCCTTGCAGTCAAACGGCCCCCGGAGCACGCTCCGGGGGCCGTTTCGCGTATCAGAAGCCTCAACCTTCGACCTCAACTAGAGGGTCAAGGCTCAACATTCGAAGAAAGTCAAGTTACCCGGAATGCCGTGTCGGCGGCTGTAGCCTTGGAGGGAAGGAACGGCGCTGGGGATCCAGCGGCAAGCAAGTCACCGTCATCGAAAGTGTGGACAGATACGTGAGCAGCGAACAGGGTGCGGCAACTCTGGAAGGCACGGAATTCGACCTCGACAACGCGGTGATGGGCCCTACGGGTCGCCCATTGCGTGAGTTCCCCGAACCCGCGCCGCTGCCCTCCCATGGGCCCGCGCGCGTCATCGCCATGGTCAACCAAAAAGGCGGAGTGGGGAAGACCACGTCCACGATCAACCTCGCGGCAGCCCTCGCCGAATACGGGCGGCGCGTCCTGCTGGTGGACTTCGACCCCCAGGGTGCGCTGTCGGCCGGCCTGGGCGTCAACCCCCACGAACTGGACCTCACGGTCTACAACGTCCTGATGGACCGCAAGGTGGACATCCGCGAAGCCATCCACCACACCGGCGTGGAGAACGTCGACCTGCTGCCTGCCAACATCGACCTCTCCGCTGCCGAAGTGCAGCTGGTCAACGAGGTAGCCCGCGAACAGGTCCTGGACCGTGCGCTGAAGAAGGTCGAAGACGATTACGACGTCGTCCTCATCGACTGCCAGCCGTCCCTCGGCCTGCTGACCGTCAACGCCCTCACCGCCGCCCACGGCGTCATCATCCCGCTGATCTGCGAATTCTTCGCCCTGCGCGCGGTAGCACTGCTGGTTGAAACCATCGACAAGGTCCAGGACCGGCTCAACCCGCGCCTTCAGGTTGATGGCGTGCTGGCCACCATGTATGACGCCCGCACCCTGCACAGCCGGGAAGTCATCACCCGCCTGGTGGAAGCTTTCGGGGACAAGGTTTTCGAAACGGTCATCAAGCGCTCCATCAAGTTCGCGGACGCCACGGTGGCCGCAGAGCCCATCACCAGCTATGCCGGCACCCACGTGGGAGCGGACGCCTACCGCCGCCTCGCCAAGGAGCTCATTTCGCGCGGCGGCGCACCCTAGCCACGCCGTGGCCGAATCCAAACCCGGCTTTGAGGTGCGGCTGGCCAACTTCACCGGCCCGTTCGACCTCCTTCTCGGACTCATCGCCAAGCACCAGCTCGACATCACCGAAGTTGCCATTGCGACAGTCACCGATGAGTTCATCAAGTACATCCGCAAGCTGCAGGAACTTGGCCAGGACTGGGCGCTGGACGAGGCCAGTGAGTTCCTGGTCATCGCAGCCACACTGCTGGACCTGAAGGCGGCCCGGCTGCTGCCCGCCGGCGAGGTGGAGAGCGACGAAGACATCGCCCTCCTGGAGGCCAGGGACCTCCTTTTTGCCCGCCTGCTGCAGTACAAGGCCTTCAAGCAGGTGGCAGGGCTCCTGGGCGGCACCCTGCACGAGGAAGGCCGGCGGTTTCCCCGCCAGGTGGCCCTCGAGGAGCATTTCGCAGCGATGCTTCCCGAGCTTGTGTGGAAGCACACCCCGGAGCAGTTCGCCGCCCTCGCCGCAGCCGCCCTTCGGCCCAAGGCGCCGAAGCCAACCGAGGTTGGCCTGGGGCACCTGCATGGCGGCACTGTCAGCGTCAAGGAACAGGCGGAGATCCTGGGTATCCGACTGCAGCATGAATCACCCCTGACCTTCAGGGCACTGACCGCAGACGCCGACTCGACGCTGGTGGTGGTGGCACGGTTCCTGGCCCTCCTGGAGCTGTACCGGGACAGGGCCGTGGCCTTCGACCAGCTGTCACCGCTCGCGGACCTGGCTATCCACTGGACGGCAGGGGAGCGCGACTGGTCGGCGGAAAACCTGAGCGAAGAATATGAGGAACAACCGTGAACACCGCTGACAGCGCCGAGGGCCATGACGATGCCCGAGCCAGCCTCCGCGACCTGCCCGGTGGCGCCAAAGCCGCGCTTGAAGCCGTGCTCATGGTGGTTGACCAGCCGGCCACCGAAGATGAACTGGCGGCCGGGCTGGAACTGACGCTGGGGGAGGTCCGGGAGTTGCTGGCGGATCTTCAGGCTGATTACAACGGGTATACTGTTAACGCCCCGGATGAGGAACAGGCCAGTTCAACTGGCTTTGGCTCCAGCCCCCGGGGTTTTGAATTGCGGAACATCGCCGGTGGCTGGCGGATCTACTCCCGCCCGGACTTCGCCGACATCGTCGGGAAGTATGTGCTCGAGGGGCAGACTGCCAGGCTCACGCAGGCGGCATTGGAAACGCTGGCGGTCATCGCTTACCGGCAGCCCGTTTCCCGGGCTCGGGTGTCTGCAATTCGCGGGGTCAATGTTGACTCTGTCGTACGGACACTTGCCCAACGCGGGCTGATTGAGGACGCGGGAACGGATCCCGAGTCCGGGGCCATCCTTTACCGGACCACCTCCTACTTCCTTGAACGGATGGGAATCAGCTCTGTGGCCGGGCTTCCGCAGCTTTCCCCGCACCTCCCGGGGCTGGAAGGCATCGCGGAGTTCTACGACGCCGACAGAATGTAGGTCCGGAAAATCCGGCCTGCAGATGAATATCCACCAGGGCAGATAATTTCTGCCCGGCTGGCTAGGGTTGTCCGTGGACAGCTTTTGCAGGCCAAAACAGCAGAGGACGGGTCATGACACAGGCGGGACGCCAGGGTTCACCACGTAACAGCTCCGGACGCGGCGGCGCGGACCGGAACAAGCCGCAGGGCAACACCCCCCGCAGGGGGACAGCCGGCGGAGGATTCGGCGGAGGTTCCGCCGGCGGCCAGCGCGGCCAGGGCTTCGGCAGCGACCGGCCGCAGCGCGCCCCCAAACCGCGCGAAGAACGGTTCATCGACCCGGATTTGGCCGGCTCCCAGCAAGGTGGCGCGCCGGAGCGGTCCAGCAAGCCTTCTTCCCGGAAGCCTGCCGCCCGCAAGCCGGGCGCAAAGAAAGCTCCGGGAACCCCGGGTGCCGTGAAGCCCAAGCCCCGCACGGGTGCTCCCGGCGCAGCGGCCTCCCGCGCCTTCGGCAGCGAACGCTTCGGGCAGAACCTCGGGCCGGTCCGGAAGCCGGGCCGCAAGAAGCGCCCCCGCACCGACGTTCCCCAGTCTGAGCTGCACGACGCCGACGGCGTACGCCTGCAAAAAGTCATGGCCTCCGCTGGAGTTGCGTCCAGGCGCGTCTGCGAAGAGATGATCGCTGAAGGCCGGGTTGAGGTGGACGGCCAGGTAGTAACCGAGCTTGGGGTGCGCATCGATCCCACCACGGCGGTCATCCACGTGGACGGTCTCCGCATCCAGCTGGACGAAAACCTCGTCTACATGGTGTTCAACAAGCCCAAGGGCGTTGTGTCCACCATGGAGGATCCCGATGGCCGGCCGTGCATCAGCGACTTCCTCAAGAGCAACAAGAACACCGGTGAGCGGTTGTTCCATGTGGGCCGCCTCGACGTCGCCACCGAGGGGCTGCTGCTCCTCACGAACGACGGCGAACTGGCCAACCGCCTCACCCACCCTTCCTACGAAGTCCCCAAGACCTACCTGGTCCAGGTGCGGGGCCCGTTCCCGCAGGGAATCGGCGCGCAGCTGAAGGCCGGCGTGGAACTCGAAGACGGGCCGGCAGCCGTTGACTCCTTCCGCCTGGTGGACTCCACCCCCGGGCACGTGCTGATCGAAGTGGTACTGCACTCCGGCAAGAACCGCATCGTCCGCCGCATGTTCGATGCCGTTGGTTTCCCCGTCCAGCGGCTGGTCCGCGTCAAGGTGGGACCCATCGGTTTGGGCGACCAGCGCCAGGGCAGCATCCGCAACCTCGGCAAGCAGGAAGTCGGCCACCTGCTGGCGTCCGTAGGACTCTGAGGCATGTCCGCGTTCAAGAGCCACGGCCGCGGGCATTTGGACGGGCCCGTCGTCGTGATCGGCACCGGGCTGCTGGGGACGAGTATCGGCCTGGGCTTGAGGGGCCGCGGCGTCCCCGTCTTCCTGTCCGACCCGTCGCCCACCAACCAGGCGGTGGCTGTTGACATCGGCGCCGGCCGGCCCCTCGCGGAGCTGGCCGGTGCAGCACCGCAGCTGGTAGTGGTGGCGGCGCCGCCGGACGTCACGGCCGAGGTGGTCACCACCGCGCTGTCCGATTACCCGGACGCCGTGGTGGTGGACATCGCCAGCGTTAAGGCAGGCATCCTGTCGAGCCTTCGGAGCAGCGGCACGGACCTGGCCCGTTATGTGGGAACGCACCCCATGGCCGGACGCGAAAAGTCCGGACCGGTTGCGGCCCGCGGTGAGCTTTTCACGTCCATGCCGTGGGTGGTGTGCCCCTCGGAGGAGACCTCCGCAGCAGCCCTCCAGATTGCGCGCTCGCTTGCAACGGACCTGGGCGCCGTCGTTTCACAGTTCACCCCGGACGAGCACGACGAAGCCGTAGCGCTTGTTTCGCACCTGCCCCAGGTGATGTCCTCCTTGCTGGCCAGCCGGCTGCAGGGGACACCGCTGCATGCGTTGTCCCTCGCGGGGAACGGGCTGCGCGACGTCACCAGGATCGCTGCCAGCGATCCCACCCTGTGGGTGCAGATTTTGGGCGGTAACGCCGGCAAGGTAGTGGACATCCTCTACGGCGTCCGGGAAGACCTGAACCGCCTGATCGGAACGCTGGAAAACCCCACCGCGCCCGGGGCGAGGCTGGACCTCGCCCAGCTGATGAGCGAGGGCAATGCCGGCCAGGCCCGGATCCCCGGCAAGCATGGCGGCCCGCCGCAGGCGTATTCCTGGCTTACCGTGCTGGTGGACGACCGGCCCGGCCAGATCGCGCAGCTGCTCACCGAGATCGGTGAGATCGGCGTGAACCTGGAAGACCTGCGGCTTGACCATTCCTCCGGACAGAACGTCGGTATGGTGGAAATATCCGTGCTGCCCAATAAGCATGACCACCTGATCGAAGCCCTCAACGACCGCGGATGGCGGGTACTTCAGTAATGACACAAGAACTCCTAGAATCCGTGCGCGCCCTGCGCATCGGCCGGCCGCTCGTTGTTGCCATCGACGGCCCCTCCGGTTCCGGCAAATCCAGCGTCAGCAAGGAAGTGGCCCGGAGGCTGCGGATTGCCTACCTGGATACCGGCGCGATGTACCGGGCCCTCACCTGGCACTGCGTCACCACCGGCATAGACCTGGAGGACGCCGCAGCCGTGGAACAGGCCTCGCGGGACCTGGTGCTGGAAGTCAGCACCAGCCCCAACGAGGAATATGTCAGGGTGGACGGCGTGGACGTCACGGACGCCATCCGCGAGCCCGCCATTTCCTCCGCCGTCAGCGCGGTGGCCACCACCTTGGGTGCACGGACCGAACTGATCCGCCGCCAGCGCGACCTGATCGAAAAGCACCACCGCCGCATGGTGGTGGAGGGCCGGGACATCACCACCGTCGTCGCCCCCGGAGCTGAGGTGCGCATGCTCCTGACTGCCAGTGAGGAAGCACGGCTGCGCCGGCGCGGCCTCCAGCTCGGCGGCACGCAGAACGCCGCGGAACTGGCAGCCCAGGTCACACACCGCGACGCCAAGGACTCAGCGGTGGTGAACTTCACCCAGGCTGCTTCCGGCGTGGTGACGCTGGACTCCTCGGACCTGGACTTTGAGCAGACCGTGGATGCCGCACTGGTGATTGTCACCAAGGTCCTCAACCGTGACTGAGGGCACCGCCGGGGCACCCGCGGGCTGGACCATGGCCTGGAGCAGGCCTGTCGGCTGGATCCTTGACCATCTCGTCTACCGCACCACCGTCACCGGCCGGGACAACGTCCCCACCGGCGGCCCGGTAATCTTTGCCGGCAACCACATCAGCTACCTGGACGGACCGGTCATGTTCGGGGCCGCGCCGCGGCCCATGCACATCCTGGTCAAGCAGGAGATGTTCAAGGGATTCCTTGGCCGGGTCCTCAACGCCTCCGGGCAATTGCCGGTGGACCGGCGCGGCGACCGTGCCGCGCTGCAACGGTGCAAGGACGTGCTCGACGCCGGGCGTTGCGTCGGGATCCTGCCCGAAGGTACACGGGGGAGCGGGGACGCCGCGGGGATCAGCGGCGGCGTTGCCTGGCTTGCCCTCAATTCCGGCGCACCCGTGGTGCCGGTGGCCATCCTGGGCACGCGTGTTGGCGGGGAACACCTCGACTCCGTGCCCCGGCCGGGCCGCCGGTTCCATGTGGCCTTCGGCCCCGCCCTGACCCTGACCCGCAGGGCAGGGGAAACAGGCCGTGCTTCAATGGACAGGGCGGCGCAGGAAATCCGCGCAGCGCTGGCCGGGCACGTCCGCGACGCCATTCAGCTCAGTGGGCAGCCGTTGCCGTTCGCTGATGCTCCCCAAGACTTAACAGCAGTAGCCGGGACGCCGGCAGATGACCACTAAGGACAGTGCAATGAGCGACACCACGCAGACATCCGGGCATTCCGGCTCCGCCGAGTACGAGTACACGCCTTCCGGCGCAGACCAGGTGGCCGAGCGGCTTGCGGCGATCGGCGACGACGAAGCCGAACTCCGTGCTGCCTCCCTCCGGGCAGGCCTGGAGGATTACGAGCTGGACGAGGAAGATGCCGCCCTCCTAAGCGGCGAATACGGCGACGATGACCTGGACGGTCCCGTCAAGCTGGATCCTGTCCTGGCCATCATCGGCCGGCCCAATGTGGGCAAGTCCACGCTGGTGAACCGCATCCTCGGCCGCCGCGAAGCAGTGGTGGAGGATACCCCCGGTGTCACCCGCGACCGCGTCATGTACTCGGCAAGCTGGAACGGCCGCAACTTCACCCTGGTGGACACGGGCGGGTGGGAACACGACGCCCGTGGCATCCACGCCCGGGTTGCCGAGCAGGCCGAGATGGCCGTGGAACTCGCCGACGCCGTCCTCTTCGTGGTCGACTCCGCCGTCGGCGCCACCGCCACGGATGAAGGCGTCATGAAGATGCTCCGCCGCAGCAAGAAGCCGGTCATCATGGTGGCCAACAAGGTGGACGACTTCGCCCAGGAAGCCGACAGCGCCGCATTGTGGGGCCTTGGCTTCGGCGAGCCGTACCCGGTCTCCGCCCTGCACGGCCGCGGCGTGGCTGACCTCCTGGACCACGTCATGGATGTCCTGCCCGAGTTTTCCACCGTTGAAGGCGTGGAGCGCTCAGGCGGCCCCCGCCGCATCGCGCTGATTGGCCGCCCCAACGTGGGCAAGTCCTCGCTGTTGAATAAGCTTGCGGGAACCGAGCGCGTGGTGGTGGACAACACCGCCGGCACTACCAGGGACCCCGTGGACGAGTTCATTGAACTTGGCGACCGCACCTGGCGCTTCGTGGACACTGCAGGTATCCGCCGCCGCCAGCACATGGCGCAGGGAGCTGACTACTACGCCTCGCTGCGGACGCAGGCCGCCCTTGAGAAGGCGGAGGTCGCCGTCGTGCTCCTCGCCGTAGACGAGGTCCTCAGCGAACAGGACGTGCGTATCCTTCAGCTGGCCATCGAGTCGGGCCGCGCCCTGGTGCTGGCTTTCAACAAGTGGGACCTGCTCGACGACGAACGCCGCACTTACCTGGAACGTGAGATCGAACAGGACCTGGCCCACGTGGCCTGGGCGCCGCGCGTGAACATCTCGGCCCTGACCGGCTGGCACAAGGACCGCTTGGTCCCTGCCCTGGACCTCGCCCTGGAGAACTGGGACAGGCGCATCCCCACCGGCCGCCTGAACGCCTTCCTCGGCGAACTGGTAGCTGCCCACCCGCACCCCGTCAGGGGCGGCAAGCAGCCGCGCATCCTCTTTGGTACCCAGGCCTCCAGCCGGCCGCCGAAGTTCGTACTCTTCACCACCGGCTTCCTCGATCCCGGGTACCGCCGGTTCATCACGCGCCGGCTTCGGGAAACCTTCGGCTTCGAAGGCACGCCCATCGAGGTCAACATGCGCGTCCGCGAAAAGCGCGGCAAGAAGCGCTAGGACGGGTGTTGACTCCGACACGTCCGGGCCCGATTCCCGGAAAGTGTCATCCACACCCCTTTCGATCGTGTAAGCTCTTCTAGGTGGTTCGGCCGGACTGCTGATGGAAATCTTCGGAGGAATCCGGGATGACCTGCAGCGGAGAACGGCGGAACCAGCGGGCTGTAGCGCAGCTTGGTAGCGCACTTGACTGGGGGTCAAGGGGTCGCAGGTTCAAATCCTGTCAGCCCGACCACGAAGGGCCGCTTTCCGGAATGACTCCGGAAAGCGGCCCTTTTGCTTTAACGCCCGCAAGCGTTATTTGATGCCCCGGTGGATCAGTACCGCACGCGGATCACGTAGCAATTCCTCCTGTTGTCATACCTGTCGCCCCACTCAAACCAGTGGTTGCCGCGGCGGTCGAAACAGATGAAGAGGTACCGGTGATCGCGGTGGTCGCGGTCACGGTCGCTGCGGTCGCGCTGGTCTTTGTCGTACGTCCTGGAATAGGACGAGTTGTGGTCGCTGACCTTGTCGTTGCTGTTGGCGAAAGCGGCAGTTGCCGAGCCGCCGAGCGTGAGTCCTGCCACCAGGACAGTCGAACTCAAAAAACGTGCTGTTCTCTTCATGACATTTACCTCAGGTGATCGAATGGATCGATACCCCGCAGGAGCAGGCAAGCAGGCAGAATGGGCAGGCACGGGCCGTCATATGGGCACGGTCCACGTCGTTGTCGACTCGCCTGTCTGCGGTTGTCACTCAAGCCTGCCGCGTGAGTAGCTTGGGCTTGAGGGTGCGGGCGCCGGCCCAGCGCGTGAACCTGTTTCCCCCGGTTCACGGTCGAGGGGCGCTTCAGTGATGACTGAACACATGCAAAAGGCCCAGAGGGGCACTTTGTGTGGGGAGTGAGCGCCTGTGTCTGGACCCTCATGTAACCAGTTTCCGTCCGCCAGGATATGAGCATTCGGGGGACGTGACATCAAGGATACTAAGGTGTTTCCGGCGTGGGAAGGGACTTCCTTCTCTTACCTGCGATTCCCTGCAAACATAGGGGGAGTGAGGCGTTTCCAGCGTCTCTCCGGGAACCTGCGCGGCCGTCGACCGCCTACCCGCGGGTAGCAAGCCGCCGCCCGGCACCGCAGCCCCGAATTGGCACGCGGCCCCGGGCGCTGCCCAGCCGCCGCGAACGTCGCTTCTTCCCTCGTGGGCCGGCTATTTCAGGAACTTGGATGTCCGCCGGTCAGCAAGGATCTTGCCCTTGGTCTGGCAGGTGGGGCAGTACTGGAGCGCTGTGTCGGCGAAGGACACCTCCCGCACGGTGTCCCCGCAGACCGGGCACGGCAACCCCGTGCGCGCGTGGACGCGCATATGGCTGCGCTTGACGTCCTTCAAATCCTTCGGAGGCTTGCCCTGGGCTTCGGCCAGTGCTTCGCCCAGAATGCCGTGGATGGCCTCGTACAGCACCTGGACTGTTTCCCGGTCCAGGGATTTGGCGGTGGCAAACGGGGAAATGCGGGCCGCATGCAGGATTTCGTCGCTGTAGGCGTTCCCAATGCCGGCGATGACGCTCTGGCTGCGCAGGAGGCCCTTGATCTGCTGGGAACTGGCCCCGAGGATCCCGGCCAGCATGCCGGCGTCGAACGTCTCCGTGAACGGATCCGGACCCAGCGCGGCGATCCCGGGCACGTCCTGCGGATCCCGCACCACGTACACCGCAAGGCTCTTCTTGGTGCCGGCCTCCGTGAGGTCGAACCCGCGCGGCCCGTCCGGTGCGGAGAAAGCACAGCGGACAGCAATCAGCCCTTTGCCCATTTTCAACTGGCTGTCCGCGGGGGAGTCCGTGAAGCGGAGCCAACCGGCGCGGGCCAGGTGGAACACCAGGGACATGCCATCGGTGTCGATGCTGATGAACTTTCCAAAGCGGCGGACTCCGGCCACGATGCGGCCCTCAATCGCGTTGAAGGGAGGATCCGCCGTCTTGAGCACCGCGAAGGAGACAACCTGCAGTTTGGTCAGGACGGCGCCACGCAGCTGTCCGTCCAGGAAGGTGGCCAGGCCAGCCACCTCGGGAAGCTCCGGCATGGTTACCCGCCCTCTCCGCGCAGTCCGGCGCAACGAAGCGCGCTCATGCGTCCCATCTTCGCAGACACCCCCGTGAACGCCCCGGCAGATATGCCTATACTTTCAGCGGCGGCTCGTTTCCGCGCCTCCTGACCTTGGTGTCCAGCCCTACGAAAGGCCCCCAATGAGCAACATTCCCGAAGACCTGTCCTACACCGCCGAGCACGAGTGGGTCACTGCCCCCAACGCTGACGGCGTGGTCCGCGTGGGCATCACCGACTTTGCCCAGGACGCCCTTGGGGATGTTGTGTACGCGCAGATGCCCGAAGTGGGTACAAAGGTTACGGCCAACGAAGTGGTGGGCGAAGTCGAATCCACCAAGAGCGTCAGCGACATCTACGCGCCGGTTTCGGGCGAAATTGTGGCCCGCAACGAGTCACTGGACTCCGATTCCGCACTCATCAACACTGATCCGTACGGCGACGGCTGGCTGATCGAGGTCAAACTCGCCGAAGCAGACGCTGTTGACTCGTTGCTCAGTGCATCCGAGTACGAACAGCAGGTAGGCTAAAGCTAACCGGTAAATCCGGTCCGGCCCGCCTCGCAGGCACGAACGTCTTCGCACGTCAACGGCCGGATGCGGAGCCGGAACCGGACCTGCCGGGACGGTCCGGCGGGCAAACGTTGGCTGCAGCCCTGACGGGCGGCAGCGGGAAGAGGAGGAATCCATGGCTGGCCACACACAGAACCCTGCCGATGGGGAATACGGCACGGGTGCGGCTAAGGCGTCGGAGACCACCTCGATCCATCTCACCCCCATCCGGGATGAGCCCACCATCGCACCCAAGCTCTCCCTCGAGGAGCGCAACTCCGTCGAGGCCCTGCCTGCGGGTTCGGCGCTGCTCGTAGCCCACAGCGGACCAAACGCCGGAGCGCGCTTCCTGCTCGACTCGGACGTTACGACGGCGGGCCGCCACCCTGACGCTGACATCTTCCTCGACGACGTCACAGTTTCCCGCCGCCACGTCGAATTCCGGCGCACGGCACGCAGCTTTGAAGTGGTGGACCGGAACAGCCTGAACGGCACGTACGTCAACCACGACCGCGTGGACGCAGTGGAGCTCAAGTCGGGCAGCGAAGTCCAGATTGGCAAGTTCCGCCTTACCTTCTACCTGAGCCCTGCCACAGCTGCAGGCCGCGGCTGATCCGGGGACCGCTGCCTGTGGCAATGGCACAACCCGAACGCCGGGGACCCCAGGTCCTGAACATTGGCGAGGTACTCGCCCAGCTCAGTGCCGACTTCCCGGGCATGACAGCGTCGAAGATCCGGTTCCTTGAGGAAAAGGGCCTGATCAACCCCCGGCGCACTCCGGCCGGTTACCGGCAGTACTCCGACGGCGACGTCGAACGCCTCCGGTTCGTCCTTGCCTTGCAGCGGGACCAGTACCTCCCCCTGAAGGTCATCAAGGACTACCTTGATGCCATTGACAGGGGAGAGCGTCCGGAAAACCTGCCGCCCGGCGTCGTGGTTTCACCGCGGATCGTGTCCGACGAACTCGCTGCCGAACTTCAGAACCATGGCCGCAAGCTCACCGAAGAGCAGCTGCGGACGGAATCCGGCGCCAGCGTCCCGCTCCTGAAGTCCCTCCTGGACTTCGGCCTCATCAGCCACACCAATGGCCGGTTCGACGAACATGCCCTCCAGGTTGCGCGTGCCTGCGTCCAACTCGAGGGCCATGGACTTGAGCCACGCCACCTCCGTCCCTTCCAGGCGGCTGCAGAACGGGAGTTCGGCCTCGTGGAACGCGCGGTGGCACCCCTGGCGTCCCGCAAGGACTCCGCATCCCAGGCGCGTGCAGCTGAGGCAGCCCGCGAAATCAGCGACCTCTGCCTCACCCTGCACCGTGCTTTGGTGCAGGACCACATCTCACGCATGGACATCTGATGATTGAAGTCGAGATTGTTGGCGTTCGGATCGAACTGCCGTCCAACCAGCCACTGGTGCTGCTCCGCGAGATGCACGGGGAGCGCCACGTCCCCATCTGGATCGGAACGCCGGAGGCCAGCGCCATCGCCCTGGCCCAGCAGGGCGTGGTTCCGCCCCGGCCCATGACACACGACCTCCTGGTTGACGTCGTGGAATCGCTGGGCCACTCGGTGGTCAGCGTGAACATTGTTGCCGTGGAGGACAACATCTTCTACGGGCAGTTGCAGTTCGAGAACGGCACCACTGTCAGTTCGCGGGCCTCTGACGCCCTCGCTATTGCCCTGCGGGCGAAGTGCCGCATCTGGTGCGCAGACTCGGTGATGGACGAGGCCGGAGTCCGCATCACCGAGCACGACGAAGGCGAGGACACGGAGCCGAACCCCACTGTGGACGAGGAGCGCGAGCTGCGCAGATTCCGTGAATTCCTCGATGACGTGGAGCCGGAAGATTTCGACGGCTAGGTCACGTTAAGGTTAAAGTTGAGGCTGAAAGTTTCGACACGCCCCCTCAAAGCGCCAACGTCTTTGACCTTGCGACCCTCCGGGCCTAACGTCGAAGTATCAAGTTCCCATTGCTTACGGCAGCCGCGCAAGTCACACTGGAAAGTGCGCCCCGCGAGAATTACATGCATGGTCTTCATGCCCACGCTGCTGCAGTTGTTCCCGGGAGCGTACGACAAGGAGGATCCAGGTGAGTCCTAAAGGTGAAGCAGGCGGGCTGAAGCAGCCCACGGCCGGTGCCACCGTGCCCGTAAGCGGTGCCCAGGGCCTCCTCTTTACCGAAGACCTCCCTGTCCTGGACGAGGACGCCGGCTACCGCGGTCCCACCGCATGCAAGGCGGCCGGGATCACTTACCGGCAGCTCGATTACTGGGCCAGGACCGGACTGGTGGAGCCCGCCGTACGCGGCGCGGCCGGGTCCGGCTCGCAGCGCCTCTACGGATTCCGCGACATCCTGGTCCTCAAGGTGGTCAAGCGGCTCCTCGATACCGGGGTCTCCCTCCAGCAGATCCGCACCGCCGTGGAGCACCTGCGTGAACGCGGCGTGGAAGACCTCGCCCAGATCACCCTGATGAGTGACGGCGCCAGCGTTTACGAATGCACCTCCGCCGATGAGGTCATTGATCTCGTACAGGGCGGCCAGGGCGTCTTCGGCATCGCGGTTGGCCGGGTATGGCGCGAGGTGGAGGGCAGCCTGGCATCACTGCCCAGCGAGCACGCTGCCGAGCAGACTTTCCCTGACGATGAGCTCAGCAAGCGGCGGGCGGCTCGAAAGATCAGCTGACCTGCAGACCAACAAACAGGGGCCGCACTCCTCCCGGAGGAGTGCGGCCCCTGTTCGTTTAAGGTTCGTCCCTAGCGCGCGCGGCTTCGGAGGCCGCTGCCCGCAGCCATCAGGTTGGCCAGCAGCTCATCGAACAGGGCGGCGGCGGATTTGGCGGAGTCGCCCGGCCAGTGGTGCACCGGATGCGCTGCGCCCTGGATCTGCTGCCAGTTGGCCTGCTCGGGGATCCGCGGGCTCAGCAGCAGCTCGCCAAACATCGACTCCATCTCAGCCAGCCGGTAGGTGTGCTCGGAGGAGCCGCTCCGCACCCGGTTGGCGACGATGCCGGCCGGTGAAAGGTTGGGGGCGAACTCCTGCTTGAAGAGCTGGATGGCGCGCATGGTGCGCTCCGTGCCCGCCACCGAGAAGAGCCCGGGTTCGGCCACAAGTGCCACCTTGTCGCTGGCGGACCACGCCATCCGGGTAAGGCCGTTGAGCGACGGCGGGCAGTCGATCAGCACCAGCTGATAGTTGCCTGCACCGGCCAGGACCGCGGTGAGCCGGCGAAGGTCGCGGCGGCCAAGGTCCGGACGGTCGTAGATCCCCGTATAGGCGGAGCCGACGGCGACGTCCAGGACAGCGGGGCCGGAACCGTTTGAGTGGGCGCGGGCGCTCCAGTTGCTCCGCACTACGTTCTCGGCGAGCTTGGCACGGCGGGGGCTCTTGAGCATCCGTCCGATATCAAGCTGCTCGCCGGGCTGCACGCCCAGGGCCGTGGTTGCGTCCGCGTGGGGATCAAGGTCCACCACAAGGGTCTTGATTCCCGCGGCCAGCGCCGCAGACGCCAATCCTGTGGTGACGGAAGTCTTGCCGACTCCACCCTTAAGGCTGCTGATGCTGACTACTTGCACTTGAGAGACCAAAACCTAACGCCGGATGCCGTGTTGGGGGTAATGTTTGCTCCGGCGGAACCGAAGCCGGACGGTCCTGCCGCCCTACTCATCATATGTGGATGCCGCGGTGAATCCTGCTTTATGGGCGCCCGGCATGGCACTGGCGGTGCAGGCGGGTCATATCAGGACGGCCCGGCACAAACCGATCAGGACATGACGGGGAAATCTGTGATGGCTGACACAAAGATTTGTGTTTGTCCTTGTGGGTCCTAGACACTGTGACCACTCACCGATCCACCCGCAATGATGCAGGAGAAGTATGTTTTCCAAAGTTCTGGTGGCCAACCGCGGCGAAATCGCGATCAGGGCCTTCCGCGCCGGCTACGAGCTGGGCGCCAAGACCGTTGCCGTCTTTCCCCATGAGGACCGAAACTCGATCCACCGGCAGAAAGCGGACGAGGCGTACCTGATTGGCGAAGAAGGGCATCCCGTCCGGGCATACCTGGACGTCGCCGAGGTGGTGCGGGTGGCCAAGGAGTCCGGCGCTGACGCCATCTACCCCGGGTACGGCTTCCTCTCGGAAAACCCGGACCTGGCCCGCGCAGCCAAGGAAGCCGGCATCACGTTCGTGGGTCCGCCGGCCGAAGTCCTGGAACTTGCCGGAAACAAGGTGGCGGCACTGAAGGCGGCCCGCGCGGCCGGCGTGCCGGTACTGAAGTCCAGTGAGCCGTCCAAGGACCTGGACGAACTGCTTGCCGCCGCCGATGAGATCGGCTTCCCCATCTTTGCGAAGGCAGTGGCTGGCGGTGGCGGCCGTGGCATGCGGCGGGTGGACACCCGTGAAGCGCTTCCCGAGGCCCTCAAATCGGCCATGCGCGAGGCGGACGCCGCCTTCGGCGATCCCACCATGTTCCTGGAGCAGGCCGTCCTGCGGCCCCGCCACATCGAGGTGCAGATCCTCGCTGACGCTGAGGGCAACGTCATGCACCTCTTCGAGCGCGACTGTTCCATCCAGCGGCGGCACCAGAAGGTCATCGAGATCGCCCCTGCGCCGAACCTGGACGAAAACATCCGCCAGGCCCTGTACCGTGACGCCGTCAAATTCGCGCAGGCGCTGAACTACGTCAACGCCGGCACCGTCGAGTTCCTGGTGGACACAGAAGGCGAGCGGGCCGGCCAGCACGTCTTCATTGAAATGAACCCGCGCATCCAGGTGGAGCACACGGTCACCGAGGAAGTCACGGACGTGGACCTGGTCCAGGCCCAGATGCGCATCGCCTCCGGCGAAACCCTGGCCGACCTGGGACTCTCCCAGGAGACCGTCCACCTCAAGGGCGCTGCCCTGCAGAGCCGCATCACCACCGAGGACCCGTCCAACGGTTTTCGGCCCGACGTCGGAAAGATCACCGGCTACCGCTCCGCAGGCGGTGCCGGCGTACGGCTCGACGGCGGAACCGTGTACTCCGGCGCCGAGATCAGCCCGCACTTCGACTCCTTGCTGGTCAAGCTCACCTGCCGCGGCCGGGACTACCCCGCCGCCGTGGCCCGCGCCCGCCGGTCCCTTGCCGAGTTCCGCATCCGCGGCGTTTCCACCAACATCCCCTTCCTTCAGGCCGTGCTGGACGACCCCGACTTCATCGCCGGCGACGTCGCCACCAACTTCATCGACCAGCGCCCCGAGCTGCTCAAGGCACGGGTGTCCGCTGACCGCGGCACCAAGCTGCTGACATGGCTGGCCGACGTCACAGTCAACAAGCCCAACGGCGAACTGACCGTCCACTCGGACCCGGCGGCGAAGCTGCCGTCGGTGAAGGGCCAGCAGGCGGCGCCGGGTTCCCGCCAGAAACTGCGTGAGCTCGGGCCGGAAGGCTTCGCCAAGGCGCTGCGCGAGCAAACCGCTGTTGCCGTCACGGACACCACCTTCCGCGATGCCCACCAGTCGCTGCTCGCCACCCGGGTCCGCACCCGCGACCTCGTGGCTGCCGGACCGGCAGTCAGCGCCCTGATGCCGGAACTGCTGTCCGTTGAAGCCTGGGGCGGGGCAACCTATGACGTAGCCCTCCGCTTCCTCGGCGAAGACCCGTGGGACCGCCTCGCAGCGCTTCGCGAGGCCCTGCCGAATGTCTGCATCCAGATGCTCCTCCGCGGCCGCAACACCGTCGGTTACACCCCGTATCCCGAGGAGGTCACCGAAGCCTTCGTCAACGAGGCAGCGGCCACCGGCATCGACATCTTCCGGATCTTCGACGCCCTGAACGATGTCAATCAGATGGCCCCCGCCATCCGTGCAGTCCGCGCAACCGGAACAGCCGTCGCCGAAGTGGCCCTCTGCTACACGGGCGACCTGCTGGACCCGGCGGAGAAGCTGTACACGCTGGACTACTACCTCGAACTGGCCCAGAAGATCGTCGACGCCGGCGCCCACATCCTGGCGATCAAGGACATGGCCGGCCTGCTGCGGCCCGCCGCGGCCGCCAAGCTGGTGGCCGCGCTCCGCGAACGCTTCGACCTTCCCGTCCACCTGCACACCCACGACACGGCGGGCGGCCAGCTGGCGACCCTGCTCGCTGCCGTGGATGCCGGCGTGGACGCCGTGGACGTGGCTTCGGCCTCCCTGGCCGGCACCACCAGCCAGGTATCGGCATCGGCACTGGTGGCAGCACTGGCGCACACGCCCCGCGAGACAGGTCTCAGCCTGGACGCCGTCAGCTCCCTGGAACCGTACTGGGAAGCAGTCCGCCGGGTGTACGCACCCTTCGAATCGGGCCTGCCGGGCCCCACCGGCCGGGTGTACAAGCACGAGATTCCCGGTGGCCAGCTTTCCAACCTCCGCCAGCAGGCCATTGCGCTGGGCCTGGGGGAGCGGTTCGAAGCCATCGAGGACATGTACACGGCAGCCGACCGGATCCTGGGCCACCTGGTCAAGGTCACCCCGTCCTCCAAGGTGGTGGGCGACCTCGCCCTGCACCTGGTGGGCCTCAACGCCGATCCTGCGGACTTCAATGAGAACCCGCAGAACTACGACATCCCCGATTCTGTGATCGGGTTCCTGTCCGGCGAACTCGGCGACCCTCCCGGAGGATGGCCTGAGCCCTTCCGCACCAAGGCACTCCAGGGACGCAGCATCAAGGTCCGCGACGCCGAGCTCAGCGCCGAGGACAGCGCCGCGCTCAAGTCCGATTCCAAGACGCGCCAGCACACGCTGAACCGGCTGCTCTTCGACGGTCCCACCAAGGACTACCTGAAGAGCGTGGAGACCTACGGCAACATCTCCGTCCTCGACACCCGCGACTACCTCTACGGTTTCCAGCGCGGGGCCGAGCACGAAATCGAACTGGAACGCGGTGTCCGGCTGATCGCTTCCCTGGAAGCCGTCTCCGAACCCGACGAAAAGGGCATGCGTACTGTCATGTGCACGCTGAACGGCCAGTCCCGGCCGGTGGTGGTGCGTGACCGTTCGGTGGTCAGCAACGTCAAGGCCGCCGAGAAGGCGGACCCGGCACAGCCCGGCCACGTTGCCGCTCCGTTCGCAGGCGCGGTCACGATCACCGTGAAGGCCGGTGACACCGTGAACCCCGGCGATACCGTTGCCACCATCGAGGCGATGAAGATGGAAGCATCCATTACGACGCCGGTGGGCGGCAAGGTGGGCAGGCTCGCCATCTCCGCGGTGGAGCAGGTGCAGGGCGGGGACCTGCTCCTGGTTGTGGAGCAGTAGCCCGGTCCAGCAGTTAAGGCAATGAAAAGGTCCTCCCGGCAGCAGCCGGGAGGACCTTTTCGTTGTTAGTGCAGCAGTGCTTGGGTCAGGAGCGGGGCGCCGAGTACATCTCCTCGATGATGGTCTCGAAGTCCTTCATCACTTGTGCCCGCTTTACCTTCATGGACGGCGTCAGGTGTCCGGACGCCTCGGTGAAGTCGGCCGGAACGATCCTGAACGACTTGATGGCCTCGGCCTGGGACACAGACCCGTTGGCGGCGGTGATCAGGTCCTGCACCGCTGCCTTGACCACAGGATTGTCCGCTGCCTCCTCAAGGGAGGTGCCGGCCGGAAGTCCGTGCCGCTGGAGCCAGCCCGGCAGCGCCTCCTGGTCAAGGGTGACCAGGGCGCCGATGAACGGGCGGTTGTCACCCACAACCAGGACCTGCGAGACCAGGGCGTCGGCCCGGATCTGGTCCTCCAGCAGGGCGGGGATGACGTTCTTGCCGCCGGCCGTCACGATGATCTCCTTCTTGCGGCCGGTGATCCAGACAAAGCCCTCCTCGTCGAGCCGGCCGATGTCCCCGGTACGGAACCAGCCGTCGTCGAACGTGTCCGCGGTGAGGTCATCGCGCTTGTAGTAGCCGCGCATTACGCAGACGCCCTGGGTGAGGATTTCGCCGTCCTCAGCGATCTTTACGGCGTTGCCGGGCAGCGGCTTGCCTACGGAGCCGATCTTGATCCGGGACGGGGTGTTGACCGAGATGGGGGCTGTGGTTTCGGTCAGGCCGTAGCCCTCGAGTACCTGCATGCCGATGCCCTGGAAGAAGTGGCCCAGGCGTTCGCCGAGCGGGCCGCCGCCGGACACGGCGTGGGCCACGTGGCCGCCCATCGCGGCGCGCAGCTTGCCGTACACCAGCTTGTCGAACAGCGCATGGCGGAGCTTGAGGCCCAGTCCGATGCGGCCTTCCTGGCGTGCTTTGGAGTACGCGATGGCGGTATCGGCGGCCCGGTGGAAGATGGCGCCCTTTCCGCCGTCCTCTGCCTTGGTCATGGCCGAGTTGTAGACCTTCTCGAAAACCCGTGGCACGGCCAGGATGAACGTGGGCTCGTAGCTCTGCAGGTCCGCGAGCAGGTTCTTGATGTCCGGCGTGTGCGCCACCGTGGTCCCGGCAGCCATGGCCAGGACGGAAATGAACCGTGCGAAGACGTGTGCCAGCGGAAGGAACATGATGGTCTTGGCGTCCTCGTGGACGATTTCGCCGATGATGGCCAGGGCGTTGTCCGAGAGCTCCACGAAGTTCCCGTGCGTCAGTTCGCAACCCTTGGGCCGCCCGGTGGTGCCGGACGTGTAGATGATGGTGGCGGTGTCAGCGAGGCCGGCAGCACTCCGCCGCGACTCGAGTTCGTCGTCGCTGACGCCGCGCCCGGCGTCGCGGAGTGCATCCAGGCCGTTGCCTTCAAGCTGCCAGACGTGCTGCAAGTCGGTGAGGCCTTCGGCGTTAACGGCCTGCAGGATGATGTTTTCGTGGTGAGCGGATTCGCCGAATGCGGCAACGGCTCCGGAATCGCCGAGGTTCCAGGCCACCTGGGACGGGGACGAAGTTTCATAGATCGGAACCGAGATGGCGCCCGCAAACCAAATGGCGAAGTCCACCAGGGACCATTCGTAGCGGGTCCGGGACATGATTCCCACCCGGTCGCCGGCGCCCACGCCACTGGCCATCAGGCCCTTCGCGAGGGCATTGACGTCGGCCAGGAAGTCGGTGGCGGACACGTTCTGCCAGGAGCCTGATGCGTCACGGCGGGAAAACAGTGCCGGGTTGCTGGCCTTCTTTGCCTGCCGCAGCAGCAGGTCGGTGATGTTGGTCTCCGGTGGAACAACAACAAGGGGCGGAACACTGAATTGGCGCACTATAGCTCCTTTGATATCCGTCGTCCCGCAGGGGGCATGCCACAAGCCTAGTATGCCGCCGCAGGACAGTGCTGTATCTAAAGTTACTGGCCAGTAACTTAGCAGTCAATGCGGGAGGGGCGGGTCCGGAGCCAGCGTGCCCCGGCTCCGGAGGTGCGGCCGCGAGCCTAGAATTGGGGACTATGTACGCACCGCCCTCCGGCGACCAGGCCGGCCACCTCCGTCGATCCGCGCCGTGGAAGCGGCGGTCCGCCCCGTACCGCGCCACTTCAGGGCATGGAAAAGGTTCCCGGGGGCGGGTGCGCATGGGCCGCCGCGGACTGGCGATCGGCATCGACATCGGCGGCACCAAGGTGGCTGCAGGTGTGGTGGATGAGGAAGGCCGGATCCTCAGCGAAGCCCGCCGCAGCACGCCCGGGACTGATCCCCGGGCTGTGGAACGGGTCATCGTGGAACTGGTCGAAGAGCTCGGCAGCGGGCGGCGGATCCGGTCGGTGGGCATTGGGGCCGCCGGCTGGATGGACCTCGACGGCGGCACCGTCCTTTTCAGCCCCCATCTCGCCTGGCGGAACGAGCCCCTGCGCGCCAACCTCCAGCAGCTCCTGCGGCGCCCGGTGCTGCTTGCCAACGATGCCGACGCCGCCGCGTGGGCCGAGTGGCGGTTTGGCGCCGGGCAAGGGGAAAGCCGCCTGGTATGCATCACCCTCGGCACCGGAATCGGTGGGGCCATGGTGATGGACGGCCGGGTGGAACGGGGCCGCTTCGGCGTGGCCGGCGAGTTCGGCCACCAGGTCATCATGCCCGGAGGCCACCGCTGCGAATGCGGCAACCGCGGATGTTGGGAACAGTATGCCTCCGGCAACGCCCTCGGCCGCGAAGCGAGGATCCTTGCCAGCAGCAACTCGCCCATGGCCCAGGACCTTCTGGCTGCCGTCGGTGGCCGCGCGGAGACCATTACCGGTGCCATCGTCACCGAACTCGCCCTGGCCGGAGATACGGCATCGCGCGAACTGATCGAAGAGGTGGGGGAGTGGCTCGGCCTGGGGCTTGCCAACCTGGCTGCCGCCCTCGACCCGGGACTGTTCGTCATCGGCGGAGGACTGTGTTCAGCAGGCGATCTCCTGGTGGAGCCCGCCAGGAAGGCATTTGCCAGGAACCTGACCGGCCGTGGCTTCCGGCCCGCCGCCGGTATCCAGTTGGCCCACCTGGGGCCCAACGCCGGCCTCATCGGTGCCGCCGACCTCTCCCGCGTCAGCAGCAGGGTCCGCAGCTGACCGCTCAGACCCGGGCGCCGTCGTCGTCCTCGTCCTTCTCCTGCGGGAGCTTCATGATGAGGTACACCGTGCCGGCAACAAATGCAGCAACAATGCCCCATATGGCCAACACGGGCGCGGCCCGCCAGAACATCGCGGAAAGCAGCAGCGCAACGGGCCCGCCCACTGCGGCCAGCCAGGCCAGCATGGTCAGGGGGTCTGTCCCGGAAAGGCTGGGGGGCTCTTCCGGCACGAAGTCGCCTCCCTCATCCTCAACGCCGTAGTCGCGCGGGCCGGCCGGAGGCGCCTCCGGCGTTTCGTCATCCCCGGACCCTCCGCGTTGGCTGTCCCCGCGCTCGGCAGCCGAACGTTCCACGGGTGCGGCACCGGACAGATTGAGCGGATCAAAATCGCGGAAGGACGCCGGCCCGGCCGGTTTGGCAACAGAATCCGGCAGGTTGCGCTCCGGCGGCGGTGTGTCAGCCTCCAGCCGAGCCACCAGGTCGAGCCAGACGGCGTCGTCCTGGTTGGCACCCTGGTCCGCGGATCCGGAATCAGGCCTGTTCATTTCCGGCCTCCCCGGACCCCGGTACGGGAGCCGGCACGCCGGGCGCCAACGCAGCAAGCGTTGCCCGGATGAAGTCCACCGAACCCTGGAATATCTGTTCGGCGTCGTTGTCCATGGTGGCCACGTGGTAGCTGTTCTCCAGACGGACCAGCTCCAGAGGCGCATGGGTCAGGCCACGGCGCAGGACGGAAATACTGCTGTCCGACACCACATGGTCCACGGCAGACCGGTAGACCTGGACCGGTGCCGTGATGCGGGGGAGCAGCCTGGCGGTGTCCTTGAACATCTTGTTCAGTTCGTGTGCAGCGGCGACGGGAGTGCGCGGATAGGCACCTTCATCAATGCCCGCCTTCAGGATGTCGTTGGCGATGGCCGGGGTGCTCTTCATGACCAGTTTCAGGATCCCTGCCAACGGAGCGCGGGGGTCATCAATCACCAGCCCGGGGTTCACCAGGACCACGCCGGCCACCGGCCGCGTGGCGGCGACCCGCAGCGCAAGGGCGCCGCCCATGCTCAGCCCGGCAGCGAAAACGTGCTCGCATTCGGCATCCAGTTCCAGGAACGCATCATCCAGGGCGCCGTGCCATTGTTGCCACCGCGTGCGCGACAGGTCCTGCCAGCTGGTGCCATGGCCCGGCAGGAGCGGCATCCGCACCGCGAAGCCGGCCCCGGCAAGCGCCTGCGCCCAGCTGCGCAGGCTGTGCGGGCTGCCCGTGAACCCATGGGACAGCACTACACCGGCGCGTGGCCCGGTGCCGCTGGTGGCACTGCTGAAGGGACTGTGGTCCGGGCCGGCAGTCATGGGGTCTCCGAAGGGCTGGATTGGCGGGCGTGGTCACGGAAGAACTCGCTGGACCGGGCGAAGATTTCCGGCGCGTCAACGTCCAGCGTAGCCACGTGTCCGCTGCCCGCAAGTTCAACCACCTCCGTCACCCTGTCGCGCAGCCGTGCCCTCAGCAGTTCCAGGGAGGTGGGCGGTACCACCTCATCGGTCACGGATTTGAAGACCTGCACCGGTGCCGTGACCGCAGGCAGTTCCCGGAGTGTTGCGTTGAACAGCTTCTTGAGCTCGTGCACTGCCGCCAGGGGCGTCCTCGAGTAGTCGCCGTCTTCAGTGGCGGGCGCCGTTGAATGTTCCTCCGGAATGGGAATGGTGGTGCGATGGAAGAACTTCAGCAGCCCGATCACCCGGACGCGCCGGTCATAAAAACTCAGGCCGGGGTTGACGATGCTCACGCCGGCAGTCTTATGCCTGGCGGCGGTCAGCAGGGCCACTGCACCGCCCATGGACAGGCCTGCTACGAAGCAGGTGGAGGTCCTGGCGGAGAGATCGAGGTAGGCCGCCTCGAAACTGCCGAACCAGTCGCGCCACCCCGTCTGGGCGAGTTCCCGCCAGTGCGTTCCATGGCCGGGCAGCAGGGGGACGGTCACCGCGTAGCCCTGGGCTGCGAGATGCTCCGCCCACGGCAGCACGCTGAGCGGGCTGCCCGTGAAGCCGTGGCAAATGGCGATGCCGATGTCCGCATTGGGGCCATGGCCGGGATAACTGAACGCGACGGGGCGGGGCGGTGTGCTGCTTTCAGTCATGCCTACATCGTGTCACTGTTCCGGATAAATCTCACTAGAGTAGGGTTGCATCTGAACTGCTGAAACAGGCCCGGAGCGGAGCCTGGGGCCGACCTTCCGAGAGGTTCACCGCGTGTTTTATTGGGTCATGAAGAGGATTTTCCTCGGTCCTGTTCTGAAGCTTCTTTTCCGCCCCTGGGTCAAGGGCCTGGACAACATTCCGGCCGAGGGCGCGGCGATCATCGCCTCGAACCACCTGTCGTTTTCCGACTCGATCTTCATGCCACTGATGGTCCGCCGCCCGGTGGTCTTCCTGGCCAAGTCCGAATACTTCACCGGCACCGGAATCAAGGGCCGCGCGACAGCGCTCTTCTTCCGGCTCACCAACCAGTTGCCCATGGACAGGTCCGGCGGCGCAGCCTCTGCTGCCTCCCTCAGCGCCGGCATGGACGTACTGACCAGCGGCGGCCTGCTGGGGATCTACCCGGAAGGGACCAGGAGCCCCGATTCCAAGCTGTACCGGGGCAAGGTGGGTGTCGCCAGGCTGGCCCTCCAGGCAGGGGTCCCCGTCATCCCCGTGGCGATGATCGGCACTGACAAGGTGCAACCCATCGGAAAACGGCTCCCCAACATCCGGCGGATCGGAATGATTTTCGGTGAACCGCTCGACTTCAGCAGCTACCAGGACCAGGCCGAGGACCGTGGCACCCAGCGGACGGTGGCGGACCGCATCATGCTGGAACTGCAGCGGCTGTCCGGGCAGGAATACGTGGACGAATACGCTGCCGTGGTGAAGCTGCGCCTGGCCGGCAAGCCCGGCGAGCCGGCCGCCGCAGCGGAGCCCCTGGCGTCGCCGCCGACTGGCGGAGACGACTCCGGCGGGGAGCCGGCGACACACTGACCGGGTGCCCGGCGGAGGGGTGTCCCGGCGCCGCCCATCCGTTGTGACGCAAGGGCCGGGAACCGTGACGGCACGGTGTCCAGCCGTCCTGCGCGGACGCTAGTCTTAGATGGTGACTCAGCTATCTGCAAACCCAGCCTTTCCCCTGTCCGGCAACTCCCAAAGCGGCGCCGCCACCTATCCCGGACTTGACGACTGGCGCGGGCTGCCCATCTCGCAGCAGCCCAGCTGGCAGGACACGGAGGTGTTCGATGCCTCCGTGAAGGAGCTTTCGGTGCTCCCGCCACTGGTTTTCGCCGGCGAAGTGGATGTCCTCCGGGAGCGCCTGGCCGCAGCAGCGCAAGGCAAGGCATTCCTCCTGCAGGGCGGCGACTGCGCGGAGACCTTCGAGGCAGCCACGGCAGACAAGATCAGCGCCCGCGTCAAGACCATTCTCCAGATGGCGGTGGTGCTCACCTACGGCGCGGCCATGCCCGTGATCAAAATGGGCCGGATGGCAGGACAGTTCGCCAAGCCCCGTTCCTCCAACGACGAAACCCGGGACGGCGTGACCCTTCCGGCCTACCGGGGCGACATCGTCAACGGATACGAATTCACCCCCGAATCCCGCGGACACGACGCGTCCCGGATGCTGCGGGCCTACCACACCTCCGCTTCCACGCTGAACCTCATCCGGGCCTTTACACAGGGCGGTTTCGCCGACCTCCGGTCCGTCCACCAGTGGAACAAGGGCTTCACCGAGAACCCCGCGCACGCCCGCTACGAATCACTGGCGCGCGACATCGACCGCGCCATCAAGTTCATGGACTCCTGCGGCGCGGACTTCGAGGCCCTCAAACGAGTGGAATTCTTCGCCAGCCACGAAGCGCTGCTGCTTGATTACGAACGCGCACTGACCCGGATCGACTCGCGGACCGGCTTCCCCTACGACACGTCGGCCCACTTCCTGTGGATCGGGGAGCGGACCCGCGAACTCGACCACGCCCACGTCGATTTCCTGTCGCGGGTGCGCAACCCCATCGGCGTGAAGCTCGGCCCGTCCACCACCGGCGACGACGCCCTGCGGCTCATCGACAAGCTGGACCCGGAACGCGAACCGGGCCGCCTGACCTTCATCACCCGCATGGGAGCCGGCAACATCCGTGAAAAGCTGCCCGCCGTCGTCGAAAAGGTCACGGCGTCCGGCGCCCAGGTCCTGTGGGTCACCGACCCCATGCACGGCAACACGGTCACCTCACCTAACGGGTACAAGACCCGCAACTTCGACGACGTCATCGACGAAGTGCGCGGCTTCTTCGAGGTGCACCACGCACTGGGCACGGTACCGGGCGGCCTGCACGCCGAGATGACCGGCGACGACGTTGCGGAGTGCCTGGGCGGCGCGGACCCGATCGACCAGGACGCGTTCCTGGACCGCTACGAGTCTGTCTGCGATCCCCGCCTGAACCACATGCAGTCACTCGAAATGGCCTTCCTGGTGGCCGGGGCACTCGCCAAGAACTGACCGGAACACCCGTCGCAGCGCGTTCTCCGCGCTGCGACGGCGGTGTGGGCAGAGGCGCCGCGAAGCGCCCCTGCCCACAGCGGCCTACACCACTGTCAAGGTGATGACGGACCCTTCCGGAACTTCCGTGTCCACCGGATCCTGGTCCCTTACGGTGCCGAAGAATCCACCCAGGACCTTGTTAAGCCGGACCTCAAATCCAAGCTTCCGCAATGCTTGTTCGGCTTCCCCCGCCTGCTTGCCGATAAAGCTTGGGACCTCCACCATCCGGGGACCCTTCGAAATGGTCAAGGTGACCGTTCCGCCGCGGGTCAGCGTCCCGCTGGCAGGACTCTGGCTGACCACGGCGCCCTCCGGGACCTTCCTGTCGAAGACCTCGTCCTTGGCTACCTCCGCCTTCAGGCCCGCTGCCTCGATGGCGTCGACCGCCTGGTTTTCCGCCTTCCCCACCACAGAGGGAACGGCAATGGGCTCGGGGCCCTTGGAGACCACCATTGCCACTGCGGTGCCCCGCCGGGCAGGAGTACCGGCTGCAGGATCCTGGGCGAGCACAGTCCCCGCCGATGCCCCCTCGTCAAACTGTTCGGTAACTTTGCCCAGCGCCATTCCAGCGGCGTTGAGGGCGTTTTTGGCCTCGTCGAGGGTGCCGGCCGTCAGTTGCGGCAGGGGGTAAAGCTGGGGGCCCTTCGATACGAGCAGTGAAACCGGCTGGAACTTGCGGATCTCCGCTCCGGCCTGCGGGTCGCTGCCTACCACCCGGCCGCTGGGAACGGCATCGTCGAAGACGTCGCTGGTGGTCGAACGGAATCCTGCATCGCTCAGCAGTTGCTGGGCCTCCGCTACGGTCCTGTTGGCCACCGCTGGTATTGCTGCCGCCGCACCCGGACCCATCCCGAAGAACCAGCCTGCTCCGGTGGCAAGCAGCGCGGCAATAACCAGGACGATGATCCACAGAATGCCCCTCCGCCGTGGGTTGCCTTCGCGCAGGCTTCGAGCCGGTGTGGCGGCAGCCCGTGCGCGGGCCTTCTCATCGTCCTTTTCCGCCTTGCGCTGGGCCCGCTTGCTCAGTGCCGGGGGAGCCGGGGCCCAGGCCGGACTCTCGTCCTCGCCGGGCGGGGTGAGGGCGTGGCCGGGGCGCGGTGCCGGCGCTGGGTTGCGGGCGGCCGTGGCAGGGCCTGCCGGCTGGTAGGGAGGCGGCACCGGACGGCCGGCGGGCATGACGGACGTCTGATTGCTGATGTGCGGGATGAACTCGGTATGGCTGGGCCCGGCGGAGGGATCCGCTGCGCCCGGCAGTCCCGTGGTCCCGGGAATTCCGTGAAGGGAAGCTCCCAGAGCTGCCGGTGGCTGCAGGTCGAGTTCGGAATCGGTCAGGTTGGTGCGGATGTGGCGGAGTTCCTGCAGCAGCGCGCTTCCGTCAACCGGGCGGTTCTCGGGATCGTTCGCAGTGCACCACTGCACGAGTTCATCCACTTCAGCTGCGAGGCCCGGAACGAGCGCGGACGGCGGACCCACCGTGCTGTTGACGTGCTGGTAGGCCACCTGGATGGGAACGTCGCCGCCAAAGGGCTGTTTGCCGGTCAGCATTTCGTAAAGCATGATGCCGACGGAGTAAACGTCACTGCGGGCATCGGCGGGCCGGCCCAAGACCAGCTCAGGGGAGAGGTAGGCAACCGTTCCGATCAGCGCGCCGCTGCTGGTGGACGTTGTCACGGCCCGGGCAAGGCCGAAGTCGCCCACCTTGATCCGGCCGTCGTCGGCGATGAGGACATTCTCGGGTTTGACGTCCCGGTGGATGAAGCCGGCGGCGTGCGCTGCCGCAAGGCCTTCCACCACCGGGTCGATCAGGGCCAATGCCAGCCGTGGCGGCAGGGCGCCCTTGTCAGTGATGACGTCCCGCAGGGTGTGTCCCTTGATGTACTCCATCACCAGGTACGTCGTGTGGCCGTCATTGCCCTGGTCCAGGACCCCCACCACGTGGGGATGGGACAGCTTCGCGGCGGCCTTGGCTTCACGGCCCAGCCTGCCCAGGAAACTTTCATCCGCGGAGAAGTGCGGATGCAGCACTTTCAGGGCTACATCGCGTTCCAGCCGCTGGTCCTCGGCAAGGTACACAGTGGACATGCCGCCCCGCGCCAGCTTGGACCTGATGGCGTAGCGGTTATCCACCAGCGTTCCTACAAGGGGGTCAGACACGTTTTCCTGCACCCTCCGATCCTAGTTGCAATGGAACGGGTCCGGGCCGATAACCGGCCCGAACCCGTTCCATCAGCGGCTGCCGGCCCCGTGAAACCGGGCCGGCCAAGGCTTTAGCCGAAGTTCTTCTGGTGTGCCTTGATGGCTGCCACATAGGTTTTGGTGTCGTCGTACATCCCGTACTTACTTACCGAGTACTGGCCCTGGTAGTAGCCTGCGATGGCGGTGTCCCGGTCCTTGCTGGTAGCAAGCAGCTGGCGGATGATGGCAACTCCTGCGGTGGCGTTGTCATAGGGATCGAGCAGGTTCAGTTTGCGGCCTACCAGGTCCGAGGCCCATTGGCCGGAGCTGGGAATGACCTGCATGGTCCCGATGGCGTTGGCAGGGGAGACTGCGCGCTGGTTGAAACCGGACTCCTGGTAGGCGAACGCCAGGGCCAGTGACGGCTCGACACCCATGCGGCGGGCGGTGTCTGCCACGATGTTCTGCATCTCTGCCCGGGACGGGACCGGGGAAGCATTCAGCAGTGCCTTGTTTTCATTGGCGGAGTTCACCACCGCCGGCGGGTAGGTGAACCCAAGGAAGGAACTGGGTACCAGCGGGGCAGCGGGCGCTGCCGGCTGCGCAGCAGCAGGCTGCGAGCCTGAGCTTGGGACATTCAGTTTGTTGCCCGGGTAAATGATGGAGCCGAGGTTCAGCCCATTAGCCGAAAGGAGCTCGGGCAGCTTCACCCCATGGCGCGATGCGATGGCGGACAGGGTGTCGCCCGCCTTGACGGTGTAGGAGCCGGCCGCCGGAGCCTGCGGGGCTGACGTGTTGGCGAGTGGGGCCGCCGGTGCCGCTGCGGCCGCGGGGGCAGCAGGTGCCTGCGAACCGGCGCCCACCTTGATCTTCTGGCCGGGATAGATGATGGACCTCATGTTGAGGTTGTTCCAGCTGAAGACATCCCCCAGGCTGACGTTGTGCCGGGCGGCAATGGCGCCCAATGTGTCACCGGACTTGACGGTGTAGGTGGCGCCGGCGGCCGAAGCGGGTGCAGCGGCCGGCGCGGCGGGGGCCGGGGCTGCTGCGGCAGGACTGCCGGACAGCTTAATCTTTTGCCCCGGGTAAATGATGGTGTTCGCCTGGAGATTGTTCAGCCTGAGCACTTCCCCGGTGTTCAGGTTGAATTTTCCTGCGATGGCGCTGATGGTGTCTCCGCGGGCGACTGTATATTCGGCAGGCGCAGAATTCTGTGCGGGTTTAAAGGCCGCCGGAATCATGGTGGAAACGGATGAGGCCGGAATGACCGTTGCCGTGGCCTTGGCTGCTGCCTGCGCGTTCATCGCCGCGGTCAGGGTCGCGGGGAGCGGTCTGGATGGCTGCTGGGCAGTGGCCGGCTGTGCGAGGGCCAGGGACGACAGGACAACCGCCGGCAGTGCCGCCGTCGTCGCAGCAATCATCGGCAAGCTCGGCCTGGGGGGTTGCTTCGGCGAGCGGGACATCGTCATGTAAGGGATCCTCTTCTCAACTGCGGGTGCGGACGGGGGTGCCGCATTAGTGCTTGATACTACTGTTACTCGAGTGATCTTTGTTACGAGTGTGAACAGTGAGAATCTCTCATGAATTCGCGGTTAGCACAAGAATTCGTGCTTTTGCCGTAAGGAAGAATTTCGGAGTGTCCGCAGGCCGCGAGTATTGGGCCGATGAATCGACTAGGCGCCGGGCCGCGCACCGTGGCAACCTTGATCCGTGAGTAACGTAGAAAACCTCGTGGGCGAATGGTTGCCCCTCCCCGATGTCGCCCAATTGCTGAATGTTTCCATTACCAGGGTCCATGGCCTGATTGATGAGCGCGCCCTCGTGGCTGCGCGTGTGGGCGAACGGAAGATCCGCTCGGTACCTGCAGAATTCCTCCAGGACGGCCAGGTGGTGGACAGCCTTAAAGGCACCATTGTTGTCCTGGCCGACGCCGGCTATTCCGACGAAGACCTGATCATATGGCTGTTCACTCCGGACGAGTCGCTTCGCGGCCGGCCCATTGACGCCTTGCGCGAGGGACGAAAGACCGAGATCCGGCGCAGGGCGCAGACCCTGGCCTGGTAAGTGCTGTCCTCAGGAGGCCCGGCTGACAGTAGCCTCGGCCAGCCTCCTGAGAGCGGTCTTGGGCAGCTCATCCAGCTGGAGCGCCTCCAGGGCCTCGTAGGCCGCATTGCCGTATTCCCCAATCAGCACTTCTGTGGCCTGCAGCGCTCCTGAGTCTTCGATGATCCGGCGGATTTCCTGGACGTCCCCGTCATCCAGCTCCGGGCTCCCCAGCCTGGAGTCGATGAAGGCGGACTCCGCCGGAGAAGCCTGGTCCAGGGCCAGCGCCACCAGCACGGTGCGCTTGCCTTCACGCAAGTCATCTCCGGCCGGTTTGCCCGTGGTGAGGGGGTCCCCGAAAACTCCCAGGACGTCGTCGCGAAGCTGGAATGCCTCACCCAAGGGAAGGGCGAAGGCTGAATAGCCGCGCAGCAGGTCGTTGGTGGCGCCGGCCAGGGCGCCGCCCAGGGCCAGGGGGTGCTCCGTGGAGTACTTGGCGCTCTTGAACCTGATGATCGACTGCGCCCGGCTGACGGCGCCCGCGCGGTCTCGGACCGGCCCGGCCACCTCTTCCAGGATGTCCAGGTACTGCCCCGCCATGACTTCGGCCCTCATAAGGTTGAAGATCAACCGTGCCCGGCTGCCCGACGCCGCCCGTTCGCCGATATCCGTGAATGCCTCTTCACTGAAGGAAAGGCACAGGTCGCCGGCGAGGATGGCTGCTGCCTGCCCGAACCGCCCGCTGTCCAGGGCCCAGCCCTGGGCCTCGTGCAGTTGGCTGAACCTGCGGTGGACGCTGGGGCCGCCACGGCGGGTATCCGAGCGGTCAATGATGTCGTCATGGATCAGGGCGGCGGCCTGGAAAAGTTCGAGGGCGGCTCCTGCCGTCACCACCTCAGCGGCGCCGGCGTCTCCGCCCGCCCCGCGCCAGCCCCAGTAGCACATCAGGGCGCGCAGCCGCTTGCCGCCGGTGACGAGGTTCGAGATTGAACCCATGATGGGATCGATGTCCGGGGAGATGCCGGACATGATCCCCTGGCGGGACGTGAGGAAGCCGGTCAATTCCCCGGCCACCGAGGCCACAAAGTCGGCCTGTTCGTTCCTTAACTGCTCGGCGCCAGTCACTTGGCGGACTCAGCAGCCACGTTGGCACCGATGGTGAAGGTTGCCACTCCGGATGCCTCAACCACCGAAAGGTTGACCGTCTCGCTGTCACCGCGGACAAAGTCCTTGGAGGCCACGGCCCCCACGGAGTCCCCGGGCACCGCCTTGAAACCCTGCGCTTCCAGCGCCTTCGTGTAGAAGTCGACGACGGCGGACGTGGGTCCGGTGACAGTCGCCACCAGCGCGGCGGTTGCGGGCGCGGACGACTTGTCAAAGCTGCTGGATACGACGGTCGCGTTCGGCATCAGTGGGAGGAGCTGCTGCGGGAAGCCGTCAACAAGCGCCCCCACAGTTGCCGAAGTGCTGGGAGAGGCGCTGGGGCTGGCCGACGCAGTAGTGGTTGCATGTGCAGTCGCGGGCACAGTGGCGGGGGAGGACGGTGACGGCTGTGCCGGTGACGGGGTCGGGCTGCAGGCTGCCAGGGCCAGTGCCGCGCCTACGGCAAGAACGGCCAGGCCAGCCGGTTTGAAGTTTCCAATGACCGTCACAGGGACTTTCCTCCTGGTGTTGATGCCGGATTCAGCCTCCAGTTTAGTCAGTACCTACGGATAGGATTGCAGCCGTGGGGCCCGACGCTAGAAACCAACCAGCCGCAGCACGCCTTCCGGGCGGCAGGCGCAAGTGCATCATGCACGTGGACATGGACGCCTTCTTCGTCTCGGTCGAACTCCGGACACGCCCCGAACTTCGCGGCAAGCCAGTGATCGTCGGCTTTCCGGGGGAGCGCTCAGTGGTCCTGTCCGGCTCCTATGAGGCGCGGGCTTTTGGCGTTAAATCAGCCATGCCCATGGCCGTCGCTGCCAGGATGTGCCCGCAGGCCGTCATCATCGAACCGCGGCACAAGCTGTACTACGAAGTCTCGGCGCAGCTGATGGCCATCTTCGAATCCGTGACTGAACTGGTGGAGCCGCTCAGCGTGGATGAAGCCTTCCTTGACGTCACCGGAGCAATTCGCAGGCTGGGCCCCCCGAGGGACATCGGTGAACTCATTCGGCGCCGGGTCGCCTCGGAGCTCGGCATCACGGCATCTGTGGGCATCGCCGAGTCGAAGTTCGTGGCGAAGATCGCCTCCACCCGCTGTAAACCGGACGGCCTGCTGCTCATCGGCCCCGATCAAACCGTGCCGTACCTGCACAGCCTGCCGGTGGGGGCGCTGTGGGGTGTCGGGGCAAAGACAGCTGAAGTCCTGGCACGGATGGGAATCCGGACGGTGGCGGATGTGGCCGCCACTCCCGTTTCCACTCTCCGCCGGATGCTCGGCGCCGGCGGTGAGCACGTGCACCGGCTGTCCTGGGGTATCGACCCCAGGGCGGTTACGCCCGTGCGGCTGGAAAAGAGCATCGGAGCGGAAGAGACTTTTGCCGTTGACACATCCGATGACGCCCTCCTCCACCGCGAACTCCTTCGGCTGTCCCACCGCACGGCCGGACGCCTGCGAAGCTCCGGCATGGTGGCGAGGACCGTGGCCTTGAAACTGCGCTTTGCGGACTTTTCCACCATCACCCGCAGCCGCACCCTGCAGGCTCCCGTTGACAGTGCACAGCTGATCTATGCGGTGGCGGTCCAGTTGCTGGAGTCAGTCGGGCCCCGTGCCATGTCCGTCCGGCTGGTGGGAGTGCGTGCCGAGCAGCTGGAGGACACGGCAACAACCTCAGTGCAGCTAACCATCGACCGGCGGGATGAGAATTGGCGCGCCGCGGAACAGGTCCTGGACGAGGTCACCCGAAAATTCGGTTCCAAATCGGTGCTTCCTGCCCGCCTCATGGAACCCGGAAGCGGTGCGGGTTAAAACGGACCAAAAGACGGCCGTCCCCGTGTTTCGGAAGAAATCGCCGTCTTTCAGAACGGACCGCAACAAACTATCCTTAGAGATACATAGTTTTTGAGTGATTGGACTACTGCCGGACCGTTTTGGACATGCTTCCGCTCCGGCGGCTGTGCGCCCGGTTCAACTTCCTGCCCAGGCGGGAAGATGGGAACCGAACAGGTGCACCAGCCGTTAAGGGTGCAGGAGTAATTTCTGGGACCAGCCCGGACGTTGGCCTACGAAGGAGGTCGTGATGCCGCTGTCGGAGCACGAACAAAAGCTGCTTGAGCAGTTGGAGAAGCAGCTTCACGAGGACGACCCGAAGTTTGCGAACTCCATGGGGTCGGACCCCGGGCGTTCGTGGTCAACCAGGCATGTGGTGATCGGCGTCCTTGGTGCCTTGGCAGGCGTGTTCCTGCTGCTGGTAGGCGTCACGCTGCAGAGCATCTTCGTTGGTGTCCTTGGCTTTATCGTCATGGGTGGCGGCGTATATTTTGCGACGATGCGCAGTTCTTCGGCAGCCAAGGATGGCGCCAAGGGCAGTACCGGCAAGCCGGGCAAACCGCGGAGTTCCTTCATGAGCAACCTCGAGGAGCGTTGGGACGAACGCCGGCGCGGTGAGCCCTAGGTCCTGCCGGTAACCGGGCCCCACCCGGAGCCTCCACTTCGCTCCCCGGCAGGGGAGCCAACAACAGAAAGACCCGCTGCGGCGGGTCTTTTCCTGTTTAACGCTGTTTGCTGCCAATTCAGGCAGTTGCCCGGTTCCCTGATTCCCGCTATGCCCTGGAAATCCACTCCACTTCCCACCACCGGTTGAAAATGGCGCCATTCCGCGGCCAGTATCCCAATTTCCTGGCCCACCACACCCCATTTTGCGTTGACTGTGGGGGAAAGTGGAGTAATGTGGAGGGCATAAGAGGGTGGTTGCAACATAGGGGATGTGCATTTCCTGATATCGGACAGGCGGTGGACCAGTGTTTCTGGGCACTCACTCGCCGCGCCTGGACGAGAAGGGACGGATCATTCTCCCTGCGAAGTTCCGTGAGGAGCTTGCAAGCGGGCTGGTGCTCACAAGGGGCCAGGAACGTTGCATCTACGTCTTCAGTGAGAAGGAATTTGCGCGGGTCCACGAGCAGATGCGGGAGGCACCAATCTCCTCCAAGCAGGCACGTGACTATATCCGTGTCTTTCTCTCTGGGGCCTCTGACGAGGTACCTGACAAGCAGGGGCGCGTGACAATTCCTCCCGCGCTCCGGGAGTACGCAGGACTCGGAAGGGAACTGGCCGTCATTGGCGCAGGCTCCCGTGCCGAGATCTGGGACGCCCAAGCCTGGAATGAATACCTCGCGGAGAAGGAAACAGCCTTCTCTGAAACGGACGATCCCATTCCGGGCATTCTCTGAATCCCGGAGCGGTAAGCAGGAGTTTCACGCAGGAAGTTTCCTGGATGAGATCTCCAGCCGGCCGATCGGCCAGCCAACCTGACTCACTTCCCCGGAGCCAGGCAGGCGGGACGGTAGGTGCGGATGGGGATCTGATCCCGGAAGCGGAACCAGCGACCACAACGGCGAGAAGGGACGAGGCATGAACGAACAACCGAAGCCAACGTCCGAACGCCATGTGCCGGTCCTTCGGGACCGGTGCATCAATTTGTTGGCCCCAGGATTCGATGCCGCACGGCAGCAGGGCAACGCCCCGATCGTCATCGACGCCACGCTGGGGATGGGCGGGCACTCCGAAGCCATGCTCCAGCGTTTCCCGGACCTCCACCTGATCGGCATTGACCGTGACGAGGAAGCGCTCGCCCTTGCGGGGGAGCGGCTTGCGCCATTCAGCGCACGGACGGACCTGGTCCACGCCGTTTACGACGAAATCCCCGAAGTCCTCGCGGACCTTGGCGTCACCGAAATCTCCGGCATCCTGATGGACCTTGGCGTCTCGTCGCTCCAGCTCGACGAGCGGGAGCGCGGCTTCGCCTACTCCTTCGACGCTCCCCTGGACATGCGGATGGACACCAGCCGCGGCCAGACCGCTGCGGACGTCGTCAACACGTACAGCGAGGACGAGCTGGTCCGGATCATCCGGAAGTGGGGCGAGGAGAAGTTCGCGGGCCGCATCGCGAACCGGATCGTCGCTGCACGTGGCGAGAAGCCATTCACCACCACCGGAGAGCTGGTGGAGCAGATCCGGTCGGTCGTCCCTGCCGGAGCAGCCAAGTCCGGTGGGCATCCGGCCAAGCGGACCTTTCAGGCGTTGCGGATCGAAGTCAACGAGGAGCTCGACGTCCTGGAGCGCGCCGTCCCGGCCGCCGTGGATGCGCTGGCCATGGGGGGACGAATCGTGGTCATGTCCTACCACTCCCTGGAGGACAAGATCGTCAAGGGCGTCCTCCAGGGCCGCTCCAAGTCTTCCGCCCCTCTCGGGTTCCCGGTGGAACTGGAAGAGCATAAACCCGAACTCAAAATCCTGACCAAGGGCACCGAGGTGCCCACCGCCGTCGAAATCGCCGAGAACCCCCGTGCCGCCTCAGCCAGGCTCCGCGCGGCGGAACGAATCAGAGCCAGGAGAGCTGCATGAGCACCGCTGCCGTCAAGAACTTTCCCGCCGCTCCCGGCAATCCGGCGCAGCGCGAGGAACGGAAGAGCCGTACCCCGCTGTCCGTGGTGCGCAGCATGCCCCGCAAGCGGCGTGCGCCTTTCGTCGTGCTCTGCTTCGCGATGCTTGCAGTAGCCCTGGTGGCAGTCCTGGTCCTGAATATCTCGGTATCCACTGCGCAGTACCAGCTGGTGGAACTGCGCGCCAAGCAGAGCACGCTGACCAAGCAGAACCAGGACCTCACCCAGCAGGTGCAGAACTTCGAGGCCCCGCAGAATCTTGCGGCCAAGGCCAAGGACCTGGGAATGGTGGCTTCAACCGTCAAGGGCCAAATCGACCTCTCCACCCTTTCCGTCACCGGCAAGGCGACGCCGGCTGTTAAGGGTGCCACCGAAGGTGCCGTCATTCCTGCCCCCGCCGTCCCAGGGCAACTGATCGTGGTGCCGCCGGCTTCAACGGGTGAACCTCTGGCAAGCCGCAAGCCGGCAGCAGAAACCCCGTCCGCCGCCGCGGCTCCCGCCGCTGGGGCGCCCGCAGCGGCAGCACCGGCCCGCCAGGCCTCCGCGGCCGAGCTCAATGGCGGCACAGTCCCCGCACCGCAGCAAAAGGTGCCCGGACAGTAACAGCGGGACTGACAGGCACGAGGGACGAACAGCAAGGAAGATCAGTGGCGCAGAGGACCGGTAAGGCAGTGAACGGCAAAGCGCCCAACCCCACCAAACGGTTGCGCCTGGGCCTGGGCATCATGCTCTCCCTCTTGCTGGTGGTTGGCGGAAAGCTGTTCCTGGTCCAGGGCCTGGACGTCGGTGGCATGGCTGAAGCGGCCCTCAACAAGCGAATGACCGAAACGGTCCTGCCTGCGGAGCGCGGCAGCATCCTGGACGCCAACGGCACGGTCCTGGCCAACAGTGTGATCCGCTACAACGTGGTGGTGGACCAGCAGCTCAATACCAAAACCGAGACCTACCGGCGCCTGGATAATGTCGACGGCAAGGAAAAGCTCGTCGAAGTCAGCCGGGACCAGGGCCTCACCGAGCTGGCAGCGGTCCTGGGCATGGACAAGGACGCCATCGTCAAAGCCGTTACCGGTGAATCGCGCTACTACATCGTGGCCAAGGACGTGAAACCGGACGTCGAGGACCGCATTTCCAAACTCCAGGTGCCCGGCATCGTGACCGAAGGCGTCAGCAAGCGTGTCTACCCCAATGGCTCCGTAGCGGGCGGCATCATCGGCTTCCTGCAGGAGGGCGGCAGCGGACAGGCCGGCATCGAACAGACGCAGGACGACCTCCTGAAGGGGTCGGATGGCAAGCGCCTGTTCGAAATCGGGGCGGACGGCCTCCGGATCCCGGTGGGCGTGGACGAGTTGACCGCACCGCAGGACGGCAAGAACGTCAAGCTCACCATCAACTCCGACCTCCAGTACTTTGCGCAGCAGGCCATCCAAAGCCAGGCGGACAAGCTCAGCGCCGAATGGGGCGTCATCATTGTGATGGACGTCAAGACCGGCAACCTGGTGGCCATGGCGGACACCAACTCCCCGGATCCGAACAACCCGGGCCTGGTGGCGGCCAAGGACCGCGGCGTCCGAGCCGTTACCGCAGCCTACGAGCCGGGTTCCGTGGAGAAGATGCTGACCGCAGCGGCCCTGATCGAGGAAGGCAAAGCCAACCCGCTCAGCGAATACACGCTGCCTCCCTCGTATACGGTCAACGGCCAGACGTTTACCGATTCCTTCTCGCACGGCACCGAGAAGCGCACCCTGGCGGGCATCCTCGGCTACTCCATGAACACAGGCACCGTGATGGCCGGCCAGGCCCTGAGCAAGGAACAGCGCCACGACTGGTTGCAGAAGTTCGGCATTGGCCAGGCACCGGACATCGGGCTCCCCGCTACCGCCTCCGGAATTCTCACCCCCGCAGACCAGTGGGACGGACGGCAGGAATTCACCGTTCTCTTCGGGCAGGGCGTGTCCCAGTCCACCCTCCAGACCGTGCGGGCATTCCAGTCGGTGGCCAACAACGGGGTGATGCTCCAGCCGCGCCTGATCGACTCGTATGTTTCCGCCGACGGAACCGAGGAAAAGGTGCCGGCAGCACCCCCTACCCAGGTTGTCTCTGACAGCACCGCCCAGCAGGTCCAGGACATCCTGGAAAGCGCCGTTACCGAGGGCCAGATCAAGGATGCCTCCATTGACGGCTACCGGGTGGGTGCCAAAACCGGCACCTCGGAATCGCCCTGCGACGACGGCAAGTCCGGTTTCTGCGGCTACACCGCCTCCATGGTGGGCATGGCGCCGATGGATGATCCGCGGTTTATTGTTGAGGTGGTACTCCAGCGGCCCAAGGGCAGCATCTACGGAATTACCAACGGGCCGGTCTTCCGGTCGGTCATGAGCCAGGCACTGCGGACCTACAACGTCCAGCCGTCCACCGGCGAACCGGCCAGGCTGCCCCAGTTCGCCAAGTAGCACCCCGGCGCCACCACGCTGCAGCAGCGCCCGCTGCGGCCACAGCCGGGCACGGTCCACTAGCACCATCGGAGATTCCTTGTCAGAGTTCACGCCGTCCCACAGCAGCGCCCTTCCGGCCGCTCCTGTCAGCAAAGCCAGGTTCCGGCCCACCGCCGTCGAACCGGTCCGTCTGGAGAGCATCGGCGCCGCCGTCGGCGTCGCAGTTCCCGGACATGCAGCAGACGTCACGGTCACGGGAATCACCCTGAACTCCCGGGCCGTCGAAGCCGGCGACCTGTACGTAGCCCTCCCCGGCGCGTCCCGCCACGGCGCGGACTTCGTGGCACAGGCCGTGAAAGCCGGGGCGGTAGCCGTCCTGACCGACGACGCCGGCGCGCGCCTGCTGGCGCTGGGCAACGACACCCCGGTGGCGGTCCTCGTGGTGGACAAACCCCGCAACGTGGTGGGCCCGCTGTCCGCGGCCATCTACGGCAGCACCGATGGCGCCGACGAGGACTTCACGCTGTTCGGCGTGACCGGCACCAACGGCAAGACCACCACCACGTACTTCATCAACTCCCTGCTGCGCGCCCTCGGCACCCGGTCCGGCCTGATCGGGACCATCGAGATCCTCGCCGGCACAGAGCCCATTCCAAGCCTGCTGACTACCCCCGAGTCCACTGAAGTGCACGGGCTGCTGGCACTTATGCGCGAACGGGGACTGGGCGCGGCAGCCATGGAGGTTTCCTCGCACGCCATTTCGTACCAGCGCGTGGACGGCGTGCTGTTTGACGTGGCCGGATTCACCAACCTGACGCAGGACCACCTGGACCTGCACGGCACCATGGATGACTATTTCGCCACCAAGGCCGACCTCTTCACGCCGGCGCGCGCCCGCAGGGCAGTAGTAACGGTCGACGACGAGTGGGGCCGCCGCCTGGCCGGCACCGCCGGCATTCCGGTCACCACGCTGAGCACGGACGGGCGGGCAGCCGCGGACTGGGCCGTGGCCGCCACCGAACCCCGGGGCCTCGGCACCGCTTTCACGCTCAAAGGTCCCGACGGCGCCGAACTTCGCCTGCACACAGGACTGCCCGGCAGCTTCAACGTAGCCAACGCCGCCCTGGCGGCGGTCATGGTCCTCACCGGCGGGGTGGACACCGCTGTGCTCCAGGACGCCCTGGACACGGCCGACCCATTCACCGTTGCAGTCCCCGGACGCATGCAACTCGTCGCCGAGCAGCCCGCCGCCGTCGTCGATTTCGCCCACAACACCGATGCGCTGGCCCGTGCCCTCGAAGCCGTCCGGCCGCCGGCTCCGGGCTCACGGCTGATCGTCGTCTTCGGTGCCACCGGCCAGCGCGACCAGGGCAAACGCCCCGCGATGGGTGCGGTGGCTGCCCGCCTCGCGGACACCGTCATCATCACTGACGACGACCCCCACGACGAGGACGCAGCCGCCATCCGCGCCGACGTCCTGGCGGGTGCAGAAGACGCGCGCAGCAGCGAATCGCTTCCCTGCGAGATCCTGGAGGTCTTCCCCCGGGATGAGGCCATCCGGCGCGCAGTAGAGCTCGCAGGCCCGCTGGACAGCATCCTTGTGGCCGGCCGTGGCCATGAAGTCTGGCAGGAAGTCAAAGGCGTCAATCTGGCCCTTGACGACCGCGTGGAACTGCGCACCGCCTTGACAGCCAGGGGATTCAACGTTCTCCAAGACGACCGGATAGAGTCCTAGACCGAGATGATTGCTTTTACTGCGGCCGAAATTGCCGACATCACCAAGGGGCGCCTGGACGCCGATCCCGGAATTACGCCTACATCGGTAGTGACGGACTCCCGCGAAGCCACACCGGGTTCGCTGTACGTCGCCAAGCCCGGAGAACACGCAGACGGGCACGACTTCATCGCCGCAGCGTTCGAATCCGGTGCCGTCCTGGCGCTCGTGGAGCGCCCGGCGGCCAGGCCTGACGGCAGTTCCTACCCATCGGTACTGGTGGATGACGCCGTCCTCGCCATGGGTGCATTGGCCGCGGAGTCCGTACGGCGCATCCGTGCCGCCCGCGCCGCGGCCGGCCAGGAACTCACCGTCGTCGGCATCACCGGCTCAGCCGGCAAGACCACCACCAAGGACCTGCTGGCGGGGCTGTTTGCCTCCCAGGGGGCAACGGTGGCACCGAAAGGCTCCTACAACGGCGAGGTGGGCGTCCCTCTGACCGTCTTCCTGGCGGACGAGGGCACGCGCTATCTCGTGATCGAAATGGGCGCAACGGGGATCGGCCACATCCGGTACCTCGCGGACATGGTGAAGCCGGACATCGGAGTGGTTCTCGCGGTCGGAACCGCCCACGCCGGCGAATTCGGGGGAGTGGCGAACATCGCCCTCGCCAAGGGGGAGATGGTCGAAGGCCTTTCCGCCGGCGGGACCGCGATCATCAACCTCGACGACGACAGGGTGGCCGCCATGCGCAGCCGCACCACGGCCACCGTGCTCGGCTTCAGCGCCGAAGGACGCGACGGAGCCGCCGTGCAGGCCCTCGGCGCCGACACCAACGAACAAGGCAACCCGGAATTCGATCTCCAGCTGCCCGGCGGCGACGGCCCGCACCATGTGGCCAGCAAGCTCATCGGGTCGCACCACACCGGCAACCTGCTCGCCGCGGCGGCTGCGGCCTTCGCCGCCGGCATGGCCGGCGCAGACATCGCCGCCGGCTTGAGCAACCAAAGCGCGGCAAGCCGCTGGCGGATGGAACGCACCGAACGTGCGGACGGCGTCACGGTGATCAACGATGCCTACAACGCCAATCCCGAATCCATGCGGGCGGCGTTGCGCACGCTCGCCGATCTTGGGCGCGGCAGGCGGACCTGGGCGGTGCTTGGGGCGATGCTTGAACTCGGCGACGACTCCATCCGGGAGCACACCGCCGTGGGCACGCAGGTGGTCCGGCTCAACATCTCCAGGCTGGTGGTGGTGGGCCGGGAAGCGCGGGCCCTCTATGTCTCAGCCGTCCAGGAAGGCTCCTGGGGTGACGAATGCCTGTTCGCCGAAACCCCTGACGAGGCCTACGAGCTCCTCAGTACCGAGCTCGAGCCGGGCGATCTGGTCCTCTTCAAGTCCTCCAACAGCGTGGGCCTGCGCCATCTGGGCGATCGGATAGCATTACCCCCACAAACCCCCCTGAACGCCGATGAAAGGAGCACACAGCTGTGATTGCACTTTTGATCGGCGCCGGGCTGGCCCTGCTCTGCGCCCTCGTCGGAACCCCGCTGTTCATCAGGCTGCTGGTCCGCCGCGGCTACGGCCAGTTCATCCGCGATGACGGACCCACGTCCCACCACACCAAGCGCGGAACGCCCACCATGGGCGGCACCGTGGTGGTGGCCGCCGTACTGCTCAGCTACGGGCTCACGCACCTCATCATGTTCCTGATGAACCCGGATTCCCCGGGGCCGTCCGCCTCCGCCCTGATCCTGCTGTTCCTCATGGTGGGCATGGGCCTCGTCGGGTTCCTCGACGACTTCATCAAAATCTCGCGACAGCGAAGCCTGGGCCTGGACGCCAAGGCGAAACTGATCCTGCAGGCCGCCGTCGGCGTCATCTTCGCCGTACTGGCACTGAACTTTCCGGACGAATCCGGGCTTGCGCCCGCCTCCACCAAGATCTCGCTGGTCCGTGACCTGCCGTGGCTCGACCTCGCCTTCGGTGGAACCGTCCTCGGGGCGATCCTCTTTGTGGTCTGGTCCAACCTGATCGTCACCGCCGCCACCAACGGCGTCAACCTCACTGACGGCCTTGACGGGCTGGCGGCCGGCGCCTCCGTCATGGTCTTCGGCGCCTACACCCTGATGGGGATCTGGCAGAGCAACCAGGCCTGCGGTTCGCCGCGGGAAGCCGGCAGCGGCTGCTACTCCGTCCGCGACCCCCTGGACCTCGCCCTGCTGGCGGCCATCATGAGCGCAGCCCTGGTGGGCTTCCTCTGGTGGAACACTTCGCCGGCCAAGATCTTCATGGGCGACACCGGTTCCCTGGCGATCGGCGGTGCCATCGCCGGGTTCGCGATCCTCTCGCGCACCGAACTGCTGCTGGGCATCATTGGCGGACTCTTCGTCCTCATCACCCTCTCCGTCATCATCCAGGTGGGCTACTTCAAGGCCACCGGCGGCAAACGTGTCTTCAAGATGGCTCCCCTGCAGCACCACTTCGAACTCAAGGGCTGGGCAGAAGTCACAGTGGTGGTCAGGTTCTGGATCCTCGGCGGCCTCTTCGTCGCCGTTGGGCTGGGTATCTTCTACGCTGAATGGGTTGTGCTGCTGTGACCGTTTCCCCCCGCCTGGAAAACCTCGTTACCTGGGACTCAGACTGGTCCGGGCTGCGCGTGGCAGTCACCGGCATCGGTGTCTCCGGCTTTGCCGCCGCGGACACCCTGATCGAACTGGGCGCCCGGGTAGTGGTGGTCGACGCCGCCACCAGCGACACCGCCAAGGCTTCGGCCGACACCCTGAAAATCGTCGGCGCCGCCGATGTCCTTCTCGGCGAAGAAGCTGTTACCCGCATTCCACGGATCGACGGTGAACTGCCGGAACTGATCGTCACCTCGCCGGGGTGGCGTCCGGACCAGGCCCTGCTGGCAGCAGCGGCCCGCGCACACATCCCGGTCTGGGGCGACGTCGAACTTGCCTGGCGGGTCCGCCAGCGCGAGGGACGCAAGACCGCCGACTGGCTCGCCATCACCGGCACCAACGGCAAGACAACCACTGTGGGCCTCACCGAATCCATGCTGCGGGCCGCAGGGCTGAAGGCCATCGCGGTGGGCAACGTGGGGAAGCCGATCCTTGACGCGATCCGGGAACCCGTCGAATACGACGTCTTCGCCGTCGAACTCTCCAGCTTCCAGTTGCACTGGGCGGAATCCCTGTCGCCGCTGGCCAGCGTGTGCCTCAACGTTGCCGAAGACCACGTGGACTGGCACGGCTCCTACGACTCCTACCTGGCGGACAAGGCCAAGGTCTACGAACAGACCCAAAAGGCCTGCATCTACAATGCCGAGCAGTTCGAAACCGAACGCATGGTGGAGAACGCCGACGTCGTGGAAGGGTGCCGCGCCATCGGCTTCACCACCGTCACTCCCGCGGTCAGCATGCTGGGAGTTGTGGAGGGCCTCCTGGTGGACCGCGCCTTCATCGAAGAGCGGCGGGACAGCGCCGCGGAGCTCGCCGCCATGGCCGACCTCGGTCCGATCGCTCCCCGGCACATGGTGGCCAACGCGCTTGCCGCCGCCGGACTGGTCCGCGCCTACGGAGTCGACGCCGCAGCCGTCCGCCAGGGGATCCGGGACTACGTTCCCGGCGACCACCGCATCCAGCCGGTAGCCCGCCACGAAGGCGTGCTGTGGGTCAACGATTCCAAGGCCACCAACCCCCACGCTGCCGCAGCCTCACTGGCGGCTTTCACCAACGTCGTCTGGATTGCCGGCGGCCTCTCCAAGGGCGTCACCTACGACGACCTGGTCCGCGAGCAGGCCCACCGCCTCAAGGCCGTGGTACTGATCGGAACCGACTCCTCCGAACTTGCCGGTGCCCTCCAGCGACACGCGCCGGATGTCCCCGTGATCGCGGCGGCGCCGGGTGACACTGAAGAGATGCAGACTGCTGCAGCGGAAGGTGCCACCGGTACCCGTTCCCCCCTTGCCGGGGAACAGGTCATGTCCCTGGCCGTTGCGACAGCAGCCCAGCTGGCCGGCTCCGGCGATACTGTGCTGATGGCTCCGGCAGCTGCTTCCATGGATCAGTTCTCTTCCTACGCACACCGCGGCAACACATTCATCGAAGCTGTCCGCGGGCTGGTGGAAGGGCAGGCCAAGACCGGCGAGGAGTAAAAATGGTCAGCACGCCCACGCGCCGGCAACCAGCCGGGCGGCCAGGCCGTCCGGCCGGCACCGGCTCCACAGCTACGAAGGCGCAGCGCCCGGCACCTGTTACGGTCCGGCTCAAAAAGGCCTACCGCAGTTTCTGGTCAGCCCTCGAGGGCAACGGAACGTCCCGTAACGGCTCCACGTATTACCTCATCCTCGGCTCCACCCTGGCGCTGACGGCGATCGGGATCATGATGGTCCTGTCGGCCTCCAGCGTAGAGTCCATTGCCGCAGGAAAATCGCCCTATGGTGACGCCCTGAAGCAGGGCATGTTCGCGGGCATCGGCATCTTCACCATGTTCGTCCTGTCCCGGATCAACGTGGTCTGGCTCAAGCGCCTCGCCTGGCCCGCAATTATCGCCGCCATGGTCCTGCTGGCCCTGGTGCAGGTGGTGGGCGCGGAAGTCAACGGCAACAAGAACTGGATCGACCTCGGCGGCATCACCTTCCAGCCCTCCGAGGCGTCAAAGCTCGCCCTGGCACTCTGGATGGCCACAGTGCTGGCCATGAAGGCCAAACTGCTGCGGCGCTGGCAGCACGTCTTTGTCCCGGCCATCCCGGTGGCCGTCATCGTCATCGGCCTGGTGCTGATCGGCAACGACCTCGGCACTGCCATGATCATTATGATGATTGCCGCCGCGGCGCTGTTCTTCGCGGGCGTACCCGTGTACTTCTTCGGCATCGCGGGGCTGCTGGGCGCCGCCGGCGCGGCAGTCATGGCCATCACCAGCTCCAACCGCATGTGCCGCATCACCTCCTGGTGGACGGGCGAGTCCTGCGCCGACGGCATCGACGCCAACTACCAGGCCACCAACGGTCTCTATGGGCTGGCTTCGGGCGGCTGGTTCGGCGTGGGGCTGGGACAAAGCCGGCAGAAGTACAGCTGGATCCCCGAAGCCCACAACGACTTCATCTTCGCCATCATCGGCGAGGAACTGGGCCTGGTGGGCACCGTCGTCGTACTCATCCTTTTCGCGATCCTCGGCGCGGCCATCTACCGCGTGGTGGTGGCCCAGGAAGACACCTTCCACCGCGTCCTGGCGGGCACCATCATGGTGTGGCTCCTGGGCCAGGCCACCGTGAACATGTCCGTGGTGACCGGCCTTATGCCCGTGATCGGCGTACCCCTGCCCTTCATCTCCTATGGCGGCTCCGCGCTGCTGATGTCCCTCTGCGCCATTGGCGTGGTGCTTTCCCTGGCCAGGGAACAGATGGCGCCTGCCATCCGTCCCAAACGGATGCTGAAGTTCAAGGCCACGGGGCGGGAGAACGCCCCCCGGAACAAGAAGACTGCTAGAAAGCGTGCCTGATCCCACATGAACCCGAAGAACCCTTCCATCGTCCTGGCCGGCGGCGGCACAGCCGGCCATATCAGTCCCCTCCTTGCCATCGCCGCGGCCGTAAAGACCGCTTCGCCGGGCGCCGCCATCCTCGCCGTCGGCACACCGTCCGGGATGGAAACCCGCCTCGTCCCGGCGGCAGGGGTTGAACTGGCGACGATCGACCGGGTGCCGTTCCCGCGCAAACCGTCGGCCGACCTGTTGCGGCTTCCTGCCAGGCTCGCCGGCGCAGTCCGCCAGGCCGGAGACATCCTGGACCGGGCTGGCGCCGACGTGTTGGTGGGTGTGGGTGGGTACGTATGCACGCCGATGTACCTCGCGGCCCGGAAGCGGCGGATCCCCATCGTCCTCCACGAGGCGAACGCCCGCCCCGGGCTCGCCAACAGGGTGGGCGCACGCATGACTTCGCGGGTGGCCGTCGCTTTCGAAGGGACGCCGCTGCGGCACGCGGTGCATGTCGGCATGCCCATGCGGACAGAAATCTCGGGCCTGGACCGGAACGCCGCGCGGACCGCCGCCCGGGAGGCCCTCGGACTTGATCCCCAGCAGCCCACCCTCATCGTCACCGGTGGATCCTCCGGTGCCCAAAGCATTAACCGCACCATCGCAGCGTCCGTGGGGCAGCTGGCTGCCGCGGGGATCCAAACCCTGCACATCACCGGGCGCGGCAAGTCGGTCCTGGACGGAGCCGGCCAGCCGCTGGCAGCGCCGGGCTACCGCCAGGTGGAATACGTGGACGGGATGGAACTGGTCTACTCTGCGGCAGACGTGCTGCTGGCCCGCTCCGGCGCTGCGACCGTCTGCGAGGTGGCCGCTGTTGGCGTGCCGGCCGTCCTGGTGCCGTTGCCGATCGGGAACGGGGAACAGGCCCTGAACGCCGCCGGCCTGGTGGCCGCCGGCGGCGCCCTGCTGGTCCAGGACCGCGACTTTACCGACGAATGGCTGGCCAAGGAGCTCGTCCCGCTGGTCACCGACAAGGCACGGCTGGCCACCATGGAAGCCAACTCCTACCGGCTAGGTGTCCGTGACGCCGACCGGCGGATGGCTGCCCTCATCCTGGAAGCGGTGTCCGCATGAGCAACCACGACCTTTCCGGCAGCGAATCCCAGGGCTCCCTGGCATCCCTGGGCCGGGTCCACTTCATCGGGGTGGGCGGAGTCGGCATGTCCGCCGTCGCCCGGATCATGGTGGCGCGCGGCGTCCCCGTCAGCGGATCCGATGCCAAGGACCTTCCCGTCATGCGCGACCTCGCAGCAAAGGGTGCCAGGATCGCCGTCGGTTACGGGCCAGGCAACCTGGGCGATGCCCAGACCGTTGTGGCGGGGTCGGCGATCAGGGCGGACAATCCAGAGCTGTCCGCGGCCCGGCAGGCCGGGCTCCCCGTGCTGCACCGCTCCGAAGCGCTGGCTGCCACGATGGGGGAGGACACGGTGGTGACCGTTGCCGGCACCCACGGCAAGTCCACCACCACGTCCATGGTCACGGTTCTACTTCAGGGCGCCGGCCTGGACCCATCTTTTGCCATCGGCGCCAACGTCCCTTCCCTGGGGGTTAATGCCGCGCACGGCACGTCAGGGATCTTTGTGGCGGAGGCCGACGAATCGGATGGTTCGTTCTTGAACTACCGGCCGCAGATCGCCGTGGTGACCAACGTCGAAGCCGACCACCTGGACCACTACGGCACAGCCGAAGCCGTGTACGAGTCGTTCGACAAGTTCGCCGCCCTGCTGCCCGCCGGCGGACTCCTTGTGGCCTGCGCCGACGACCCCGGCGCACGGGCATTGGCCGAGCGCACCCGCCAGGCGGGCAACACCCGCGTCCTGCTGTATGGCACCGCCGGCGACGCCGACCTGAAGCTTCACGACGACGGCCCCGGCAGGGTTGCGGTATCCACCGCGGAAGGGCGGTTCGACCTCGCGCTGCAGGTACCCGGCCGGCACAATGCGCTGAACGCGGCGGCCGCGTTCGCCGTGGCACTTGAACTTGGGGTTGCACCCGGCGCTGCCGCGTCAGCACTGGCCTCCTTCGCCGGCGCGTCCCGACGGTTCGAACTGAAGGGCGAAGCCCGCGGCGTGCGGGTGTTCGACGACTACGCCCACCATCCCACCGAGGTCCGCGCTGCCCTGACCGCCGCGCGCTCAGTCGCGGGGGAGCACAAGGTGCACGTGCTGTTCCAGCCGCACCTGTTCTCCCGCACCCGGGAATTTGCCCGCGAGTTCGCCGAGGCTTTGGAGTTGGCAGATACCGCGCTGGTCCTGGACATCTACCCTGCCCGCGAGGACCCCATCCCCGGCGTCACCAGCAAGCTCATTGCCGACCATATGGCCGGCCGGGGACGCCTGGTGAGCGCAGAAGAGGCCGTGGCCGCCGTCGCGGACGCGGCCGCGGACGGGGACATCGTGCTGACCGCCGGCGCCGGCGACGTGACCGGATACGGTCCGCGGATTGTGGAGGCCCTGGGTGGCTAGCACGCGCCGTCCCACCTACACCCCGACCGGCCGTAAGGGCCCGGTAACCGGCGGGCGGAGCCAGACGGATCCCGCCGGCTCCCCGGACGCGGACGAGGTGATTTCGGCGTCGCGGAACGTGCCGGTCCAGACGTCGGAGAAGGCCGCCGCCCGCACCAGCGGGACAGGCGGCAGGAAAGCGCCCGCAGCTGATTCCGGCCCGGCCGCCAACGTCCTCGCCTTCCCGGAACCCAGGGGAAAGCGGCGCAGGCGGAGGTTGCTTCTGGTGCTGTGCACTGTGTGTGCACTGGTGGCTGCCCTTCTGGCCGCTGCCGTGTACTCGCCGGTGCTTGCGCTGCGCACCATTACCGTGTCCGGCACGTCACTGCTGACGCCTGCGCAGGTTCAGGCGGCGCTCGAACCGCTGCAGGGGAAGCCCCTCCCGCAGATCGGCGACGACGACGTCATCCGGCTCCTCGAGCCACTGGTCCAGGTCAAGTCCGTGTCTGCCGAGGCCAGGCCGCCCTCCGGGCTTGCTGTCACCGTGCACGAGCGGGTGCCCGTGGCCCTTGTCAAGCAGGGGGAGCAGTACCAGTTGGTGGACGTGGACGGCGTGCAGCTGGCCACCACCGCGGACCCGGCGTCCGTATCCCTGCCGCTGATCGACGGCGGTGCCGGTGCCATTGGACAGGACCTGTTCAAGGCCACCGCTGCTGTGCTGGGCGCCCTTCCCGCGGATGTCCTGGCGAAGTTGTCGAACGCTTCCGCCAAGTCCGTTGACGCGGTGGAGCTCAAGCTGGTGGACGGCCAGACCATCGTGTGGGGCAACGCCTCGGAGAAGGAACTCAAAGCCAAGGTGCTGGCTGCGCTGCTGAAGGTTCCGGCGGATCCGAAGAACCCCGTACAGGTCTACGACGTCAGCGTTCCGCGGCATCCGGTGACACGGTGAGCCGCTTTCTTTCCCGGTATTAATCCGACACGCGGACCCGGTTATTGAATGTGGGAACCAGAGGAAATACCGTCACAGACATGAGTTACTTGACATAACTATAACCTTCAACTGGAAGGTTAAGGTTACAGGCTTCAAGCTCACCATCAGTTTTTCGCAATAAGACACGAACAAGGGACACGTAACGTGGCAGCTCCGCAGAATTACTTGGCCGTCATCAAAGTCGTCGGCATCGGCGGCGGTGGCGTGAACGCAGTCAACCGCATGATCGAGGTCGGCCTCCGAGGTGTTGAATTCATCGCCATCAACACCGACGCCCAGGCACTGCTGATGAGCGACGCCGACGTCAAGCTCGATGTAGGCCGGGAACTGACCCGCGGCCTTGGGGCCGGCGCCAACCCGGAGGTGGGCAAGCAGGCCGCCGAGGACCACGCCGACGAAATCGAGGAAGTGCTGCGCGGAGCCGACATGGTCTTCGTGACCGCCGGCGAAGGCGGCGGAACCGGCACCGGCGGCGCGCCCGTCGTCGCCCGCATTGCGCGCTCCCTTGGCGCCCTGACCATTGGTGTTGTTACCCGTCCCTTCACATTCGAAGGCCGCCGCCGCGCGGGCTCCGCCGAATCCGGCATCGACGCGCTGCGCGACGAAGTGGACACCCTGATCGTGATCCCCAACGATCGCCTTCTTTCCATCAGCGACCGAAACGTCTCGGTCCTCGATGCCTTCCGTTCAGCCGACCAGGTGCTGCTGTCCGGCGTCCAGGGCATCACCGACCTCATCACCACCCCGGGCCTGATCAACCTCGACTTCGCCGACGTCAAGTCGGTCATGCAGGGTGCCGGCTCCGCGCTCATGGGCATCGGCTCCGCCCGTGGCGAAGACCGCGCCGTGAAGGCCGCCGAGCTTGCCATCGCTTCGCCGCTGCTGGAGGCCTCCATCGACGGCGCCCACGGTGTGCTGCTGTCCATCCAGGGCGGCTCGGACCTCGGCCTGTTCGAGATCAACGAAGCCGCGCGCCTGGTCCAGGAAGTTGCCCACCCCGAAGCGAACATCATCTTCGGTGCCGTGATCGATGACGCCCTCGGCGACGAGGCGAGGGTCACCGTCATCGCAGCAGGCTTCGACGACGTCAAGGCCACCTCGCCCTCCATGGACCAGTCCCAGCCGCAGGCACAGGCTGCGCCGCAACGGCCCGCAGCACCTGCGCCGTCGCAGGCGCCGTCCGCCGGCAACACCCAGGGCGGCAGCTACCAGTCCAACGTCCAGCCGGTCCACGCAGGCGTCGGCGCGGCCGGCCTGAGCAACTGGGGCCAGCAGCGCCCCACTGCGGTCCCCGCAGATTCCGGTTTCGACGTGGACCTGCCGTCCGTAGTGGAGCCGGACCTTACCGGCAACCACCAGGACGACCTGGATGTCCCCGACTTCCTGAAGTAGGCAGCGGCTTGTTCCACTGGCGGGCCGGCATCCTTCCGGGGGTGTCGGCCGCTTTTACGAACAGCGACGCCGGCAACCTGGCGCTCCACGTCGGAGACGATCCCGAAGCGGTTCGGCAACGCCGGGCACGGCTCGAACAGGAGATCGGCGTCAGCGCCGGCAGCCTCCGGTTCATGAACCAGGTCCACGGAACAGACGTGGTGCTGATGGATGCCGTCAGTCCCGCTCCCGAGGCGGACGCGATGGTGTCACGCGGCACTCCGCTGGCCGTGATGGTGGCAGACTGCATCCCCGTGATACTGGCCGGCCTGTCAACCGATGGGCCCGTCCTGGCGGTGGCCCACGCCGGCCGTCCCGGCCTTGCCAGCGGAGTCATCCCCGCGACACTGGAGCATATGGCCTCGTTGGGGGCCACCGGCATCCGGGCCTGGCTCGGGCCCTCGATTTGCGGACGCTGCTACGAAGTCCCCGGTGCCATGCAGGAGGAAGTAGTTGCCGCAGTGCCTGCCACCCGGAGCACAACCTCCTGGGGCACTCCCGGCCTCGACCTGCCGGCCGGTGCGCGGAGCCAGCTGGAAAACGCCGGTGTGACTGTTGAATACAGCGGGCCCTGCACCCTCGAGGCGCAGTCACTGTACTCCTATCGCCGTGACCGCCACACCGGCCGCTTTGCAGGGTTGGTGTGGTCCCATGAATGACGCCTCAACAACTGGTGATCCCCGCCTCCGCGAACTTGCCGGGCGGCTGGAGGCCGTACGTGAGCGTATCGCGAGGGCAGTCGGGTCGGCCGGGCGCGAAGGCCAGCCGCCCAGGCTGATCGTGATCACCAAGTTCCATCCGGCAGATGACATCCGCCGCCTCGCCGCCCTGGGTGTCACCGACGTCGGCGAGAACAGGGACCAGGAGGCCGCGGCCAAGGCGGCCGAGCTGGCTGAGGCCGGCCTGGCCTGGCATTTCGTCGGCCAACTGCAGACCAAGAAGGCAAAGTCCGTGGTGCGCTATGCAGCCGCTGTCCACTCGGTGGACCGGCCCCAGCTCGTTGATGCGCTTGCCAAAGCGGTGCTCAACGAACAGGACGCCACAGGGCGGGCGCCACTGGACTGCTTCATCCAGGTCAGCCTTGAGGACGACGCCGGGGCGCACCGGGGAGGCGCGTTGCCCGCCGACGTTGCGGCGCTGGCCGATCGGATCGCCGCTGCGGAAGGGTTGCGCCTGGCCGGTGTCATGGCGGTGGCCCCGCTCGGTGCCGCGCCCGAACCGGCCTTCGAGAAGCTCGCCGGGGTCTCGGAACGGCTGGTGCAGGCCCACCCGGCGGCATCCGGCATTTCGGCCGGTATGAGCCAGGACCTCGAATCTGCCATCAAATTTGGGGCGACACACCTGCGGATCGGTTCCGATATTCTCGGATCGCGTCCGGCCGTGCGGTAGCGTCGGGACTGTTGGAAGTTGGGCGGGGGACTCCAGTGCTGTCAAGTCATTGGGCGGCCCGCTTACGGGACACGATTAGGAGTCGACCATGGCCGGCGCTCTGCGCAAGACAATGATCTATCTTGGGCTCGCCGACGGCGATGAGCATTACGAGTCCGAGCAACTGAACACACGTAAGGATGAGGACGAAACAATGGAAGCAGACCGCGAGGAACGCCGTGCACCTGCACCCGTCCGCGAGGTCAGCCGTGAAACGTCCTACACCCCCGAAGAGGAATACCGCGCCCCAGTGACCCCCATCAAGCGTGCGGCCTCCAGCCGCGAAGAGACCTCAGGCCTCCGCCAGATCACCACTATCCATCCCCGCTCCTACAACGATGCCAAACTCATCGGTGAGAGCTTCCGGGACGGCATTCCGGTGATCATGAACGTCACCGACATGGGTGAGTCGGATGCCAAGCGGTTGGTGGACTTCTCCGCCGGGCTGGTGTTCGGCCTGCGCGGCAGCATCGAACGGGTCACCAACAAGGTGTTCCTCCTGTCGCCGTCCTACGTTGAGGTCATTGGCGACGACAAGAAGGCAAGCGACACCCAGGCCAGCTTCTTCAACCAGAGCTGACCCGCAAACGTTGAACGGATGCCAGGCAGGGACACCTGTCTGGCATCTGTGCTGAAATAGGAACAACACATCGGCGCCACCGCGGCACCGGCTTTCTTGAACATGGAGATATGAGTTAAGGCATGGGAATTGTTTTCGGACTTGTCTATCTCGCGCTCCTGCTGTTTTTTGTTGCCCTGATCATCCGCCTGGTATTCGACTGGGTGCAGATGTTCGCCCGGGAATGGCGGCCGCGCGGCGTTGCCCTGGTGGTGGCGCACGCTGTGTACTCCATCACGGACCCGCCCCTGAAAGTGCTTCGCCGGCTGATCCCGCCGCTGCGTTTGGGCGGCATCTCGCTGGACCTTGGATTCCTGATCCTCTTCATCGCGGTCAGCATTGCGATGGGAATCACCAGAAGCTTCGCCTGATTCAGAGATTTACACCCATGCAACGCAGGTCGGTGCCACCGGGACCGGCTAGTGTGAAGCAGGGAAACTCGAGTTTGACACTCCAGTGTTGAATTAGAGATAGCAGACCAAATTTAGGTACCGTAGTTTTGACGGCCGGAAGGCCTACTGACTAACCAGACCAGTGAGGTGACCAGATGGCTTTGACGCCAGAAGACGTTGTCAACAAGCGCTTTCAGCCGACCAAGTTCCGCGAGGGCTACGACCAGGACGAAGTTGATGACTTCCTGGACGAGATCGTCGTTGAACTTCGCCGCCTGAACCAGGAGAACGACGAGCTCCGCAAGAAGCTCGCCGAGGCTGGTTCCAGCGTTCCGGCAACCGCCGCTGCCGCCCCCGTGGTGGAGAAGGTTCCCGCGCCCGTCAAGGCTGACAAGGACGAAGCCCGCGAGAAGGCCGAAGCTGATGCCAAGGCTGCCGAGGCGAAGAAGAAGGACGTCCAGCCGGCCGCTCCCGTCGCCGCAGCCCCTGCTGCTGCAGCGGCCTCCACGTCCACCCCCTCCGCTGAATCCGCTGCCGGCCTGCTGGCCATGGCGCAGCAGATGCACGATCGCCACGTCGCTGACGGCCAGTCGCAGAAGGACAAGATCATCGCCGAGGCGCAGATCGAAGCCAGCAGCCTCGTCAACGACGCCCAGGAAAAGTCCCGCAAGATCCTTGGCGCACTCGAGCAGCAGCGCTCCGTCCTGGAACGCAAGGTGGAGCAGCTCCGCGGCTTCGAGCGCGACTACCGCTCACGCCTGAAGGCCTACATCGAAGGCCAGCTGCGCGATCTGGATGCCCGCGGCTCCGTGGCGACGCCGGAAGTCAGCGAAGCCAACTAGCACGCACAGCACGTATTCTGAAAGCCGGTGGCTGAGGATTCCTCGGCCACCGGCTTTTGGCATTGACCCCGGTTTTACGAATGAAAGCACCATGACTGACGAACTTGCCGCCGGCGCTGCACGCCCTGTCCCGCCGTCACCCCGCCCACGACGCGGGGTGCTGCTGTCCTTCTTCGCCGGATTCGCAGTATTTGCCTACGTCTTCGACCAGCTGACCAAGATGTGGGTGACGTCCTCCATGGTGGAGGGCGAACGCATCCCGGTCCTGCCGCCGCTCCTGCATTGGTACTTCATCCGAAACTCCGGCGCAGCCTTCTCCATCGGCGAGAACGTCACGTGGGTGTTTTCCATCATCATGGCCGCCGTCGCTGTCGCCATCCTCTTCCAGGTCCGGAAGCTGGGGTCTGTCTGGTGGGCCCTTGCGCTGGGCCTGCTGCTGGGCGGGGCGCTCGGCAACCTCACGGACCGGCTCTTCCGCGAACCCTCGTTCGGCATGGGCCATGTGGTGGACTTCATCCAGCTGCCCAACTTCGCCATCTTCAACATCGCCGATTCCGCGGTGGTCTCTGCCGTGGCCATCATCTGCATCCTGACTCTTCGCGGCATTTCCCTGGATGGAACCCGGGTGCATGCCCAGCGAAAGGGCACGGACGCCGATGCCTGAGCAGATCATCGTCACGGAGGAATACGGCGGCACCCGGGCAGATGCAGGGCTTGCAGCCATTATGGGCATTTCACGCTCAGCAGCCGCCGCCCTGATCGCGGAAGGGCACGTGCTCAGCCGGGGCAAAGCCCTTGGCAAGTCAGCGAAACTGGCGGCCGGCGACACGCTGGAGGTCACCATTCCGGAGCGGCGCGATCCGCTGGAAGTCGTGGAGGAAATTGTGGAAGGCCTGAAGATCCTGCTGGACGACGACGATTTCGTCGTCGTCGATAAACCGGTGGGGGTTGCCGCGCACCCTTCTCCGGGCTGGGTGGGGCCCACCGTGGTGGGTGGCCTGGCCGGTGCCGGCTACCGCATCTCCACGTCCGGTTCGCCGGAACGGGCCGGGATTGTCCACCGGCTCGACGTCGGGACGTCCGGCGTGATGGTGGTGGCCAAGTCCGAGAGGGCCTACACAGCCCTCAAGCGTGCGTTCAAGGAGCGCACGGTGGACAAGGTATACCACGCCGTGGTCCAGGGCCTGCCGGATCCCCTGACCGGAACCATCGATGCCCCCATCGGCCGCCACCCGGGGCACGACTGGCGGTTTGCCGTGACGGAAGAGGGCCGGCAATCCGTGACCCACTATGAGGTGCTGGAAGCCTTTGGCAAGGCGTCCCTTGTGGAAGTGCACCTCGAGACCGGCCGCACGCACCAGATCCGCGTCCATTTCTCCGCACTCCGCCATCCCTGCGCGGGCGACCTCACCTACGGCGCGGATCCGCGCCTGGCTGCAACCCTTGGGCTCACGCGGCAGTGGCTCCATGCCCGGGAACTCGGCTTCGACCACCCGGTGACGGGTGAGCGGGTGCGCGTGACCAGCGACTATCCGCAGGACCTGGCCTTCGCCCTCGACGTGCTCGCCTCGGGACAGGCCTGAGCGGCATCTTCCTGGCAGGGCCGTAACCGGGCAGCGCATAGAATAGTCCGGTGACTTCCAGCAATGATTCGTTTGTCCACCTGCACACCCACACCGAATATTCCATGCTGGATGGAGCCGCCCGGCTGGGGGAGCTGTTCGACGAAACCGAACGGCTGGGCATGCCGGCGCTTGCCACTACGGACCACGGCTACCTGTTCGGTGCGTTCGACTTCTGGCAGAAAGCCCAGGCAAAGGGCATCAAACCGATCATCGGCGTCGAAGCCTATGTGACGCCCGGAACCGCCCGCGGGGACAAGACCCGCGTCCGCTGGGGCGAGGAAAACCAGCGCAAGGACGACATCTCCGGTGGCGGTTCGTATACCCACATGACGCTCCTGAGCTACAACAACGTGGGCATGCGGAACCTGTTCCGCGCATCCTCCATCGCCTCCCTGGACTCCGTCTTCGGAAAGTGGCCGCGGCTTGACCGGGAACTGCTCAACACCTACTCCGAGGGCCTGATCGCCACCACCGGCTGCCCCTCCGGCGAGGTCCAGACCCGGCTGCGACTTGGCCAGTACCGCGAAGCCGTGGAAGCCGCAGCGGAGTTCCGGGACATTTTCGGTGCCGAGAACTACTTCTGCGAACTGATGGACCATGGCCTGGACATCGAGCGTCGCGTCACCGGTGACCTGCTGCGCCTGGCCAAGGAACTGAACCTGCCGCTGGTGGCCACCAACGACCTCCACTACACGCACGAGCACGACGCGAAGGCGCACGAGGCGCTGCTGGCCATCCAGTCCGGTTCGACCCTGCTGGAGCCCACCTATGACAACGGCGGCTCCCGGTTCGCGTTCTCCGGCAGCGGCTACTACCTGAAGTCCCCGCAGGAAATGCGCGAGCTCTTCCGCGACCACCCCGAGGCCTGCGACAACACGCTGCTCATCGCCGAGCGGTGCGAAGTGTCGTTCAACACGAACGCCAACTTCATGCCGCGGTTCCCCTGCCCGCCGGGTGAGGACGAAACCTCCTGGCTGGTCAAGGAAGTGGACCTGGGCCTGCAGTACCGGTACCCCAAGGGCATCCCGGACGAGGTCCGCAAGCAGGCGGACTACGAGCTCGGCGTCATCACCTCGATGGGCTTCCCCGGCTACTTCCTCGTGGTGGCGGACTTCATCAACTGGGCCAAGAACAACGGCATCCGCGTCGGCCCCGGCCGTGGCTCCGGTGCCGGTTCCATGGTGGCCTACGCCATGCGAATTACGGACCTCGATCCGTTGCGGCACGGCCTGATCTTCGAACGCTTCCTCAACCCGGACCGCGTTTCCATGCCCGACTTCGACGTCGACTTCGATGACCGGCGCCGCTCCGAAGTCATCGACTACGTGACGCGCAAATACGGCGACGAGCGCGTGGCCATGATCGTGACCTACGGCACCATCAAGACCAAGCAGGCGCTCAAGGACTCCTCGCGCGTGCTGGGCTACCCGTTCAGCATGGGGGAGCAGCTCACCAAGGCCCTGCCCCCGGCCGTCATGGCCAAGGACATTCCGCTGGCAGACATCCAGAATCCGGAATCAAAAAGGTACAGCGAAGCAGGGGACTTCCGGCAGCTTGTCAGCACGGATCCGGAGGCCGCCAAGGTCTTCGAGACGGCCCTGGGCATCGAGGGCCTGAAACGCCAGTGGGGTGTGCACGCCGCCGGCGTCATCATGTCCTCGGACCCCATCATCGACGTCATCCCCATCATGCGCCGCTTCCAGGACGGCCAGGTGATCACCCAGTTCGACTACCCCACGTCCGAGGGCCTGGGCCTGATCAAGATGGACTTCCTGGGCCTGCGGAACCTGACGATCATTTCCGACGCCCTCGAGAACATCAAGATGAACCGCGGCATCGACCTGGACCTCGAGAACCTGGAGCTCGACGACGCGCCGTCCTACGAGCTCCTGGCCCGCGGCGACACCCTGGGCGTGTTCCAGCTCGACGGCGGACCCATGCGGTCCCTGCTCAAGCTGATGAAGCCTGACAACTTCGAAGACATTTCCGCTGTCCTTGCGCTCTACCGGCCCGGTCCCATGGGCGCCAACGCCCACACCGATTACGCGCTCCGTAAGAACGGCATCCAGGAAGTCATCCCTATCCACCCCGAACTGGAGGAACCCCTCAAGGAGATCCTCGGCGGGACTTACGGCCTGATCGTGTACCAGGAGCAGGTTATGGCCGTGGCGCAGAAGCTGGCCGGCTACTCGCTGGGCCAGGCAGACATCCTCCGCCGCGCCATGGGCAAGAAGAAGAAATCGGAACTGGACAAGCAGTTCGCCGGCTTCTCCCAGGGCATGCAGGACAACGGCTACTCCATGGCGGCCGTGAAGACCCTCTGGGACATCCTGCTCCCGTTCTCGGACTACGCGTTCAACAAGGCCCACTCCGCCGCCTACGGCGTTATTTCCTACTGGACCGCCTACCTGAAGGCGCACTACGCACCCGAATACATGGCTGCACTGCTGACGTCGGTGGGTGACGACAAGGACAAGTCGGCCATCTACCTCAACGAGTGCCGTCGCATGGGCATCACCGTCCTGCCACCGGACGTCAACGAATCGGCCCTGAACTTCACCCCTGTGGGCACGGACATCCGCTTCGGCATGGGCGCAATCCGCAACGTCGGCGTCAACGCGGTGGAAGCCATGGTTGCCGCCCGCGAGAGCGAGGGCGCTTACACGTCCTTCAAGGACTACCTGATGAAGGTACCGGCGGTGGTCTGCAACAAACGGACCATCGAGTCGCTGATCAAGTCCGGCGCCTTCGACTCCCTGGGCCACCACCGCCGCGCGCTGGCCATGATCCACGAAGAAGCCATCGACTCCGTGATCACGCTGAAGCGCAACGAGGCGATCGGCCAGTTCGACCTCTTCGCGGGCTTCGAGGAGGCCGAGTCCGAAGCGTCGTTGAGCATCGAGATCCCGGACCTGCCTGAGTGGGAGAAGAAGGACAAGCTCTCGTTCGAGCGCGACATGCTGGGGCTTTACGTCTCGGACCACCCGCTCCAGGGCCTGGAAGGGGTCCTGAGCCAGCACGCGGAAATGAGCATCACCACCATCCTGGGTGAAGACGGGCCGCAGGACGGCGCCATCCTCACCATCGCGGGCATGATCACCTCGCTCAGCCGCAGGATTGCCAAGGCCAGCGGCAACGCGTACGCACGCGCCGAGGTGGAGGACCTGGGTGGTTCCATCGAGGTTATGTTCTTCGGTCAGGTCTACGGACCCATCGCGTCAGTGCTCGCCGAGGACCTGATCGTGGTGGTGAAGGGCCGCCTGCAGAAACGCGACGACGGCGCCATCGCCCTGAACTGCATGGAACTGTCCGTCCCGGACCTCAGTGAAGGCCTGAACGGCCCCGTGGTCATCACCATGCCGACGCACAAGGCCACCGAGGCTGTGGTGACCGAACTCGGCGACGTGCTCCGAACCCACCGGGGCAATTCCGAGGTCCGGCTGCACCTCCAGGGCGACACCCGCACCGAGGTCATGGGCCTGCCCGTGCACCTGCGGGTCAACCCGAGCCCCTCGCTGTTCGGCGACCTGAAAGTCCTCCTGGGCCCGGCCTGCCTGGATGCCTAGGTGATCTTCCCGAAGGGAAGCACGACGGCGGAAGCCGCCTTTCCGCCGTCGTCCGACCTTCTGCGGGAGGTGTGTTGGCCGGGGCTAGATTTCGTAGTCGAGGGGGACAGGCTGGCCGTAACCCCCGGCGTGGTACAGCAGGGGCGTGCCTTCGCCGCCCACCTGGCCGTCGACCACCTGGACCACCACCACGGCGTTGTTTTCGAAGGACAGGCGCATCTGCACTTCGCCGATCAGCCAGCCCGCAACGTCCTTCAGCACGGGTACCCCGTGCGGCCCCGTTGCCCAGTGGTCGCCCTCGAATCGGTTTCCGGCGGCCGAAAACCGTGCGGCCAGCTGCTGGTTTTCGAGCCCCAGCATGTGGACCCCGATATACGTGGTGTTGGCCACAGCCGGCCAGGAACGCGAACTGCGGGCCATGTTGAAGGTGAAGCGTGGCGGCTGGGCAGACAGCGAAGCCACTGACGTTGCCGTGAAGCCGTAGGGCTCGTCCTGGTAGTTGACCGTGATGATGGCCACCCCGGCCGCGTGGCGCCGGAACATTTCCCTGAACGTCCGTTCGAACGGCGCGCTGTTGTCGGTCACCCGTAACTCCTGAATGGTGGATGGGCAGTTGCTTGTTCCCTAACCCTATTGTCCGCCTTCCCCCGGAGAGCAACATTCCGACACAGGCGGGAGGTCAACAACCCGTGGCTGGGCGGCGGTCTGCCGGCAGGAACATTTGTTAAGGTTTGTGGCATGACACTTATACCCCGCCGGGACCGGCCGCGCCTGCCGTGGGCCCTCTTCGCCGTTCCTGCGGTTGCCGGCGTTCCCGCCGGAATCCTGTGGTGGCTGCTGGCACCGGGCGGCCTCAACCTGATCACCCGGGACCCTGCGCTGGCTACCGGCTCCAACACCTCCGTCTGGCTGCCGCGGGACCTTACGCTCGCCGGGCTGATGGTCCTTGCCGGCTGCCTTCTTGCGGTGTTCCTGGCCGACCGCCGGCGCCCCCGGCCGGAGGCATCGTTGGTGCTGGGCCTGGCCGGAGCGCTGGTTGGCAGCCTCCTGGCCTGGCAGGCAGGGATGTTGGCCGGACGGCTGTGGGGCACTCCGGTGGACACGTCCCTGAATGCAAGCCTGGCATTCTCCCTCCGCGCACTGCCGGTGCTGCTCCTGTGGCCGGCAGCCACCGCCATTTCCGTATTTGTCTTGGAGCTCCTGGAACAGCTTGGCCGGAAGCCCGGCGCCGGGAACCCGCTGGAGGAGGCCGCTGGCAGCAGCGGCCGCGGCGCCCCGTAAAATAGTCCGGTGACCATTTCATCGGAGTTCCCCGCCACCCCCGCCACTGCCGTGAACTTCCGGACGGTGGACGTCCGGGGCCGCAACCTGACCCTCGCCGGGCTCCGCGCGGCAGTCCCCCGCGCACAGGGACAGACGGTGGCCAACGCCGAGGAGAAGGTTCTCGACATCATCGGCGCCGTCCGCGCGAGGGGGTTCGAGGCGCTGGCTGAGCTGGCGCTCCGGTTCGACGGTGTGGAGCAGTCCCACCCCCGGGTGCCCGCGGAGGCCCTCGACTCGGCCCTGGACAACCTGGACCCCGCCGTCCGGAAGGCGCTCGAGGAATCCATCCGGCGTGCCCGCATCTTCGCCGACGGCCAGCGTCCCCGCAATGTTGACGTCGAACTCGGCGACGGCGCCCTGGTCAGCCAGAACTGGGTTCCGGTGGCACGGGTGGGTCTCTACGTGCCCGGCGGCCTGGCCGTCTACCCGTCGTCGGTCATCATGAACGTGGTGCCCGCACTGGCCGCCGGCGTGGAATCCATCGCCCTGGCGTCGCCGCCGCAGAAGGAGTTCGGCGGGCTGCCGCACCCCACCATCCTTGCTGCAGCCGCCCTGCTGGGAATCACCGAGGTCTACGCCATTGGCGGCGCACAGGCGATCGCCGCCTTCGCCTACGGCGTTGATGCGACGGAGGCCGGCCCGGCCCTGGAGCCCGTGGACGTGGTGACGGGGCCAGGCAACATCTTCGTCGCTACTGCCAAGCGCCTGGTGAAGGGTGTGGTGGGCATCGATTCCGAGGCAGGCACCACCGAGATCGCCATCCTCGCTGACTCCACCGCGCAGCCTGCCCTGGTTGCTGCCGACCTGATCAGCCAGGCAGAACACGACCCCCAGGCGGCGTCAGTCCTGATCACGGATTCGGAGGACCTCGCCGCTGCCGTGCGCGCGGAGCTGGACGTGCAGGCCGCGTCCACCAGGCACTCCGACCGGGTCCGTGAGGCCCTGTCCGGCCCGCAATCCGGCGTGGTGCTGGTGGACGGCCTGGAACAGGGCATCGCGGCCTGTGATGCCTATGCCGCCGAGCACCTGGAGATCATGACCAAGGACGCGTCCGCCGTTGCGGCGCGGATCAGGAACGCCGGGGCAATCTTCGTGGGGGACTACAGCCCCGTCAGCCTTGGCGACTACTGCGCCGGCTCCAACCACGTGCTCCCCACCAGCGGGACCGCGGCCTTCTCCTCCGGCCTGAACGTCACCACGTTCCTGCGGGCCATCCAGGTGGTGAACTACAGCCGGGACGCCCTTGCCGAAGTCAGCAGCCACATCGTGAACCTGTCGCGCGCGGAGGACCTGCCCGCCCACGGTGACGCGGTCACGGCACGTTTCCCGAGTGCCGCCGGCTAAGCCCCAAAGGGGCTCTGGCACTACATGTAGTTGATGCGTCCACTACATGTAGTAATAACACGCTTGTTATTCACCTGCGGGCCGCCGTAAACTGGAGGCTGCGGCAGTAATGCCGCCAACCTGTGCCACCATAGTCTTCACCTGCCGACTGCCGATTCCACAGTCCCCAAAGGGACCCTGCGAGAGAGGGACGCCATGTACTGTCCGTTCTGCCGCAATCCCGACTCCCGGGTGGTGGACAGCCGGATGGCCGACGACGGGTCCGCCATCCGCCGGCGCCGGCAGTGCCCGGAGTGCGGGCGCAGGTTCACCACCGTGGAAACCACCAGCCTGTCGGTCATCAAACGGTCCGGTGTGGGCGAGCCCTTCAGCCGCAGCAAGGTCATCAACGGCGTCCGCAAGGCCTGCCAGGGGCGCCCTGTGAGTGAGGACGACCTCGCCATGCTGGCGCAGGAAGTGGAAGAGCAGATCCGCGCTTCCGGCGCCGCGGAAATCGACGCCCATGAGGTGGGCCTGGTCATTCTTGGTCCGCTGCAGAAGCTGGACGAGGTCGCCTACCTCCGCTTCGCAAGCGTCTACCAGGCCTTTGAATCCCTTGAGGACTTTGAGTCAGCCATCGCCCAGCTCCGCCACGAGGCGAAGGAAGATGCCACGGAAAGTCCTGTCACGCCGCGAAAGCCGGAAAAGACTTCCCTATAAGACTTCCGGCGGCAGCTGCGGAGGGGAAGCCGCAGCTGCCGCCGGTACCTCACCCGCTCGGCGCGGCCTCACCAGCCATGAACGTCCAGTGCGGCGGCCCTGTGGATCATCAATATGCAGTGCACCAAAAGCTCTGAACACGAAAACACAGAACACCCCTCCCGGATCCGGAAGGGGTGTTCAGCGTCAACCGTAAGGGGCCCGGCTTCGCGGTGCGGCCTACTTGGTGAGCTTGTGCTGCAGCGCTATCTCCACAGCGGCGCCCACAATCCCGGCTTCGTTCCGGAGCACCGCCGGGACAATCGGGGTGCGGAGCTTGAGATTGGGCAGGTATTCGTCGGCACGCTTGGAGATGCCGCCGCCAACAATGAACAGTTCGGGGGAGAACAGGAACTCAACGTGGGAGAAGTAGCGCTGCAGCAGCACGCTGTATTCATCCCAGGACAGCCCGTCCCGCTCACGTGCCACGGCGGACGCCTTGGTCTCTGCATCGAAACCGTCCACCTCCAGGTGGCCCAGTTCGGCGTTCGGGACGAGCTTGCCGTCGAAGATGAAGGCCGAGCCGATGCCGGTGCCAAGCGTGATGACCAGGACGGTTCCCTTGACGCCTTCGCCCGCGCCGTAGCGGGCTTCCGCGAGTCCGGCGGCATCGGCGTCGTTGATTACCTCAACCGGGCGGCCAAGCCGGGCGGTGAGGAGGGCATCGATGTCCGTGTCGAGCCAGCTCTTGTCCACATTCGCGGCGGAGTGGACCACTCCGTGCTGGATGATGCCGGGGAAGGTCACGCCGACCGGCGAGCCGGCCTCAGGGGCCTCGGGACGCGCTGAGAGCTCGGCCACCACCAGTGCCACGGCCTCGGCCACGGCCTCGGGGGTGGCCGGCTGCGGCGTGGGAACCCGGAACCGGTCGCCCAGGAGCTTGCCCTTTTTCAGGTCGACGATGCCGCCCTTGATTCCCGTGCCTCCGATGTCGATGCCGATCAGCGGGGCGTTCTTGTGAGACTTCTCATCTTTCTTGGCCAATGGGTTTCCGTTCGTGGCAGGGGACGGGCAGGGAATAGGGTGCCGGGCGGCTTGCAGCTCTCGCAGGCCGGTGCGGCCGCAGGGCGGCGCGCTACGGCAGGGTGAGGATTTCGGCGCCGCTTTCGGTGACGAGGAGGGTGTGCTCGAACTGGGCGGTGCGCTTGTGGTCTTTGGTGACAACGGTCCAGTCGTCGGCCCACATGTCCCATTCCACGGTGCCCAGGGTGAGCATCGGTTCAATGGTGAAGACCATGCCGGCCTCGATGACGGTGTTGTAGGCCGGGGCGGCGTCGTAATGCGGGATGATCAGCCCGGTGTGGAAAGCCTCGCCCACGCCGTGCCCGGTGAAGTCCCGGACCACACCGTAGCCGAAGCGCTTGGCGTAGGACTGGATGGCGCGGCCAATGACGTTGATTTCGCGGCCCGGGGCAACGGCTTTGATGGCCCTGTTCAGGGATTCCTGCGTCCGTTTAACCAGCAGCCGGGAATCTTCATCCACGTCGCCCACCAGGAAGGTGTAGTTGGTGTCGCCGTGGACGCCGTTGATGAAGGCGGTGATGTCGATGTTGATGATGTCGCCGTCCTGGACCACCGTGCTGTCCGGGATGCCGTGGCAGATGACCTCGTTCAGGGAAGAGCACAGGGACTTGGGAAAGCCACGGTAGCCCAGCGTGGAGGGGTAGGCGTTGTGGTCGAGGAGGAACTCATGGCCCACCTTGTCCAGTTGGTCGGTGGTGACGCCGGGCTCAATGTGCTTTCCCACCTCGACGATGGCCTGCGCCGCGATCTTCCCCGCGATGCGGATCTTCTCGATGGTCTCCGCGGATTTTACTTCGGAGCCGGTGAATTTGGCAGGGGCGGGTTTGCCCACGTACTCCGGGCGGGGGATGGACGCCGGGACGGGACGCTGCGGGCTGACGGTACCGGGGGTGAGGGTGCCGATGGGTGCAGTCGAGGCAAGGGAAGGCATAGATTGATCATATAAGGCACCACAGAACGCCTAACAACCGCGAAGCCGGGCATGCCGCCGTAAGAATCAACGTTACGCGGATCACGTTCCGGAAGCGCCGGCCGAACCGAGGGAGCAGCAATGCCTGAGTACTGGTACAACGTCAATACCCACGAGGTCGAAGAGGACAGGCTTTCCGACTGGAGCCAGCTGATCGGACCCTACAAGACGAGGGAAGAAGCCGAGCACGCGATTGAAAAGGTCCGCGCCCGCAACGAGTCCTGGGAAAAGGGCGACGACGACTGACGGGCAGGTGCCCGCCCTGAAGCAGGTGCCGCCTAGAAGGAGTGCTCGGGGCCGGGGAACTGCCCGGTCCGGACGTCGTTGCCGTACTCCGTGGCCGCCTCGAGCAGCGTGCTGCGCAGGTCCGCGTACTGCTTAACGAACTTTGCCATCCGGCCGCCGCGGAGTCCGGCCATGTCCTGCCAGACGAGCACCTGGCCGGTGGTTTCCTTGCCCGCGCCGATGCCCACGGTGGGAACGTCGACGGCGGCGTCCACGGCGGCCGCGGTTTCGGCCGGGACCATTTCCATGAGGACACAGAACGCCCCCGCCCCGGCCAAAGCGACGGCGTCGTCAATCAGGCGCTGTGCATCGTCGCCGCGGCCCTGGACCCGGTAGCCGCCCAGGGCATGTTCGCTCTGCGGAGTGAAACCGATGTGGGCCATCACGGGAACACCGGCCTGGACCATGGCCCGGACAGTGGGGGCGTAGTAGGCGCCGCCTTCGATCTTGACCGCCTGGGCCAGGCCCTCTTTCAGGAAGCGCACGCCGGTGGCCACCGCCTGCTCCACTGAAACCTCGTAGCTGCCAAAAGGCAGGTCCGCCACCACCAGGGCGCGTTTGGCGGTGCGCGCGACCGCCCGGCACAGGGGGAGGAGCTCGTCAACGGTGACGGGCAAAGACGTTTCGTTCCCAAAGACGTTGTTGGAGGCGGAGTCGCCCACCAGCAGGACTTCGATCCCGGCGGCGTCAAAAATTTCGGCCGTGTACTGCTCGTAGGCGGTCAGCATCGCGAACCGTGTTCCGTCCCGCTTGGCCTGCTGCAGGTGGTGGATGCGTACCTTGGCCGGCTTCCGCTCTGCTGCGGGCGCCGGCTGCGCAGGGCCAGTGCCGTAGGGGGCGGGTACTTCGGCGGACGCGCGTGATTCGGAGCTGTTGGAGGCCATGGGACGAGCGTAGTGCGGTACCCGCCGTCCTAGCTACCGCGGGGGCGGGCACTAAAGGTGATAACGGTCATAACCAGGGGTGTCGGCCGGCTGGCGGGAACGGCCAAACCGGCGCCGCGGGCCGCCGCGGACCGTGCGCCAGGTTAATGCTGTGTTACGTGCGGCGCAGGCTCAAGCATCGGCGTCGAATGCTTAGTACAGTGTTGGTGAACTGCTGCCGGCTTTCCCCTTGCGTGGACCCGGAGCATGGACGTTGACCGGAGAAGAGGCCATCATGGACCGCCAGCAAGAATTTGTCCTGCGCACAATCGAAGAGCGCGACGTACGTTTCGTGCGGCTGTGGTTCACCGACGTCGTGGGATCGCTGAAGTCCGTGGCGCTGGCGCCGGCGGAAGTTGAAGGAGCCTTCGAGGAAGGCCTTGGCTTCGACGGTTCCTCCATCGAGGGCCTGGCCCGCGTTTTCGAGTCGGACATGCTGCTGCAGCCCGACCCGGCGACCTTCCAGATCCTGCCCTGGCGCGGTGAGACCGAACAGACCTCGCGGATGTTCTGCGACATCCTGACGCCTGACGGTGAGCCGTCTACAGCGGACCCCCGCAACGTCCTCAAGCGGACCCTGGCCAAGGCCGCAGACATGGGCTTCACCTGCTATACGCACCCGGAGATTGAGTTCTACCTCCTGAAGTCCCAGGAACTGGGTGCGGACGGCGCGCCGGTGCCTGTCGACGAGGGCGGATACTTCGACCACGTGCCCGGTGGCGTGGCGCAGGACTTCCGCAGGACCGCTGTCACCATGCTTGAGTCTGTGGGGATCTCGGTGGAATTCAGCCACCACGAGGGCGGCCCCGGCCAGAACGAGATCGATCTCCGCTACGCCGACGCCCTCCAGACCGCGGACAACATTATGACGTTCCGCACTGTTATTAAGGAGGTGGCACTCCAGCAGGGAACCTACGCCACCTTCATGCCCAAACCGTTCACGGCCCACCCGGGTTCGGGCATGCACACGCACTTCTCCCTGTTCGAAGGGGACAGCAACGCATTCTTCGAGGCCGGTGCCGAGTACCAGCTGTCCAAGACGGCCCGCCAGTTCATTGCAGGCATCCTCAAGCACGCGCCCGAATTCACCGCCGTCACCAACCAGTTCGTGAACTCCTACAAGCGCCTCTGGGGCGGTGGCGAAGCACCGAGCTACCTGAGCTGGGGCCACAACAACCGTTCCGCGCTGGTGCGCGTACCCCTGTACAAGCCGGGTAAGGGCCAGTCCGCCCGGATCGAATACCGCGGCATCGATTCCGCCACCAACCCGTACCTGGCGTACGCCGTGCTGCTGGGCGCAGGCCTCAAGGGCATCGAGGAAGGCTACGACCTCCCGGCCGCAGCGGAGGACGACGTCTGGTCGCTGAGCTCGGCAGAGCGCCGGGCCATGGGCCACGACCCCCTCCCGGCCAGCCTGCATGACGCCATCCGGGCCATGGAGGACTCTGAACTGATGCCGCAGATCCTGGGCGAGCAGGTTTTCGAGCACTTCCTCCGGAACAAGCGGGCCGAATGGCAGGACTACCGCCTGCAGGTGACGCCCTACGAACTGCAGCGCAATCTCGGCATCCTTTAGGCCGCGGGCGTGAGCCTGGCACGCCGCCTCATCGCGGCCGGATTTAGCGACCTTGAAAAAGGCGAACGCTTCCTGGCGGCCCGTGAGCTGGAAGGGCTGGACCAGGAGAAGCTGTTCGCCGGGCTGCAGCTCGCTGCCAGCCCGGACACGGCTTTGCAGTCCCTCGTTCGGCTGATCGAAAAACACCCCGGCCTGCGCGACATCGCCGGGGCGGATCCCGAAACCAGCGAACCGCTGTACCGGGTACTCGGCGCCTCGGAGGCCCTGGGCGAGTTCCTGATCCGGCACCCCGAACACCTCACGGCGTTCAATGTCCGCACCAGTCCGGAGCCCCTCCCCGCCGACCCCGCGGAGCTGCGGTCCACGCTGCTGCAGTCGGTGGGCGCCGATCCCCGCGCCGCGCGCCCCGTTGCTGCCGCGACGGGCGCGGAGGCCTACGCTGCGCTGCGGACGGCGTACCGCAGGGGAGTGGTGGACCTGGCCATCAAGGATCTCTGCGCCGCGGACCCGCTGGACTTCCTGCCGTCCGTGGGCGGCGAGCTGGCCGACCTCGCCGGCGCGGCCATCGAAGCCGCGCTAGCCGTGTCGCGGGCCGAGGCGGCAGAACAGTTCGACGCCGCCGACGTCGCCGATGTTGGCCTGGCGGTCATCGGGATGGGCAAGTGCGGCGCCCGCGAGCTGAACTACATCTCCGACGTCGACGTCATCTACGTCATCGATGCCGGGCAGCTGGAGGACGCTCACGCCAACACCATCGGAACCGCGCTGGCCAGTGGGATCTCCCGGGCCATCTCCTCCGTGGCGCGCGAACCCGGACTCTGGGAAGTCGACGCGAACCTCCGGCCTGAAGGTAAATCCGGGCCGCTGGTACGCACCCTGGCCTCCCACGAGGCCTACTATGCGCGCTGGGCCGAAAGCTGGGAGTTCCAGGCATTGCTGAAGGCTCGCACCATCGCCGGGGACGCCCGGCTGGGCCGCCGGTACGAGGAAGCGGTGGCCCCGCTGATCTGGAATTCGGCAGGCCGCGACGGGTTCGTCGAGTCCGTCCAGGCCATGCGCCGGCGGGTGACCGAGCACATCCCCGCCGCCGAGGAGCAGCGGCAGATCAAGCTGGGCCGCGGCGGCCTGCGCGACGTGGAGTTCACGGTCCAGTTGCTGCAGCTGGTACACGGCAAGGCAGATGAGACATTACGACGGCGGGACACCACGTCGGCGATCGCGGCACTGTCGGCGGGCGGTTACATCGGGCGCACGGACGCCGCAGCCTTCGACAACGCCTACCGGTACCTTCGGCTCCTGGAGCACCGGATCCAGCTGTTCCAGTTGCGCCGCACCCACCTGATGCCGGTGGCCGAACCGGCGCTGCGTGCCCTGGCGAAGGCCGTGCTTGGCCCGTTCTCCAATGAGCGGCCGCACCCGGATGCCCTCCTGGCCGCCTGGCAAAAGACCAAACGGTCCGTCCGGGAACTCCACGAACGGATCTTCTACCGGCCGCTGCTCAACTCGGCGGCCAAGCTCAGCAGTGAGGATGCCAGGCTCACCCCCGAGGCCGCGCAGGCCCGGCTGGCAGCGCTTGGATACAGTGACCCGCAGGGCGCGATGCGGCACATCGAAGCTTTGACGGCCGGTGTCAGCCGGCGGGCCGCCCTGCAACGCCAGCTGCTCCCGATCCTCCTGGACTGGCTCGCCGAGGGCGTGGATCCCGACGCCGGCCTGCTCGCCTTCCGCCGGGTCAGCGAGGCCCTGGGAACCACCCACTGGTACCTTGGCCTGCTCCGCGACTCGAACGCCGCCGCTGAGCGGCTCTGCCACATGCTCTCCAACTCGCGGCTGATCGCCGACCTGCTGGAAGTGTCCCCGGAGTCGGTTGCCTGGCTGGGGCAGGACAAGGACCTTGTTCCGGTGTCCTTCGAAGCGCAGTGGCAGGAAATTACGTCCAAGATGTCACGGCACGCCGATCCAGAAAGCGCCATGCGCCTGATCCGGCTCATCCGCCGGCGGGAAATTCTCCGGATCGCCATCGCCGACTCGGCAGGGCTGCTGGACCAGGACCAGGTGGGCTCCGCACTCGCGGATAATGACCGGGCCGCGGTCCTGGGTGCCCTGCGCGTGGCCGAGGGGATCGTGTCCGCCGGCGGACCCCTTAAGACCGCCGTGCTGGTGGTTGCCATGGGGCGGCAGGGCGGACGGGAAATCGGGTACGGTTCCGACGCCGATGTCATGTACGTCCACCGGGCCCTGCCGGGTTTTTCCGAGGCTGAGGCCCAGGAACAGGCGGGCAGGATCGTCGCCAAGGTGTCCAGCCTGCTGACCCAGCCGTTGAAGCCGGCCATTACGGCCGAACGCGTCCTGCAGATGGACGCTGACCTTCGGCCGGAAGGCAAGAACGGGGCAATGGTCCGCTCCCTCGAATCCTTCGCCGAGTACTACCGGCGCTGGTCACTGATCTGGGAAGCCCAGGCGCTGCTCCGCGCGCGTCCGATGGCCGGTAACGACGGCCTCGCGGCCGACTTCCTGGCCCTGATCGACCCCATTCGCTATCCGGAGTCCGTTGCGGGGCAGGACGTCCGGGAGATCCGCAGGGTGAAGGCCCGGGTGGAGTCGGAACGGTTGCCCCGCGGTGCCGATCCCGCCCGGCACCTGAAGCTGGGCCGCGGCGGCCTGAGCGACGTCGAATGGCTGGTCCAGCTGCTCCAGCTCCAGCACGCCGGCGAACACCCGGAGCTGCGGACTACGTCCACCCTTCCGGCGCTGGAGGCCGCGGCTGCGCTTGGGCTGCTGTCCCGGGATGACTCCGAAACGCTGGCGCAGGCCTGGCGGCTGGCGAGCAGGATCAGGTCCGCAAACGTCATCTGGAACGGCAAGGCGTCCGACCTTCTGCCCTCATCCCGCCGCGACCTGGAAGCGGTGGCGCGGTGGTGCGGCTACGAGCCCGGCCACGCCGCAGCCCTCGAGGAGGATTACCTCCGAGTCAGCCGCCGGGCACGTGGAGTCTTTGAGCGCATCTTCTATGGGCACTGACGGGTTCCTTGGGGCCGTCTGGATCATCCCGCTGCGGGATCTGGATGCGGACGCCCAGGCAATCCAACTGGACGCTGTGGCGAGGCTCCGGCTCCAGCCCGGCCAGGAGAGATTCGTGGGTGATCCTCTGCGGATGGCCCTCACCGGCCTGGCCGAAGAGGGGCGGCATCCCTTCGTGATGGAGGCCGGCGGGCGGGCCATAGGCGTGCTCACCCTGCAATCCGGGGCAGCCACCCTGGCCGGCTGGCCGGATGACGGCTCCGCCTGGCTGCTCCGCGGCTTCCTCGTGGACCGGCGCCAGCAGGGCAAAGGCCTGGGGACGCTGGGAGCCGCCGCCGCCGTGGTGGCGGCAGGAAAACTCGAGCGCCGGCACCCAACCGGTGCATCCGGCGTCGTACTCTCCGTCAACGAGGCCAACGGGCCGGGGCTGGCTGCGTACCTGAAGGCCGGCTTCGTGGACCACGGCCGGTACACCGGCGGATCTGCGGGGCCGCAGCGCACCCTGTTCATGCCGTTCGCCAAGCCACAATGAGGTAACACCGGCGGGCCCTTATTGCGCTGGGAAACCGTTTAATCGATGATGTGGAATGGCGGTGTTCTTCAACCTTGTTGGGGGGAAGGCTCGAACAGTCTTCGTCTCGGGGGACATTCGTCAGGAGGCCCGGCTCCCGGTCTCAGCACGTCTGGAGCCGGGCCTCCACCTTTTAATCATTCCGGGCATCCGGCCCGGGAACGCGGAAGGCGGCCACCGGATTACCGGTGGCCGCCTTCGCTGTCTCAGCGGTCCTGGCAGTACTGCCAGGCGGAGTGGAGACTAGACGCCGTAGTAGAGCTCGAACTCATAGGGGTTCGGGCGCAGGGACAGCGGGCGGATCTCGTTCTCGTACTTGTAATCGATCCAGGTGTCGATCAGGTCCTGGGTGAAGACGCCGCCGGCCTGCAGGAACTCGTTGTCCTCGCGCAGTGCTTCCAGGGCTTCTTCCAGGGTGCCCGGAGCCTTGGGGATGTCCTTGGCTTCCTCGGCGGGCAGCTCGTAGAGGTCCTTGTCGATCGGTGCCGGGGGCTCGATGCGGTTGCGGATGCCGTCAATGCCGGCCATCAGCTGGGCAGCGAACGCCAGGTACGGGTTCGAGGAGGGGTCCGGAGCGCGGAATTCGATGCGCTTGGCCTTCGGGTTGGAGCCCGTGATCGGGATGCGGATACCGGCGGAGCGGTTGCCCTGCGAGTAGACCATGTTGACCGGAGCTTCGAAGCCCTTAACCAGGCGGCGGTAGGAGTTGACCGTCGGGTTGGTGAAGGCCAGGACGGCGTCGGCGTGCTTCAGCAGGCCGCCGATGTACCAGCGGGCAGTGTCGGACAGGCCGGCGTAGCCCTTCTCGTCGTAGAACAGCGGATCGCCGTTGCTCCACAGCGACTGGTGGCAGTGCATGCCCGAGCCGTTGTCACCGAAGACCGGCTTCGGCATAAAGGTGACCGACTTGCCCCAGGCGTCCGCGGTGTTCTTGATGACGTACTTGAACTTCTGCAGGTCATCGGCAGCGTGGGTCAGGGTGGTGAACTTGTAGTTGATCTCAGCCTGGCCGGCGGATCCAACTTCGTGGTGGCTGCGCTCGACCTCGAGGCCGGCCTCATCCAGGGCAACACACATGGCGTCGCGCAGGTCGGCCTGCTTGTCCGTGGGGGAAACCGGGAAGTAGCCGCCCTTGACGGGGGTCTTGTAACCGAGGTTTCCGCCCTCTTCTTCACGGCCGGTGTTCCAGTGCGCTTCTTCGGAGTCGATCTTGTAGAAGCTGCCCTGCGGGGAGGACTGGTACTGGACGTTGTCGAACACGAAGAACTCGGCTTCGGGAGCGAAGAACGCGGTGTCAGCGATGCCGGTGGAGGCCAGGTATGCTTCGGCCTTCTCGGCCACGCCGCGGGGGTCGCGGTGGTAGGGATCGCCGGTGCGCGGGTTCACGATGGAGAAGTTCAGCGCGAGGGTCTTTTCCATGCGGAAGGTGTCCAGGAACGCGGTGGTCACATCGGGGATCAGCTGCATGTCCGATTCGGCGATGCCCTGGAAGCCACGGATGGAAGAACCGTCGAAGAGCTGGCCGTTGACGAAGAAGTCAGCGTCAACGCTCTTAGCCGGAACGTTGAAGTGCTGCTGGACGCCGGGAAGGTCGGTGAAGCGGATATCGACGAACTTTACATCTTCGTCCTTGATGAACTTGAGGACTTCGTCCGCAGTCTTGAACATCTATGCTCCTAACGCATATGTAAATATCTGGCCTCAGCCATATGATCCAGCGCAATCCGAAAGCAGGGAAGACGCAAGGTTTTCCCTGCTGTGGCCCTGCCGCAGATACCTGCCGGGGAGATTGCTTGAAACTGCTAACAGCCTATGGACGCGGCATTTCCCGTCCGTGTCCACATTGTTTCGGGCAGGTTACAGAATGCCCTGTTACGACCACGCTATCGGGTGTCCACACTGTGGTCTAACCCCATCCGCGATGTGGGCGCCGCGCACCAGGCCGGAGTGGGGGATGGAGGCCGGTAAACTTGGACGGTGGTAGATCGCAAAGACCTTGGCTCATGGCTCACCGGGCCGGACACCTCCGGCATTTCCAAGTATCCCGGTGAGCGCCTGGGCCTGCCCGAATCGGGGCCGGGGTCCATTGCCCGGGCCGGCCGGCGGATCGTTGCCATCATGATCGACTGGGGCATTGCCCTGCTGATCAGCAACTTCGCGTTCGCCGGAGACTCGTGGGCAACCTTGGGTATTTTCGCCCTCGAGCAGACCCTGCTGGTGGGCACGCTCGGGTACAGCATCGGCCACCGCGTGGTGGGCATCTCGGTGGTGCGGCCCGGCGGCGGGACGCCCGGGCCGTTGGCCGCCCTGGTGCGGGCCGTACTGCTGTGCCTGGTGATTCCGGCCGTGATCTTTGATCCCGACCAGCGCGGCCTGCACGACAAAGCAATGAACACCCTGCTGATCCGCCGCTGAGCAGGCAGCGGCAGCGCTTGGGCTAGGCCTGACTCTCTTCCGACACCTTGGACCGGCTGGTCTCCGGTGAAGCTGCGACGGCGTCGGCAGCAGCCAGCAAACCCCGCTTATCAGCCCAGCGTTCGAAGAGAATGGTGGCGAACGGGAAGACCGCTGAGAGCCCGGCAAAGAGCGCCACGGTGAACGGCCAGCGCTGCAGGCGCCAGAGCACCAGCGCCGCCACGCCGTAGCCAACAAACAGCGCTCCATGGATAGGTCCGGCCACCTGTACGCCGATCTCGGTGGTGCCGGCAATCCATTTGAAGTACATGCCGATCAGCAGGGCTGCCCAGCTGAAAGCTTCGGCGACGGCGAGGATGCGGAAAGCGCGGATGGCGGCGTTGCGAAGGGGCATGGGATGTCCTGTCCTGTAGGGCTGTCGTCATCGTTGGTTGGCGGGGCGGCGTTACCCGTTCGAGCGCCTGGCACTTTGCTGGCGTGCGGAAATGGCCTGTGCAAGAAAAACGCCCCGGCTGCCGGAAGGATCCGGTGGCCGGGGCGCTGTTCAGGCCTAGCGTCCGCGGTTGGGGCGGGCTTTGTAGGGGTCGATGCCCTTGGGGATGGGGAGCCGGTTCCCCAGGGACGCAATGCGCTTTGAAACGGCATTTACTTCAAGCTTGGTCAGTTCCTTCTTCAGCTTGCCCATCTTTTTTGCCACCTGGCTGATGGGCACCTGGCCCTCGCCGCGGCCGCTTTCGATGACGTGCACCGTTACGTTGGGCAGGATCCGGGCCAGGCGCTTGCGCTCGGCGTCCAGCAGCGGCTTCACCCGGAGCGTGGGGCCTTCGCTGACCAGGACGACGCCGGGACGGCCGATGGCGCGGAACACGGCATCCTGCGTGCGCGGGTTGACGGCGACAGGCTGTTCCTCGGTGATCCAGCCGCGGCGGAGGGTACCCAGTGCTGCGCCGGAGGCGCCCGGCTGGTTTTCGATCTGGGCGAAGGCCGCCCGTTCCGCGCGCCGGGACAGGATCAGCGTGGCGCCGAGCAGGCCCAGCGGGATGCCGATGATCAGGCCGGTGATCCAGTTGTCCAGCCAGAAACCCACCAGGAAGCTGACGGCCACAACGCCCAGGAAGACCAGCAGCATCAGCCACGGGACCATGGGGTCGTGGCGGCGGGTCATGTTGAAGACCTCGCCGATCTGCTTGAGGCGGCTGGGCTTTTTGGCCTTCGCCTCTTTCGGCTTGCGCGAGAACAGGCCGCGCTTTGCCGCGCTGGAGTCCGCCGGGGTGGAGTTGCTGGAGTCAGGGGATTTCGCCATAGTGCCTCAATTCTACGTGACCAAAGCCGAAGGGCCGGACGCCGGAAAGATCCGGTGTCCGGCCCTGGGCGGCTGCGGCTGCCGGGTCAGGAACGGGCGGCCAGGAGCGTGCTGGCTTCCTGGCGGGTGGTGCCGGAGTCCTGGATGCCGTCGGCGATGTGGGCGAGTTCGGCGGGGATGTCGCGGCCTTTTTTGCGCATGGCGGTGGCCCAGAGGCGGCCGGCGCGGTAGGAGGAGCGGACCAGGGGGCCGGACATGACGCCGAGGAAGCCGATTTCTTGGGCTTCGTTTTGGAGGTCGACGAATTCCTGGGGTTTGACCCAGCGGTCCACGGGGAGGTGGCGTTCGGAGGGGCGGAGGTATTGGGTGATGGTGATCAGGTCGCAGCCGGCGGCGTGGAGGTCGCGGAGTGCTTCGGAGATTTCTTCGCGGGTTTCGCCCATGCCGAGGATGAGGTTGGATTTGGTGACCATGCCCAGGTTTCGGCCTTGGGTGATGACGTCGAGGGAGCGTTCGTAGCGGAAGGCGGGGCGGATGCGCTTGAAGATCCGGGGGACGGTTTCGACGTTGTGGGCGAAGACTTCGGGTTTGGAGTCGCAGATTGCGGCGATGTGGTCGGGGTTGCCGGAGAAGTCGGGGATGAGGAGTTCGACGCCGGTGCCGGGGTTCAGTTCGTGGATTTTGCGGACGGTTTCGGCGTAGAGCCAGACGCCTTCGTCTTCGAGGTCGTCGCGGGCCACGCCGGTGACGGTGGCGTAGCGGAGTTGCATGGATTGGACGGAGCGGGCCACTTTGGTGGGTTCGAACCTGTCCACGGGGGAGGGTTTGCCGGTGTCGATCTGGCAGAAGTCGCAGCGGCGGGTGCATTCGGAGCCGCCGATGAGGAAGGTGGCTTCTTTGTCTTCCCAGCATTCGAAGATGTTGGGGCAGCCGGCTTCTTCGCAGACGGTGTGGAGGCCTTCTTTTTTGACCAGGTTCTTGAGTTGGACGAACTCGGGGCCCATTTGGACTTTGGCCTTGATCCATTCCGGTTTGCGTTCCACCGGGGTGGCCGCGTTGCGCTGTTCGATCCGCAGCAACTTCCGGCCTTCGGGTGCCAATGTCACAGTAGAGCTCCTTCGGGGCTTGAAACGAGTGCTTCTTCGTGCTTGCGGAATTCTTCCACGAAGCGGTCGGCGATGTCGCCGGGGCGGATGTCCTTCCCGGTTTCCCGGGACATGGTGGTGACGCCGGCGTCGGTGATGCCGCAGGCGATGATCTGGCCGTACGGGGCGAGGTCGTTGCTGCAGTTAATGGCGACGCCGTGCATGGTCACTCCGTTGAGGACTCGGATGCCGATGGCGGCGATTTTGCGGTCGGGCCCGTTGGCGTCGGCCTTGACCCAGACACCGGCACGGCCCTTAATGCGTTCAGCGCGGATGCCGTAATCGGCCATGACGGCGATCATGACGGCTTCGAGCCGTTCCACATAGTCACGGATCCCGGCGCGGTTCTTGAGTTTCAGGATGGGGTACGCGACGAGCTGGCCTGGACCATGCCAGGTGAGCTTTCCGCCGCGGTCCACGGCCACCACGGGAGTCCCGTCGAAAGGCCGTTCGTGGTCCTCGGTCAGCTTGCCTGCGGTGTAAACGGCTGCATGCTCCAGAAGGAGCACGGTACTGGGTGCCTCACCGGTCACCACTTTTCCGTGAAGTTCGCGTTGAACGTCCCAGGCGTGCTGGTAATCAACGAACTCGGGGGCAAGACCCAGCCCTGAAAACTCAAGAGTCATGCCTTCCAGCTTAGACCCCGCACGGCCGCGGACAGGGTTTAGTGTCTAAGCTCACCAGCGGCCGTACCTGCGCCCACAATGTGACTGGAAGCCCGCGCAGCCTGTGGATAACTTCTGCAACCGTCCGCGGATTCCGCTAGACATGGGACATGGAAGATTTGCACGCTCCAGACGTTCCGGGCTATGCGGTTGACCGGCTCCTGGGCCTGGGAAGCAGCGCGTCTGTCTGGCTGGCCGCTGAGCAGGCCACCGGCAGGAAATACGCCGTCAAGTGCTTCCACCCCGGCTCCGGCGAGTCACGCGGCCGCGGAGTGGAGTCCGAGGACGCAGTGCGAAGGGAAATCCGGATCCTCTCCGTCCTGGACCACCAACACCTGGTCACGGCCCGCGACGCCGTCAGCCTGCACCCCGTGCCGACCGGTGACGCGGAAGGACAGGCTGCGACTGCCCTCATCATGGATTATGCATCCGGCGGCTCCCTGGGCCAGCTCCTTGGTGCCCGCGGCCGGCTCAGCGCCGGCGAGACCGTAACCGTGCTGACCCCCATCGCCCAGGTGCTGTCCTATCTTCATGGGAAAGGATTCACGCATGGGGACGTCTCGCCCGGCAACGTGCTGTTCACCGGCCAGGGCAAGCCGATGCTCTCGGACCTGGGAATTGCCCGGATGCTGGGGGACCCCGCCGGCGGAGCGGGCCACGGGACGCCCGGCTTCGTGGATCCTGCACCGGTGGATGCGGTCCGCGCAGGGCTGCAACCCGAGAGGGACGTCTATGCGGCGGCGGCCCTCGGCTGGTTCTGCCTCACCGGTGCTGCGCCGCCACGCACGGCGGACCGGCCACCGCTGCCGCTCCTGGTTCCCGGTGTTCCTGTTGAACTCGCTGCAGCCCTGGAAGCAGGCCTCAACGAAGACCGCAGGCTCCGTCCAACCGCCGGCGCCCTGGCAACCGCTGTCTACCGCAGTGCCGCCCCTGTACCGGTGGACCTTTCCGCCGCCGTCCATCCCACCGTCATTCCGGAACTCCTGACGCGCAGGCACGTGCCGCAACCCTTGCCGGGTGGGTTGAGGGAACGGTTCGGGGCATTGCGACGGCGGATGGCGACGCCGCCGCGGCTGGCGGGAGTCCCCGCTGCCACACGCGAACCCGCAGCATCGGGCAAACCAGTACTGCGGAAGGACAAGAGTGGTGCCCCTGAGCGCTCCCGGAAGCACGCAGGCGGGCGCCGGAACGGAGCCCACCGCAGCGCGGCCCCACCCAGGGTTCCCTTCCGCCGGACCGTCCTCGCCGTGGGCGCGGCTGCCGCGGCGGCGATGGTCCTGTGGCTGACCCCAGTGTCCCAGGTGGCCCTGGGTGCCCTCAATCCTGCCGGCGACAGCAAGGATGCGGCAGAGGCAGCTTCCGCCCCGGCAGGAGACTCTGCTGCGGTTCAGGCCGGCGGCGCCGCGGCGCTGGACGAGGCCAGGGCACTGGCCGCTTCAGCTCAGCCTGCGGATGCCCTGCGTGGCCTTGCGGCCCTGCGTGACCATGCTTTCCGCAGCGGCCAGGTAAGCCTGCTGGCGGAAGTCAACGCATCCGGGTCGCCGGCGGCCGCCGCCGATCATCTCACTGCGGAGAGGCTGTCAGGTTCGGGCAGGGTACTCTCGGGCTTCATCAGCACGGTCACGGACGTCCGGACCGAACCGGGTGCAACGGAATCGCGCGCGGTTGTCCGGGCCACCGCCGGCACATCAGCCTGGGAAGAGAAGGACACCACGGGAACTGTTGCCGCGAAAGGTGCCGCTGCACCCGGCCAGGCCCTGCGCCTGGTCCTGGTTACAGAGGAGGGAAAATGGCGGATCAGCGAGATCCTCCCCGGCTCCTGAAACCACGCCGCTGCAGCCCGCGCCCTGTTCACCAGTTCAAGGTCAGGCCAGGTCCGCGGCCTTGTCGTTGCCGGCAACCCAGGCGGCCGCCTCCGCCAAACCAGGATGTTCCCAGCGGAAACCGGCTGCCGACAACACGGCAGGCTCCATCCTTTGGCTGGCCAGCAACAGCTCTTCGGCCAGGTCGCGCATCAACAGGCGCAACACCGGGCCCGGGACCCGCAGGACAGCGGGCCGGTGCAGTGCATGGGCCAGTGCGGCCACGATGCTGTTGACGTCAGCCTGTTCGGGGGCGCACAGGTTAACAGGGCCACGGATGTCGGATTCCAGCAGGAACAGGAAAGCCTTTGACACATCCGGCAGGGATATCCAGGGCCAGTACTGGCGGCCGTCCCCGAACGGTCCGCCGATGCCGAGACGCAGGAGGGGGAGCAGCCTGCCCAAGGCGCCGCCGGAGCGGCTGAGGACGACGCCGGTGCGCGGCGTGACAGTCCGTACGCCTGGCGGGGCAGCGGCAGCGGCCTGTTCCCACTCCACACAGATGCGGGACAGGGTGCCGGACCCCGCGGGGGCATTTTCGCGGAGCACGGTGTATCCCGCGTCCCCGTAATACCCGGACCCGGACTGACTGATGAAGGTGGGCGGCGGGCTGTCCACCTGCTGCATGGCCTGGACAAGGGTCTCTGTGGGCCGGAGCCGCGAACTGAACAGGTCCTCCACGCGCTTGCGCGTCCACGGCCGGTCGCCGATTCCGGCGCCCGAAAGATTGACGACGGCGTCCACGCCCTCGAGTGCCCGGGGATCCAGTTCCCCGGCGGCCGGATCCCAGCGGACTTCGGCGGCCGTCTTGGGTTCACGGCGCACCAGGGACACGACGTCGTGCCCGGCCTCCCTGAAGGTGGCTGACATGGACGTGCCGATCATTCCCGAGGCCCCGGACATAAGGATGCGCATGCTCCATCACACCACGGACCCGGCCCCACGGCACGTCCCGCGGCGCCGGGTAAGGGATGACTATGATCGAACGATGACCTCTTCGAGCTACTTCCGTTTTCCGCATCTGCACGGCGATCTGGTCACCTTCGTGGCCGAGGATGACGTCTGGATTGCGCCACTGGACGGGGGCCGCGCGTGGCGTGTCTCCTCGCTCCAGTTGCCCGCCCGCAACCCGCGCTTCACCCCGGACGGCAAGAAGCTGGTGTGGACGGTGGTCCAGGGAACGGCGCCGGAAGTGGTCTCGGCGGACGTCGACGGCGGCGGTTACCGGCAGCTGACCTACTTCGGCCACAGCACCACCCGGGTCAAGGGCTTCACCGCCGGCGGCGCCGTCGTGGTGACCAGCGCGTTCCGGCAGGCCGAAAGCCGTCACACCCACGCGTACAGCGTGCCTCTCGAAGGCGGCTGGGCGGAGGAACTGCCGTTTGGCCCCGTGGAGTCGGTGGCCTTCGGCCCGGAAGTGGGCGATGAGCGCCCGGTGGTGGTGGCCAGCGTGCTGTCCCGCGAACCTGCCTGGTGGAAGAGGTACCGCGGCGGCACAGCAGGGAAGCTGTGGATCGACACTGACGGAAACGGCGAATTCGAACGGCTGCTGCCGGACCTGGAAGGAAACCTTGCGGACCCCCTGTGGGTGGATGGCCGGGTGGCCTTCCTCTCCGACCACGAGGGCTACGGCAACCTCTATTCAGTCCTTCCCAACGGCAAGGACCTGCGCCGGCACACCGACCATGAGGACTTCTACGTCCGCCACGCCGCCACGGACGGCACCCGGGTTATCTTCGAATCCGCCGGTGAACTGTGGGTACTGACGGACCTCGGGTCCGAGGCTGTCCGCCTTGATATCACCCTCGGATCCGCCTCCCAGTCCCGCCGCCCCGCACTCCTGAAGACGTCAAAGCACCTGGGCGCCGCAGTGCCTGATGCCACCGGTTCAGCCAGCGCAGTGGAGGCGCACGGCACCATCCACTGGCTCCGCCACAAGGACGGACCGTCGCGCGTCATCGAGGCCACACCCGGCGTGCGCGGCCGCCTTCCAAGGCCGCTGGGCGACGGCCGGATCGCCTACATTGCTGACCACGGCGGCGTCGAGGCCCTGCATATCAGGGACATCGTGGCAGCCATCGACCACCCGGCCGTCGCCGCAGGAACCATGCCGGCAACGCCGCCCGCCGGCGACACAGCGGAGGCAGCCAATCCCGTGGAAGCAGACACCGGTTCAGCCTCCGGGCGGGCGGATGCCATGGCCTTGCCCCAGCCCGTGCCGGCTGCCGGCGCGGCTGTGCTGGCCGGATCTGCGCAGCCTTCCCCTGTTGTCCTGGCCAGCTCCCGCGCCGGTGGCAGCGACGAACAGCAGCCGGATGGGGCCCCTGGGGAGGGCACCGGCGAACCTTCCGCACCTGCCGTGGCTCCCGCTGCCGCGCAGATTGCCGTCCCGACGCCGTCGCGGGCCAGCGCCCTCGAGGCGAGCCCTGACGGACGGTGGCTCGCCCTGGGCACGTCGTTCGGCGACGTGTACGTCGCCGACGCCGCCTCGGGCGAACTGACCCGGGTGGCCAGCATCGGGGAGGGAACCATTTCCGACCTCGCCTGGTCCGGCGACTCCGCCTGGCTGGTCTGGTCCGAGCCCGTCACCTCCTTCGGATCGCGCAGCCGGCTGCGGGCCGCCAACATCGCGGACCCGGGCTCCGACCCCGTGGAGGTCACCGACGGACGGTTCTGCGACAGGTCTCCGGCGTTCACCCCAGACGGGAAGTACCTGGCCTTCCTCTCCAACCGCAGCTTCGACCCGGTCTACGACGGCCACTCCTTCGACCTGTCCTTCCCGAGCCCCATCAAGCCGTACCTCGTTGCCCTGGCCGCCGGTACGCCGTCGCCGTTCGGACCGGACGTGGCACCCGGGGCAGCTGGTGGAGACGCCGCCGCCGCCGCCGCCGACGCCGACGCACAGGACGGGCCGCCGGCGGTCCGCGTGGATCCCGAAGGCCTGGCCCACCGGGTCATCGGCGTTCCGGTTCCGCAGGGCAACTACACCCGACTCTCGGCAACCAAGGGCGCGCTCCTGTGGCTTGATGCTGCCCTCTCCGGCGTCACCGGCGACGGCAAGGCAAGCCAGGAGGACAAGGACACCCGTCCCAGCCTGGTGCGGTACGACCTCGGCCGGCGCAAGCAGGAGACCCTCGTGGAGTCCCTGGACAGCTACCGGCTCTCCGGCGACCGGACCAAGGCCGTGGTCCTTGCTGACAAGCAGGTCACAGTGGTTCCGTCCGACGCCAAGGCGGACGAGGAATCCGGCAAGCTGGTCAAGGTGGACCTGGGCCGCATTCGCGTGATGATGGACCCCGTCAGCGTCTGGGGGCAGGCCTTCGATGAGGCCTGGCGCCTGCAGCGGGACTTCTTCTGGGCCGAAGACATGGCCGGCCAGGATTGGGACTCGATGCGCAACCGGTACCGTCCCCTGGTGGACCGGCTGGGCTCGCACGACGACCTCGTTGACCTGCTCTGGGAGCTGCACGGCGAACTGGGCACCTCGCATGCCTATGTACGCCCCGCAGCCGTGACGGAGAACGGGAGCCACGGGCAGGGCCGGCTGGGCGCCGATCTGGCCCACACGGCGTCGGGCTGGGAAATCACCCGGATCCTCGCCGGCGAGTCCTCGGATCCGCTGGCCACCTCGCCATTGAACCGGCCCGGGGTCGACGCGAAAGCCGGCGACATCCTGCTGGCCATCGACGGCGTGCCGCTGGCTGAATCGGTCACGCCCGCCATGCAGCTGGTCGGGGCGGCGGGCCGCGCCGTCGAGCTGACCCTGCTGAACGGTGCCGGGCACGGCGATGCCGCCGGCACCCAGCGCCGCGTCGCCGTCGTGCCCGTCAAGGATGAGGAGCGGCTGCGCTACCAGGAATGGGTGGCGTCGAACCGCCGCACCGTCCGGGAAGCCTCAGGCGGTGCCTTCGGCTACCTGCACATCCCGGACATGATGGCCAACGGCTGGGCCCAGTTGCACCGGGACCTCGATACCGAGACCGCGCTGGACGGGCTGATCGTGGATGTGCGGCGCAACCGCGGCGGACACACGTCGCAGCTGGTGGCCGAACTGATTGGCCGCAAGGTGACCGGCTGGAGCATGCCGCGCGGGGAAAAGCCGCGCACCTACCCCCACCACGCACCGAGGGGACCGGTGATTATCCTCGCGGACGAATTCGCCGGCTCCGACGGCGACATCATCACCCAGGTGTCCAAGCTGCGGGGAATCGGCCCGGTCATCGGAACGCGCACCTGGGGCGGCGTGGTGGGCATTGACAACCGCTTCGCCCTGGCCGACGGAACGGGAGTGACCCAGCCGCGCTACGCCACCTGGTTCGGCGGCGGCGTGGGCTGGGGCGTGGAGAACTACGGCGTGGACCCGGACATCGAAGTGACCTTCCCGCCGCATGCCTACGCCGCCGGGCGCGATCCGCAGCTGGAATACGGCATCGGCGCGCTCAAGGAAATGGTCCAGGAACTGCCTACCGACCGTCCTCCGCTCCGTGAGGGCTACCGCCGGCTGCGTCCCGCGCCGCTCCCGGCGCGCAGCCAGGCCAAGGCTTAGCCAGGCGGGCTGCCGCCTGCAGACGGACACGCAAAAAGGCCCTGTTCCTGCCGGACGAACCGGCAGGAACAGGGCCTTTGGCGTTTGTTGGGTCAGGAAGCGAGCGTGGCGTCCAGGCTGATCTCAATGCCGGCCAGCGCCTGCGAAACAGGGCAGCCCTTCTTGGCTGCCTCGGCGATGCGCTGGAAGTCTTCCTCGGAAATGCCGGGAATGCGGGCATTAAGGGTCAGGTGGCTGCCGGTGATGCCGGTGCCCGGCTGGAAGCCCACCTCCGCCTTGGTGTTGACTTCCTCCGGGGTGAAACCGGCCTGGCTGAGTTCGTGGCTGAAGGCCATCGAGAAACACGCCGAGTGTGCCGCTGCGATGAGTTCCTCGGGGCTGGTCTTGCCCTCGGCCGCTTCGGTGCGGGCCTTCCAGGTGACATCGAACGTGCCCAGGCCTGAGCTGTCCAGGGTGGTGTTGCCGGAACCCTCGGTCAGGCTGCCCGTCCATACCGTGTGCGCGTTGCGTGTTGTAGCCATGTCACTCCTCAACGTTGATTCGATCCGGGCGCCGGCATCCGCCGCAGCCCGCCGTTCCCCATCCTAGGGATTTGGCAGCACCGGTGCACAGGTTGTCCGCTGAGAGAGGATTGTGACCGGCCCTGACAACGCACGACGGCGGCGCTCCCGCACAGGGGAAGCGCCGCCGTCGTCAGAGGCACGCGGAGGGGTGGGGCAGCTACCGCCAGAGCGTCGCGATGGCGACGTTCAGCAGTGCCAGGCCGCCCACGCTGTGGGCGAGGCCGATGGAGACCGGTTCGCCCTTCTTGAATTTGCGGCTGCCGATGAAGGCCAGGACGGCAACCACCAGTGCAATGACGAGTTTGATGCCCAGCTTGGCGTAGTTGGCGTCCATGTCCAGGGCGGGGATCAGGCCCATCATCGCCACACCGGTGAGGAGCTGCAGGGCAGCACCATCGAACTGGCGCGGGTGGACGGTGGGCTTCTTCATCTGCCCGATCCAGATGCCGACGATCATGGCGGCGCCGACGATGTGCAGGAAGACCATGACGTTGTAAACGATGTTCATGGCATCAGTCTATCCAGATTCTTCTACGCTCTGTAGTAACCGTCGCGTGCGTGCCCTCCGCAGCGCGTCCCTGGCGCAAAGTCGTTTAAAAGCCGCAGCGGCCGGCCGGACGTCCAGTGGATCACCACCGGATGCCGGACAGCCGCCGCGGACTGCGTCCTGGGGTTAGAGGCCCAGGTCCGCTTCGAAGGCGCCCTCTTCGAGGCGTGCCTTCAGGGTCTGGAGGAACCGGCCGGCGTCAGCGCCGTCCACCAGCCGGTGGTCGTACGTCAGCGACAGGTACATCATGGAGCGGATGGCGATCGAGTCGTCACCGTTTTCGTCAGCGACCACTACGGGGCGCTTGACGATGGCACCGGTGCCCAGGATGCCAACCTGCGGCTGGTTGATGATCGGGGTGTCGAACAGGGCGCCCACCGAACCGATGTTGGTGATGCTGAACGTGCCGCCGGACAGTTCGTCCGGGCCGATCTTGCCGGCGCGCGTACGGCCAGCCACATCGGCGATCTTGCCGGCAAGGCCGGCCAGGTTCAGGTTGCCGGCGTCGGAAATGACCGGAACCAGGAGGCCCTTGTCGGTGTCGACGGCGATCGCCAGGTGTTCGGCGTTGTGGTAAGTGATTTCCTGCTTGTCCTCGTCGTACGCAGCGTTGAGCTTGGGGTGCTGCTTGAGGGCCTCGGCCACGGCCTTGGCAATGAACGGCAGGAAGGTCAGCTTGGTGCCGTTCTGGGCCTGGAACGAGTTCTTGGCCTTGAGGCGGAGCTTGGCAACCTTGGTCATGTCCACTTCGTGGACCTGCGTCAGCTGCGTGGAGACCTCGAGGGATTCGCGCATGCGGCGGGCAATGACCTGGCGGATGCGCGGAGCCTTCTGGGTGGTACCGCGGAGCGAGGAAACCTGGCCGTTGCCGGCTGCGGGTGCGGACGCAGCGGGTGCTGCAGCGGGAGCTGCGGCCGGAGCGGCCTTAGCCTCGGCGGCGGCGATGACATCCTGCTTGCGGATGCGGCCGCCGACGCCGGTGCCGGACAGTGCGGAGATGTCCACGCCGTGCTGGTTGGCCAGCTTGCGGACCAGGGGAGTGACGTAGCCGGACTCGCCGCCTGCCGCCGGAGCCTCGGCTGCTGCCGGGGCGGCCTGCGGAGCAGGTGCGGATGCCGGAGCGGGCGCGGCTGCCGGAGCCGGAGCGGCCTTCGGGGCCTCCTGCTTCGGTGCCTCTTGCTTGGGTGCTTCCTGCTTGGGTGCTTCCTGGGCGGGAGCGGCCGGAGCAGCCGGGGCGGCCGCCGGTGCTGCTGCAGCGCCCGAACCGATGACGGCAAGGACGGAACCGACCTCTGCGGTCTCGTCCTCGTTCACGCGGATTTCCTGCAGGGTGCCCGCAACGGGGGACGGGATCTCGGTGTCGACCTTGTCCGTGGAGACCTCGAGCAGCGGCTCGTCCACCTCAACGGTGTCGCCCACGGCCTTCAGCCAGCGGGTGACGGTGCCTTCGGTCACGCTCTCGCCCAGGGCAGGGAGGGTGACGTCGTGGCTTTCGCCACCACCGGCAGCAGGCGCTTCGGCGGCGGGAGCGGCCGGTGCTTCCTCTGCGGGTGCGGCGGGAGCTTCCTGGGCGGGTTCAGCCGCGGCGGCTTCTTCTGCCGGTGCAGCGGCGGGGGCTTCTTCTGCGGGTGCGGAACCGCCGCCGGAGCCATCACCGATGCGGACCAGCGGTGCGCCGACCTCTGCGGTCTCGTCTTCGGCGACCAGGATTTCCTCAATCACGCCAGCGACAGGAGAGGGGATTTCGGTGTCGACTTTGTCGGTGGAGACCTCGAGCAGCGGCTCGTCCACCTCTACCCGGTCACCTACCTGCTTCAGCCAGCGGGTGACGGTTCCTTCGGTGACACTCTCACCGAGGGCGGGCAAGTTAACGGATTCAGACATGTCGTCCCCGTTCTCCTTATTGATCTTTAGTGCGAATGATTGCTGCCTTGTTGGAAGCCTAGTGCACCCGGTCTGCGGGACCGGGTGCACCGGGCTCGGTAATGCTGTGGGGAATCAGCCGTGAAGAGGCTTGCCGGCCAGAGCCAGGTGGGCCTCGCCGAGGGATTCGTTCTGCGTGGGGTGTGCGTGCAGCAGCTGGGCCACATCCTCCGGGTACGCTTCCCAGTTCACGATCAGCTGGGCTTCGCCCACCTGCTCGCCCATGCGGGCACCGATCATGTGGACGCCCACCACGGGGCCGTCCTTCTGGCGGACCAGCTTCACCAGGCCGGAGGTGCCCAGGATGGAGCTCTTGCCGTTGCCGGCCAGGTTGTATTCCTGGGTCTGGACCTGGTCGTCGCCGAACTTTTCCTTGGCAGCCTTCTCGGTGTAGCCAACCGTAGCGATCTCGGGCTCCGAGTAGGTGACCTTGGGGATGTTGATGTCCTCAACGATCACGGGCTTCAGGCCCGCGATTTCCTCGGCTACGAAGATGCCCTGCTGGTAGCCGCGGTGGGCCAGCTGTACACCGGGGACGATGTCGCCCACGGCGTAGATGTTGCCGACGCCGGTGTGCAGGCGCTCGTTGGTGATGACGAAGCCGCGGTCGATGGTGATGCCTGCGTCCTCGTAGCCAAGGTTGGCGGTAACCGGTCCGCGGCCCACGGCAACCAGGAGGAGGTCGGCTTCGAACGTCTTGCCGTCCACCAGGGTGACCTTGACGCCGTCGGCGTTCTGCTCGACGCCCTGGAAGAACACGCCGGTGGAGAACTTGATGCCGCGCTTCTTGAAAGCGCGCTCAAAGTTCTTGATGATGGTGGCGTCCTCGTTGGGGACCAGGGAAGGCAGACCCTCCACGATGGTGACGTCCACGCCGAAGGACTTCCAGACCGAGGCGAACTCGACGCCGATGACGCCGCCGCCCAGGATGATGGCGCTCTTGGGGATGGAGTCCATGGTGAGGGCCTGGTCGGAGGTGATGACCTTGCCGCCGATTTCCAGGCCGGGCAGGGTGCGGGAGTAGGAACCCGTGGCCAGGATGATGTTCTTGCCCCTGTAGGCGGTGCCGTTGACCACGACGGTGTCGGTGCCCTGGAGCTTGCCTTCACCTTCGATGACGGTGATGCCCTTGGACTTGATGAGGCCCTGGAGGCCCTTGTACTTGCCGGCAATGATGCCGTCCTTGTACGCGTTGACGGCGGTCATGTCGATGCTGTCAAGGGTGACGTTCACGCCGTACTTGGCGGAGTCGCGGGCGTGGTCGGCCAGTTCCGCGGAGTGGAGCAGGGCCTTGGTGGGGATGCAGCCGTTGTGGAGGCAGGTGCCGCCCAGCTTGGCTTTCTCCACGAGGCCGACGGTGAGGCCGAGCTGTACTGCCCGGAGCGCCGCGGCGTAGCCGCCGCTGCCGCCGCCGAGTACCAGGATGTCGAATTCTTGCGCAGTTGCCTGATCGGCCACTTAAACGCTCCCTCGCGTGAACGATGACGCGTTCTGCGCGCATCATCTGGTCTTGGAATTGCACTGCCGTGATTATGTCAGCAGGTCAGTTCTCTTGCATTTGTGACTACCGTGGTTCACCTTAGCGAACCACCCATCCATGCTCCACCTTGGCGCAGCGTTTGTGGAGCGCTTGTGTCCAGTGTCACGCGGCCCTGTGGCACAGGGATCACCCGTACCGCAGGGCCGCGTGCACCGTTGCCGCTCCGCGGAGTCAGGCTGCGGCCAGGATGTCCTCGACGTAGGCGACGAGGGTACGGACCGTGCAGCCGGTGCCCTGCTTGTGCGTGTAGCCGTACGGGCTGCCGTTGTTGAAGGACGGGCCGGCGATGTCGATGTGCGCCCAGGGGATCTGTTCGCCCTGCTTGTCCTGGCCCACGAATTCGCGCAGGAACACGGCAGCGGTCATCATGCCGCCATGGCGTTCGCCGATGTTGGCCAGGTCCGCCACCTGGGAATCCAGGGTGGGGCGCAGTTCCTCGGGGAGAGGCATGGGCCATACGAGTTCGCCGGCGCGGTCCGCAGCCGACTTGAGGGCTCCGGTGATGGTGTCCGAGCCCATGACGCCTGCGGTCCGGTTGCCCAGGGCGATGAGTTGCGCACCCGTGAGGGTTGCGACGTCAATGATGGCGTCCGGGTATTCGCGGCTGGCTGCCACGATTCCGTCGGCCATGACCAGGCGGCCTTCGGCGTCCGTGTTGAGGACTTCCACGGTCTTGCCGCCGAACATCGTCAGGACGTCGGCGGGACGGGACGCTGCACCCGACGGCATGTTCTCGGCGATGCAGAGCCACGCGGTGGCCTTGACCGGCAGGCCCAGTCCGGCGATGGCCAGGACAGTGTTAAGGACGACGGCGGCGCCGGCCATGTCGCTCTTCATATCGCCCATGCCGAGGGCCGGCTTGATGGAGATGCCGCCGGTGTCGAACGTGATGCCCTTGCCCACGAGCGCGATGCTGGACGCAGCCTTGGCAGGGGAGTACTCCACCTTGACCAGGCGCGGCTGGCGCGTGGAGCCCTTACCGACGCCCATGATGCCGCCGAAGCCTTCCTTTTCCAGGCGCTTCTCGTCCCAGACCGTCACCTTGACGGGCAGGCCCTTGGCCAGGTCCTTCGCTGCTTCGGCGAACGACTCCGGGTACAGGTGGCTGGGCGGGGTGTTGACCAGCGAACGCGTGGCGTTGACAGCCTTGGCTACCAGGCCCGCGCGCTTCAGTGCGGTGCCGAGTTCCTTCTGCTCCACCACATCGGTGAAAATCAGTGCGTTGGCAACCGGGTCCTTGAGCCCGTCCTTGGCGGACCGGAACTCGGTGAAGGAGTACGCACCCAGCGCCGCACCCTCGGCGACGGCCTCGACGTCGGCGACTGACGCCGTCGGGAACGCCAGCGCCACCGTTGCCAGCCCGGCCAGTTGCCGGACCGCGGAACCGGCGGCGCGGCGGAGCGATTCTGCGGCGAGCGGCTTTCCTGCCTGTACCTTGCCCACGCCCGCCAGCACCAGGATGCCCGCACCGGTTTCCGGCAGGCCGGGCAGCCGGACCACCTGGTCTGCTGCGCCGGTGATGCCCAGTGCCTTGAGGGAGTCGGTGAGGGCTTCAGCCGATTTTGCCGTCAATGGGTTGTCCAGAAGGACCGGCCCGTCGGTTCCCTGCCCCACCCCGATGACCACGGCGTCGCTGGGGCTCTTCTTCAGGTCCCGGGAGACGGTACTAAGGTTGATTTCAGTATTCTTGACCACAGGGATGAGTCCTCAATTCTCGAAAAGATCGGGCGGGGATGCATGTTCGGCTCCCGCCATGGTGGCCCGGAGGCGGCCGTTCCGGACGCGGCCCGGGCGAAAAGCAGGCCCGGCTGGCAGGCCAGTTCCGATCGTAGCCCTTCGCCGGTGCGCCGGGAGAATTTCCTGAGATGTGCACCACACGGTGGGGCGGAATGCCGCGTCCCAACTCTGCGTTATGCCTATTGACCACCCCAACCAGTGAAAGGACCATGGCGTGCTTGAAAGGATCTCCGGCTCCCTGCTGGACCCCGACGCTCTCTATGCGAGCAACATTGAGCTGTTCCACAGCCCTGAGCTTCGCGGCCTGAACCTGGTGATGGGGTTTACCGGCTTCGCGGACGCGGGCCACGTGGTGAAGCAGATCAATGCCGAACTGCTGGACTCCCTTGATGCCCAGCCCGTCGCCGTCTTCGACGCCGACCAGCTGATTGACTACCGGTCCCGCAGGCCCCACGTGAGCTTTGTCGAAGACCATATCCAGGACTACCAGGAGCCGCGGCTGGCGCTGTACCGGCTGGTTGACGGGCTGGGGAAGCCGTTCCTGCTGCTGGCGGGGTTCGAGCCCGACCTTCAGTGGGAGCGCTTCGCCCGTGCCGTGGTGGGCATCGTGGAGAAACTGGACGTCAACCTCGTCACGTGGATCCATTCGATTCCCATGCCGGTGCCGCACACCCGTCCGGTAGGTGTGACAGTGCACGGAAACCGGCCCGAGCTCATCGAGGGCATCTCCGTGTGGAAGCCAACTGTGGAGGTTCCCGCCGCCGTCGGCCACATCCTGGAGCTGCGCCTCGTCGAGGCGAACCGCAACGTTGCCGGCTACGTCATCCACGTGCCGCACTATTTGGCTGAAGCCGAATACCCCACCGCCGCGGTTGCGGGCCTGGAGTACCTGGGTGCTGCCACGTCCCTCATGCTGCCCACGGACCGGCTGCGCGAATCGGGCCGCGACGTGAGCCGCCAGATCGCCGAGCAGATCGAGGCCTCGGACGAGGTCCAGCAGGTGGTCTCCCGGTTGGAAACCCGTTACGACGAAAAGTCCGACGGCATCGTCCGCCGGTCCCTGCTCGCCGACGAGAATGACGAGCTTCCCGACGCCGATGTGCTGGGTGCCGCCGTCGAGGCCTACCTCGCACGGGAGAACCCAGGGCAGTAGCCGGCGGCGCGTGCTGCGGTGGGGCCTGCGGCATGCGGGCATAATGAAGACGTGACTGCACCCCGCGCCTGGCTGATTTGGACCGTCGGTGTTTTCGGGTACCTGGTGGCCGTGTCCCAGCGCACGTCCTTCGGCGTGGTGGGGCTCGAGGCCACCGAGCGGTTCCATGCCAGCGCATCGGCAATCTCGTTCTTCACTGTCCTGCAGTTGCTGGTCTACGCGGCCCTGCAGATCCCCGTGGGGCTCCTGGTGGACAGGTTCGGTTCACGGGCCATGATCGCCGGTGGCGCCGTCCTGATGGGCCTGGGCCAGCTTCAGCTGGCCTTTGCCGACAGCATTCCCGGCGGTGTCCTGGGCCGCGTCCTGGTGGGCGCCGGTGATGCGATGACCTTTATTTCCGTGATCCGGCTGATCCCGCTGTGGTTCGCGCCCGCCAGGGTTCCCCTCGTCACCCAGCTGACCGGCATGTCCGGCCAGCTGGGCCAGCTCATCAGCGTGATCCCCTTCGCCTTCGTCCTGCACTCGTCCGGCTGGACGCCCGCGTTCCTGATGCTCGCCGGCATGTCCGGTGTGGCCGTGGTGCTGGTGGTGGTCCTGCTGCAGGACGTTCCGCCCGGCGTAGAACGGCCCTCATCGCAGCAGGGGCTGAAGGCGACGGGCGTGTCCTTAGCCCGCGCGTGGCGCCAGCCCGGCACCCGGCTGGGAATGTGGAGCCACTTCACCATCCAGTTCAGCGGAACCGTGTTCGCCATGACGTGGGGCTACCCTTTCCTGATTTCCGGACAGGGCCTGGACGCCGGCACTGTTGCGTCCCTCATGGCGCTGTACGTGGCTGCGGCGATGGCGGTGGGTCCGTTCATTGGCCGTTTCGTCTCCCGGCACCCGCTGCGGCGCTCCACGATGGTCCTGCTCATCGCCGCGGTGACGGCGGCCGCCTGGGCCGCGGTCCTGCTCATCCCCGGCCGTGCCCCGCTCTGGCTGCTGGCCATCCTGGTGGTGGCCCTGGCCATCGGCGGCCCCGGGTCCATGATCGGCTTCGACTTTGCCCGGACCTTCAACCCCGCCCACCGCATCGGCACCGCCACTGGAATCGTGAACGTTGGCGGCTTTATCGCCGCGCTGACGGCCATCTTCCTGATCGGCCTCGTGCTGGACCTCCTGTACGCCAGTGGATTCTCCAACGGCGTCCTCTACGGGCTCGATCCCTTCCGCATCGCCCTTAGCCTCCAGTTCCTCCTCCTCGGGTTCGGGGCGGCCGCAGTGATCGGGTGCCGGCGGAAGGTCCGGCGCCGGATGGCTGAGCAGGGCGTGGTGGTTCCGCCGCTGCGGACTGCCCTTGCCAGGCAGCGCCGCGAGAACCTGGCGCGGCGCAACCAGAACACTCCCTCGGGCGACTGACCAGTCCTCCACAACCGGTATCCGCCGTCACTGTTCGGTGGATTTCCGGATGTTTGTTGGTGGACGCCGCCGCCTGCGGACGACGCCGGGATGGACTTGTCCACTTAGCCAGGCCCGCACCTTTCCGGCGACGGCCGCCCGGCGGATCGTGGAGCCATGACAGCTCCCGATCGCCTCACCGTCACCGGACCCGCGGACATCCTCGGTTTCATTCCGCATTCGCTGGGCTACTGGCCTTCCGACAGCCTCGTGGCCATGACCATGCACGGCAGGCAGCTTGGTGCCACGCTTCGGCTCGACCTGCCGGCACCTGAAGGGGATGCCGCGCCGGAGCACTATCTGCAGGCGGTACGCGGCTACCTTGATGCTGACACGAGTGCTGACGGCACGCTGCTGGCCGTCTTCACCAGCGACATGCACCTGGCCGCAGGCACTTATGGCCCGCTGTTGGCCGGGCTTGCGCCCGTCCTGGATCAGGCCGGCATGCCGGTCCGGGACGCCTGGTACGTCGGCGCGGACTACTGGCGGGACGCGTACTGCCTGGACGCCGAGTGCTGCCCCGCTCCCGGACGCCCCGTCCAGGAAATCCGCGACAGCGCACTCAACGCGGAAATGGTGTACCGCGGAAGCAGTGTGGGACCGGCGCCCGAACGGCAGGAGGCTGCTGCCCGGCCCGTTCCCGCCATGCACCGGGCCGCCGCCATAGAGGCCGAGGAAGAGTGGGTATGCGGGCTGTCGCCGCGGCGCCGCAGCCTGGCACAGTTCCGGCTGGTCCTGGATGTGTGGGAGGACCTGCTCGCCCGGCCTGCCGGGCTGCCCTGGGTACCGGAGGTGGACCGCGACGGCTTCCTGTCCGCCTCCCTCCTGGTCCCGCATTGGCGGGACGCTGTGCTGGTGATGAGCGCAGCAGGGAGGAACGCGGCCGAGGCCGGCGTTGAAGGCCTCTGCCTCTTTGACGACGCCCTTCAGCTGGAGGCGATCAGCCCCCTGTGGGTACCGGGCGATGACGCCGGCATGCCCGGCGGCGCGGATGGGCCACGTCCAGCAGGGGAGTGCTGGGGGATTTCACGGCTTCACGCGGCGCACCGTACAGCGCCGGCGTCCGTCGACCGGGAAGTGCCGAACTACGGGGCGGTTCTGATGGGCATGGCGCCCGAAGTCCCGGACTGGGCGGGAATGGACGGGTTGGACCGCATCCTGGCGGAGCTGGCCGCGTTGGGCGGCCAGGCGGCCGCAGCGGCGCTGACCGGCCGCGGCTGGATCTCATGGTGCCGTGGCCGCGGTTCCTATGCCGCCCGGCACCTGAGTGACGCACTGAGCGCCGAGCCCGGGTACCGGCTTGCGGAACTGATCCTGGAGCTGGTGGGCCGTGGATCCATTTGCGGTTGGGCGGCCAGGAAGGAATCCGCCTGGCAGAAGTTCGGTCCCGGAGCCGCTGCGTGAGTGCAGGCCGCGCAAAGAGGCGGCACGTCCGGAAGCAGCCCGTGGGAGCCCGGGGAGGCCCGATGCGGCGAAACATGAGACAATGGATGCCGAGACCCGGTTGGGTCCGTGTATCGAGCACCAGCAGTATTGCCCTTCGGGGAACAATACGGCCGCTCCGGTAGTTGTCCTATTAGACTCTGCCGGCCGTGGTGGCGCTTGATTTCCATCACGGACTTGACAGGGTCATAGTGGTGTTGCCCGCATGGCGATTCCACAGACCACCGCAAGAAAGGTTTTCTGTGACCCCGTCTTCCACGAAGAAGGACCCCGCCGCCCAGGACAATGTGTCCGCCGAGGAGAAGCAGGCTGCGACCAACGCCAAGCGGGCCGCTACGCGGGCAGCCAACAAGGCTTCCGCCGGTGCGGACGGCAAGCCCGAGCCCAAGAAGCGCGGGCCCAAGCCCGGCGCCAAGGCGGCCGCGGAGGCTGCCAACAAGGCTTCTGCCGACGACGCTGACGATGCTGAGGACGCCGAGGAGGAACTCGACGAGAGCCTCCTGGAAGGCGCCGAGGCTGCTGAAGAGAGCGAAGCCACCACTGCCAAGGGTGCCGTCGGCAGCGGCAAGGGCTTTGTCTACTCTGATGCCGACGACGACGACGCTCCCGTCCAGCAGGTCATGTCGGCCGGCGCCACGGCCGACCCCGTCAAGGACTACCTGAAGCAGATCGGCAAGGTGGCACTGCTCAACGCTGAGCAGGAAGTAGACCTTGCGCTGCGGATCGAAGCCGGCCTGTTCGCCGAAGAGAAGATCGCCGCCGACGACGGTTCCATGGAGCCGAAGTACAAGCGCGAACTCGAATTCATCATCCACGACGGCAAGCGCGCCAAGAACCACCTGCTGGAGGCCAACCTCCGCCTGGTGGTCTCACTGGCCAAGCGCTACACCGGCCGCGGCATGCTCTTCCTGGACCTGATCCAGGAAGGCAACCTGGGCCTGATCCGCGCCGTGGAGAAGTTCGACTACACCAAGGGCTTCAAGTTCTCCACGTACGCCACGTGGTGGATCCGCCAGGCCATCACCCGCGCCATGGCCGACCAGGCCCGCACCATCCGTATCCCGGTGCACATGGTGGAAGTCATCAACAAGCTGGCCCGCGTCCAGCGCCAGATGCTGCAGGACCTGGGTCGCGAACCCACGCCCGAGGAACTGGCACTGGAACTCGACATGACTCCTGAAAAGGTTGTCGAGGTCCAGAAGTACGGCCGCGAACCCATCTCCCTCCACACCCCGCTGGGTGAAGACGGTGACTCCGAGTTCGGTGACCTCATCGAGGACTCCGAAGCCGTGGTTCCCGCTGACGCCGTGAGCTTCACGCTGCTGCAGGAGCAGCTGCACTCCGTTCTGGACACGCTGTCCGAGCGCGAAGCCGGCGTCGTGGCCATGCGTTTCGGCCTGACCGACGGACAGCCGAAGACTTTAGACGAAATTGGCAAGGTCTACGGAGTCACGCGCGAGCGGATCCGCCAGATCGAATCGAAGACCATGTCCAAGCTGCGCCACCCGTCACGCTCCCAGGTGCTGCGCGACTACCTCGACTAGGCATCACGCGCCGCCGGGCTCCGGCAGCAAGGCAGCTCAGCGGGCCGGTCCGGATTCCTCCAGCAGGGGTCCGGGCCGGCCCGCTGCCGTTCCCGTCGTCGTTCGGCTGAATCGGCGCCGTTCAGCAGAACCCGCCCCGGTCGGGCCGAGCCGGCATCGCAGCAAAGCAACGTTAAAGCAAAAGGGTGGGACCCCTCCGATCGGAGGGGTCCCACCCTTTGGACGTTGTGCTGTCCCTAGTCGATTTCCACGGCTTCCTTCTGGTGAAGCTTGCCCGTCTCATCGTGCCAGTCCGAGCTCAGGGGCTTGAGCGTCGCTTCGACGGCACGGGCATGGTGGCCGCAGAACAGCAGCTCACCGCCGGAGGACTCGAGTACAACCCGGACATACGCTTGAGCTCCGCAACGGTCGCACCGGTCGAGTGCGTTGAGTGTGCGGTCTGCCACTGCTGTTGTCATAATCGGCCTCCTTAGTAGATCTGTATGTCTATATAACCAGTATTCGTATCCAAACCATCGCAAGGATGGACCAAGTTCGCTGACCGCGTATCCGCAAGCTTCGGTCAAGATTGGCCCCTGCTTGGTTCGCGGCGGCTGAGTGGTGCGGTCCACACGGGCCGCAAAGAGTGGCAACCGCAGCTCCGGGCCGGGGCCGACTACCCTAGAGGGAGCGCTTTATGCGCCTGCTGTTCCGTCCCTGAAGGAGTTCATCACCAGTGGCACCAAGCTCTGAGTACACCGCCCGGCATCTGTCAGTCCTGGAAGGCCTGGAGGCCGTCCGCAAGCGCCCGGGCATGTATATCGGCTCAACCGACTCGCGCGGCCTGATGCACTGCCTTTGGGAAATCATTGACAACTCCGTGGATGAGGCCCTGGCCGGCTTTGGCCACGACATCCGCATCATCCTGCATGCGGACAACTCCGTGGAAATCCACGACGACGGCCGCGGCATCCCCATCGACAAGGAACCCAAGACGGGACTCACCGGCGTCGAAGTGGTCTTTACCAAGCTGCATGCCGGCGGCAAGTTCGGCGGCGGCTCCTACACGGCCTCCGGCGGCCTGCACGGCGTGGGCGCCTCGGTGGTCAACGCGCTGTCATCCCGGCTGGACGTGGAAGTTGACCGGGGCGGGAAGACCTACCGGATGTCCTTCCGCAGGGGCGAGCCCGGCCGTTTCAAGGATGTTGGCAGCAAGATCGATCCTGCCGCTGCGTTCACCCCGTTCGTTGACGACTCCGTGCTCGACATCGCCGGCAAGGCCAAGCGCGGCGTCACTGGCACCCGCATCCGCTACTGGGCGGACCGCCAGATCTTCACACCCGACGCAAAGTTTTCCTACGACGAACTGGCGGCCCGCGCACGGCAGACGTCCTTCCTGGTGCCGGGCCTGAAGCTGACCGTCCGTGATGAACGCCGGGTCCCCGGAACCCCGGGCGAGGCCGGCCCGCACGAGGAAGTGTTCCACCACGACGGCGGCATCTCCGAGTTCGTCGACTTCCTGGCCGCAGACCCGCCCGTGACCGACGTCTGGCGGCTGCACGGTTCTGGCAAGTTCAAGGAAACCGTCCCCGTCCTCGATGAGCGCGGCCACAGCCAGCTTGCAGAAGTGGAACGGGACTGCGAGGTGGATGTCGCCCTCCGGTGGGGCATCGGCTACGACAGCACCGTCCGCAGCTTCGTCAACATCATCTCCACGCCGAAGGGCGGAACGCACCAGTCCGGCTTCGAGCAGGCGCTCGTGAAGACCTTCCGCAAAGCCGTGGAAACCAACGCCCGCAAGCTCAAGGCCGGCAACGACAAGATCGAAAAGGACGACATTTTTGCCGGCCTGACGGCAGTCCTGACCGTCCGACTTGCCGAGCCGCAGTTCGAAGGCCAGACCAAGGAAATCCTTGGCACCTCCGCCGTCAGGGCCATCGTGGCCAAGGTGGTGGAACGGGAGATCGTTGCCAAACTGAGCTCCGCCAACCGCAACGACAAGGCGCAGTCGGCCCTGCTGCTCGAGAAGATCGTCAGCGAGATGAAATCGCGCATCTCGGCCCGTGTGCACAAGGAGACCCAGCGGCGGAAGAACGCGCTGGAAACCTCCTCGATGCCCACCAAGCTCGCAGACTGCCGGACGGACGACGTCGAACGTTCCGAACTCTTCATCGTCGAAGGCGACTCGGCGCTGGGAACTGCCAAGCTGGCACGGTCCTCCGACTTTCAGGCGCTGCTGCCCATCCGCGGCAAGATCCTCAACGTACAGAAGGCCTCTGTGGGGGACATGCTCTCCAACGCCGAATGCGCGGCCCTCATCCAGGTGGTGGGCGCAGGGTCCGGCCGCAGCTTCGACATCAGTGCGGCCCGTTACGGCAAGGTCATCCTGATGACGGATGCCGACGTGGACGGCGCCCATATCCGCACGCTCCTGCTGACGCTCTTCTTCCGCTACATGCGCCCGATGATCGAGAAGGGCCGGGTGTTCGCTGCCGTCCCGCCGCTGCACCGGGTGGAAGTGGTCAACGCCGGCCAGAAGGCCAACGAGATGATCTACACCTACTCCGAGGCCGAGCTGCACGTGCTGCTGGCCAGGCTGGCCAAGGAAGGCAAGCGGTACAAGGAACCCATCCAGCGGTACAAGGGCCTGGGCGAAATGGACGCGGAGCAACTGGCCGAGACCACCATGGACCCCCGGTACCGGATGCTCCGCAAAGTGGGGATCGCCGAACTGGAAGAGGCCGAGAAGACCTTTGACCTGCTGATGGGCTCTGACGTGTCTCCGCGCAAGGACTTCATCATCGCGGGCGCCGCAAGCCTGGACCGGGAGCGCATCGACGCCTGATGCCGGGCGCTGGGCCGGGCTGACGGCGCACCGCCCTCCGCGCGGCGCAGCGTCCGCTTGGAAGGCACGACGGCGGGAGGTTCAGCCAAGCAGGCCGGGCACCACCAGCAAGGCGGTGGGGAGCGCCAGCAACAGCACGCACGCGGTGAGGACCAGGCTCCGTGCGGCCCGCGGCAGTTCTGGCTGTGGCGAGAGCAGGCGGCTGACCCGGGACGCCGTAGTGCGGGTGGAGTCGGAGCCGCCGGTTCCGGCGGCAGCTTCAAGGCCTGACAACGCCATCCCGGGAGCGGGCTGGCCACCGCCGTGCCCGTTCGTTCCGGCAGGCGAACCGCTGGCCACGATGGCGATGGCCTTGATAAGCGTGGCTTTGCTGGCCGTTCGAAGCGCAACATCGTCGGCCAGCATCTCGATCAGTGAGCTCACGGATTCCTGTGCCAGACGCGTGGTGGGCAGCCAGGGGAGGGCCTGGCGCCACGCAGCAAACGCCCACAGCAGCAGGTGGTGCCGCTGGCTCAGGTGGGCGTTCTCGTGGGTCAGGACGGCCTGGAGCTCTTCGGGCTCAAGGGCCGCCATGAGGCCATCGGACAGGACGGTGACAGACCGTGCTCCGCCGGGCAGGCAATAGGCCACCGGGGAATCATGGCTGATGACCAGCGTGGCGGTGTCCTGGCCTGACGGCGACGCCAGCAGGGCCAGCAGCTCGCGGTGGCGCCGCCGCTGCCGCTGGATCCGGTAGTAGGTCAGCAGCAGGGTGAAGACAAGGTGGGCCGTCAGCAAGGCTGCTGCAGACAGTGCGAAGATGTGCCAGAACCCCAGGGCCGTGGTGGGGGCGTTGAAGAGCACCATGCCGGCCAGGGACCGGAGCCCTGCGATCAGGTTGTCTCCGATGGGCTCCAGGCCGTACACCAGCATGGCACCGATCATCGACAGGCCACCTGCCAGGGCGATGGCCTGCCAGAGCAGCATGGCCGTAAACGGCGACCGCGCGGGCCACTGCGCGCGTGACAGCAGGATGGGTACCGGCCACGCCAGTATGATCGCCAGGACCGCCAGCAGGTATGAGGCCCAGAACATGGTGGGCTAGACGTGACCCAGCAGTTTGCGCAGTGTTTCGGCTTCACCTTCGGAGACGGATCCAATGAACCGGGCCAGTACGGCCTCGCGGTCCGGAGCCGACCCCAGCACCTCGTGCATGAGTTCGGCCGTGTGGTCCGCCCGGCTGGATACCGCCTGGTAGCGGTGCGGACGGGTTCCGCGTTCCCGCTCCACAAGGCCCTTCTTTTCCAGCCTCGACAGCACCGTCAGCACGGTGGTCACCGCGAGTTCCTTGCCCTCATGGCCGGGGCCGCCCTGCGCGGCGGACGTGCGGGCCAACTGGTCCCGCAGCGTGTTGGCCGTGGCTGCTTCCTGGCCCGCCCAGAGCAGGTCCATCACTGCCCGTTCCAGTTCACCAAGACTAGCCATTGCACTTTTCCTTTTTGTCCCCGCACCGCGCGCTTCCTGCGCCGGTGACTGTTCAACGGTTAAACAACTACAGGTTCAAATTTACCCTGAAACCGCCGGACTTTCTACGTTGGGTAGAACACGTGGCGCGTCCGGCCGTTAAGCAGCATGCTGGTAGCGGCGGTGCGTTTTCCGTCGGACAGCAAGTTGTTCTACACTCTGTAGAAGTTGAACTTCTACGAAACGTAGAAGTTTGAGTTGGCCTATAGTAGGGACCTGCGTTGGACGCCTTGGAAATCGCACGCTGGCAATTCGGCATCACCACCGTCTACCACTTCATGATGGTCCCGCTGACCATCGGCCTGGGCCTGGTGGTGGCCATCATCCAGACGGCCTGGCACCGCACCGGCAAGCCCGAATATCTGCGGATGACCAAGTTCTGGGGCAAGCTCTTCCTCATCAACTTCATCATGGGCGTGGCCACCGGAATCGTCCAGGAGTTCCAGTTCGGCATGGCCTGGAGCGAATACAGCCGGTTCGTCGGCGATGTGTTCGGCGCACCCCTGGCCCTGGAAGCGCTGCTGGCCTTCTTCGTCGAGTCCACCTTCCTGGGACTGTGGATCTTTGGCTGGAAGCAGCTGAAACCCGGCATCCACTTGGCCTGCCTCTGGGTGGCGGTGATCGGATCGGTCTTCTCCGCCTACTTCATCATCGTGGCCAACAGCTGGATGCAGCACCCGGTGGGCGTCGAAATGATCGACGGACGCCCGGTCATGACCGATGCCTGGGCCGTCTTCACCAACAACACCGCCCTTGTTGCCGTCCCGCACACCCTCTTCGGCGCCCTTGCGGTGGCCGGCGGCTTCCTGCTCGGCATCGCCTGGTACCACCTGTGGCGCCGGCGCCGCGACGGCATCGATACCATGGGTGCCGACGGCAAGGTGGTTCCCGGCGAGTCCGCCACGATCCCCGGACGTGACCGGGCTGACCACAGTGTCTGGATCCGTTCACTGCGCATCGGCGCCGTGGTGGCCATGATCTCCTTCGCCGGAACCGCCGTCACCGGTGACCTGCAGGGCAAGCTCATGTTCGAACAGCAGCCCATGAAGATGGCTGCAGCGGAGGCGGCCTGCCACGACGGCACCGGGTTCTCCGTGCTGAGCATCGGCAACATCGGCTCCCAGAACTGCGACGACATCGTGGCCGTCATCGAGGTCCCCGGAATCCTGTCCTTCCTGGCCAAGGGCGACTTCACCACCGAGGTGAAGGGCGTGAACACGCTGCTGCCCGAGTACAAGGAGAACTACGGCACCCACCTGCCGGACAATCCCATCTACGGTGAGCGTGCCGGCCAGGAAATTGAGTACCTGCCCGTCATGGAGGTCACCTACTGGGGCTTCCGGATGATGATCGGCTTCGGCGGACTCGCCGCGCTGGCGGCTGTGGTGGCCCTGTGGCTGACCCGGAAGGGCACCGTGCCGGAATCGCCGTGGCTCATGCGCCTTGCCATCTTCGGCATCCTCGCCCCGTTCGGCGCCAACGCTGCCGGCTGGATCTTCACTGAGATGGGCCGGCAGCCGTTCGTGGTGGCTCCCAACCCCGATCCCAGCGGCATCGACCAGGTGTTCATGTTCACGGCCGCGGCCGTCTCACCAGGGGTTTCGGCGGGCGAGCTGGTGGCGTCACTGGTCACCCTGACAGCGGTCTACGCCGTGCTGCTGGTGGTGGAGGTCAAGCTGCTGGTGAAGTACATCCGCGGCGGCGTGGTGTCCGCCATGCCCGAACTGGCCCATGTCCCCGCTGACGAGAACGAGGACCAAACGCCGGGCTCCGGCGGACCGGGCGGCGCCAAGCCCGCCGACGACGTCCTGGCCTTCGCCTACTAAGAGCAGAGGAATTCGACAATGGAACTGCTGCCCACCATCTGGTTCATCGCCATTGCGGTGCTGTGGACCGGCTACCTCTTCCTTGAGGGCTTTGACCTCGGCGTGGGGATGCTGATGAAGATCTTCGCGCGGAACAACACCGAACGCCGCGTCCTGCTGAACACGGTCGGCCCGGTCTGGGACGGCAACGAGGTGTGGCTGCTGACCGCCGGCGGTGCCACGTTTGCAGCCTTCCCCCTCTGGTACGCCTCCCTGTTCTCGGCCCTCTACCTGCCCCTCCTGGTGGTCCTCGTGGCCCTGATCTTCCGCGCCGTGGCCTTCGAGTACCGCGGCAAGGTGGACACGGACCGCTGGCGTGCCCGGTGGGACTGGGCCATTGCCCTGGGATGCTTTTTCGCCGCCTTCGGCGTTGGAGCCGCGCTGGCCCTGACCACTACCGGGCTGCCCCTCAATGCCAACGGCGACCGCGAAGGCGGCCCATTTGCCTGGTTCAGCGGCTACGCCGTATTGGGCGGGGCGGCCGTGGTTGGCTTCTCCCTGGTCCACGCGCTGGCCTTCCTTGCCCTGAAGACCGACGGCGAGGTCCGGCACCGTGCCCGCGCCTGGTTCGTGCGCCTGCTTCCGGTGCTGATCCTTCCCATCGCGGCCTGGGCGCTCAGCATCCAGTTCCTGGACGGCAAGCCCTGGACCTGGGCCCTCGTGGTGCTGGCGGTGGCCGCAGCCGCCACCGCCTGGATGCTGGCCCGCGCCGGTGCCGAAGGCAGGGCGTTCCTGGCGCTCGGCGCTTTCCTGGTGCTCGGCACGGCCTCCATCTTCGGCGCCGTGTTCCCCGTGGTGCTGCCCTCCACCCTGGACACCGCCTTTGACCTGACCATTGCCAACGCCTCGTCCTCGGACTACACCCTGGGGCTCATGACCATCGTGGCCGCGTTCGGCCTTCCGCTCGTGATCGCCTACCAGGCATGGACGTACTGGGTGTTCCGCCGCCGGGTCAGCACCGAGTCCATTCCGGAAGCCCACAGCTTCCTGCCTGCCATCGCCGTCAAGGCGTTCACCACCAAGGGCTGACGTGCGGCCCATGCTCACGCCGGGACCCGCCACCCGTTCCGCCGTCTACTGGCTCGGCCTGCTCGCAGCCCTGAAGGCACTCTCGCTCGTCCTGATGGGACAGGCGGTGGCGGCCGCCCTTGCCGGGCTGGCGGGCGGGGAAGCCGTGCACGTGGACCAGATCACGCTGGGCATGGCCGGCGTGGTCCTGCGGTCCATCACCGTGTGGGGGCAGGCTGTGGCCGCCCGGCGGGCCGCGCTGGGCATCAAGGAGGAACTGCGGGCCGGGCTCCTGGAGCGGACGCTGCGCAACGGGGTGCGGGAAACCGGCCCGGCGGACGGTGGCCTCGCCGTGCTGGCCACCCGCGGCCTGGACGCCCTGGACAGCTACTACACCCAGTTCCTGCCGGCGCTCGTAAACTGTGCCGCCGTGCCGCTGCTGCTCGGCGCCAGGATCCTCTTCGCGGACTGGGTCAGCGCAGTGGTGATCGTCCTGACCGTGCCCCTGGTGCCGCTGTTCATGGTGCTCATTGGCCGCTACACCGAGGACAACGTGCGCGAGGCCCAGGCGTCGCTGGCCAGGCTCTCGGCCCACATGCTGGAACTCGCCAAGGGACTCCCCGTTCTGGTGGGCCTGGGCCGGGCCACGGCCCAGCGCAAAGCCCTCGAAGAGATCTCCGAGGAATACCGCTCGCGCACCATGGGGACCCTGCGCACCGCATTCCTCTCCGCCCTGGCACTGGAACTCATTGCCACCATCTCCGTGGCCGTGGTTGCCGTGTTCATCGGCGTGCGACTGGTGCACGGCGACATGCCACTCGAAGCCGGGCTGCTGGCCCTGATCCTCGCGCCGGACTGCTACCTGCCGCTTCGTGAGCTTGGCACGGCACACCACGCCAGCGACGACGGCCGGGTGGCCCTGGCCGGCGTCAATGCCGTCACGGACGCCCTCGAGGCGAAGCCGCTGCTTGCCGTGCCGGCGGGACGGCCCGGAGCGCCGCTCACCGTCACCGGCCTCACCGTGACCTACCGCGGAAGGTCCCGCGCCGCCGTCGGACCCCTGTCGTTTGAGGCGCCACAGAGCCGGATCACCGCCCTGGACGGCCCCAGCGGTGCCGGCAAGAGCACGGTACTGGGCGTCCTGGCCGGCACCATCGGGGACGGGGCCGGGACCTCCGTTACCGGGACAGTCGCCGGGTTGGACCGGAACGCCGTGGCCTGGGTGCCGCAGCATCCCGTGCTGGTGGCCGACAGAGTGCTGGACGAAGTGCTGCTCTACCTCGGCGCCAACCCCCGCAACGCCCACGACATTGCGCTGGCTGAGGAAACCGCCCGCGCCTGCCTCACCCGGGCCGGGGCCGGCCACCTGGCCGCGAAACACCCTGCGGAGCTGAGCCCCGGCGAGCTGCGGCGCGTTGCGCTGGCACGCGGGCTGGCGAGGATTGACGCCGGAGCAACAGTGCTCCTGCTCGATGAGCCCACTGCGCACCTGGACAGCGATTCAGCGCAGGCCGTCGAAGACGCCATCCACGGGCTGCGCGGCCAGGTCACGATCATCCTCGTTGCCCACGAGGAGCGGACCCGCGGCCTCGCCGACGTGCTGGTGCCGGTTGGCGGCCGTGCCACGGCGCCGGAACCTTCGAACCAGCCGGAGACCTTGCCGGCCAGGGCATCTTCCGCCGGCCTTCCTGCCGCGATTTCAGCGGCGCCGCCCGCGGCCACGCGGCCCACCACGAACCCGCGCGCCGCAAACCCGCGCGCTGACGACGCCAAGAACGGAACCGCGGGCCGCTTCGGCGCAGGCGCCATGGGACTCCTGGCTCCGTTACTGGCGCCGGTGCGGGGTAAATTCGCCGCGGCCGCCATCGTGGGCACTTTCGCAGCGCTCTTCGCGGTGGCGTTGTCCGGGTTGTCCGGCTGGCTGATCATCCGAGCCAGCGAGCAGCCACCCATCCTCTACCTGCTGACCGCCATCGTTGGCGTACGCTTCTTCGGCATCGGCCGGGCAGTGCTCCGGTACTGGGAACGGCTGCTGCTGCACGATGCCGTGTTCGCCGCGCTGACCAGGCTCCGGGGACGGCTGTGGGCGTCACTGAGCCGCCGGGCCCTGGCCCTGCGCCGCCTCCTCCAGGGCGGGAACGTGCTGGGCACCGTCATCGACGACGTCGACACCGTCCGGGACCTCCTGCCCCGGGTGGTGCTGCCCCCCGTCACGGCCGTGGCGGTCGCCGTGTTGGCATTGGGAACCACCTGGCTGGTGGTCCCGCCGGCGCTCCCGGCGGTCATCGCCGCCGCCGCGGCCAGCCTGGTGCTGGCGCCCGCGCTTGCGCTCTGGGGCGACCGGAAGTCGGCGACGGCGGAGCAAGTACTGCGCTCCGGTGTGCTGCGCCGCATCTCGGCGGCCCTGGATGCCCGGGCGGAGGTGTCCGCCAACGGTGTGGCACCTCGGGTGCTGGCCGGACTCCGCGGCGAAGACCGTAAGGCAACTGGCGCCTCCCAGCGGTCGGCCTGGGCCGAGGGCCTGGGCCATGCGGTCACCGCTGCCGCGTGCGGAGCCGCAGCGCTCGCCAGCGCGTGGCTGGCCGCCCCCGCCGTCCTGGACGGACGGATCGAGCCGGCTATTGCCGCCGTCGTGGTCCTGCTGCTGCTTGCCCTCGTGGAACCCTACTCGGCGATGACGACGGCGGTGCGCCAGTTCCCGGCCCTGCGCGCGGTGCTGCAGCGCGTGGCATCGTCCGGGGCGCTGGATGCGTCCAGCGATGCCCAGGAAGACGACGGCGGGGCCACAGACGGGCTGCAGCCGGTGCCGGCGCGAGAGGGCGGCGTTCCCGGGCTGGAGCTGGCGAACCTCGCGGCGGCGTGGCCCGGCAGCGCACCGGTCTTCACCGGGCTCAATGCCGTTGCCGGACCCGGGCATTGGCTGGCCGTCACAGGCCCGTCCGGCTCGGGGAAATCGACGCTGCTCTCGGTCCTGCTGGGATTCCTGCCGGCTGCCGCCGGAAGTGTCCGGGTGTCCGGAGGGGTCGCCTGGTGCCCCCAGGAGGCCCACCTTTTCGACTCCACCATCCGAGGCAACCTCCTTCTGGGGCGGACCGCGGCGGAACCCGACCGGCGGGGACACGACACCCGGGAACAGGGCACCCGGGGACAGGACAATCCGGGGGAGAGCGCAACCGAACAGGACATGGCAGCGGTGATTGCCGCCGTTGGCCTCGCCGGGCTGATGGAACGGCTGCCCGCGGGACTGGACACGCGGATCGGTCCCGGTGGTGCTTTCCTCAGTGGCGGCGAACGCCAGCGCCTCGCGGTGGCCCGCACCCTGATGACCGGTGCCGAGGTGATCCTTCTGGACGAACCCACCGCGCACCTGGATGCCGAATCGGCCAGCGCTATGCTGCACGACCTGAGGGCCGGCCTGCGGGACCGGACCGTGGTGCTGGTTACCCACCACGCCGCCGATATCCAGGCCGGCGACGTTCGGTTGGCGCTTGTGCCGGCCGCGGAACTTCGGGAGGCCGGCCGGGCAGCGGCGGGGCTGCGAGCCTGACGCGAACGCGCCCTGCGCCGGGTTCCGGCGCCGGCAACCGCGGGCAACCCGCCCGCGCAACCCCGCCGCAGGCGGCCCCGCACGGGGCCGCCTGCCAGCGGAACTATCCGTCGACGTCGTGCAGGTGGTGGACCACGTCGTGCAGGAAATAGCGCGCGAGCGTCAGGACCGTGAACTCGGAACCGTTGCTGCGCAGCCCCTTGCGGTCCCAGTCGGATTCGCGGACCCCGGCGAAGGACTCCGCCACCTGCTGCCCCTCGGCAGCCAGCTCGGTGTTGACCACTGCCGGATCGGCGTTGGCGTAGTCCTTCTCGATGGCGGTCAGGTCCTGGTCCCAGTTCTCAAACTTTGCGTCGTCGGAGTCCAGCATCAGGTTCAGGCGCTGGTCGAACAGGCTGAACACATCGCGAACGTGGCAGGCGTACTCCAGCGCGGACCAGGTGTTGTCGTCGGGACGCTCGGCAACCTCCGGCCGGCGCAGGACGGCCCGCCACCGGGGCAGCATGTTTTCGATGGTGCCGGGGACCGTTGCCGGTGTGGTGGTGGAGGGGTCGAACGAGCAATCGGGGCAGGGGCGGTCCAGGACCCAGGTCCAGTCCTTCTCATCAGGCACGATAGGCATGGGAGCAGTCTAAAGTACAAGCAATGAAGCATCCGGACGCTGCACGGTTCCTCGCCGCCTACGACTCCCAACTGCGCCTCGCCCCCGAAGTTGCCGGCGCCAGGTCAGTGGTCGCGCTCGGCCCGCTGCGGCTCGCCACGTTCGACGGCGGACGCGGGTTCGTCACCTACGCTGGCCTGGCCTGGGCGGGGCGTCTGCGGCCATTGTCGCGGAGTGGGTGGGCCAGGCAGTGGCGCACTTCCGCGCGGACCCTGCGGTGCGGTCCGTGGAGTGGAAGACCCGCGGGCACGACTCTGCGCCGGGCCTGCACGGGGCGCTGCTGGCCCACGGCTTCGTGCCCGCCGACGCCGAATCGATCATGATTGGTGCCGCTGCCGCCCTGGTGGCGAACGTTCCCCTGCCGCCCGGGGTGTGGCTTCGGCAGGTCACTGGGCCAGCGGACGTCCGCGCCGTGAGCGCCATGCAGGATGTCGCTTTCGGGGACAGCGTCTCGGAAGCCCGGGCCGATGACCTGCTGCGGCGGTTGGCCGCCGGCGACGGAACCGAGCTGTGGGCAGCAGGCCACGAGGGCCGCATCGTCAGTGCCGGCCGCCTGGAACCGGTGGCAGGTGCGGACTTCGCCGGCATCTGGGGCGGGGCCACGCTGGCGCCGTGGCGCGGACAAGGCATTTACCGGGCCCTCACCGCACAGCGTGCCCGATCCGCCCTGCAGCTCGGCAAGACCCTGATCCACAGCGACTCCACCGAATACTCGCGCCCCATCCTTGAGCGGTACGGACTGGTCAAGGTCTCCACCACCACGCCCTACAACTGGAGCAGGGAACCCTGATCCGGCGCAGCGGTGGCGGGCGGACTTTGCCTCGAGTGCGGTTTATGCCTCGGCGGCGGCCTCCGGCCACGCCATCGCGGCACCCACTACATCCACGGCCTGGGACAGGGGGATGCCGGAACCATCGCGGCGGCCGTGCTCCTGCGGAAGTGACCTGGCAACGCCCGCGGACGAGGACGCCTTGGCGGGACCATGACCGGCCCACGCCAGCAGCAACGTGTCCTCGCCCTTCAGGAACCGGTGCGCGCGCACCCCTGCGGTGGCACGGCCCTTCACCGGGTATTCGGAGAACGCGGTCACCTTCGCCGTGCCCGGGGCAGTCCCCGGAAGGGCGCCGTTGGTGCCGGCAATGGTGACCACGACGGCGGCCTCGTCCTGGGCGCGCACCGCGCCGAAGAACGTCACGCGGTCGCCCGCGGCAAGTTTGATGCCGGCCATTCCACCGGCCGTCCTGCCCTGCGGGCGCACGGCGGAGGCGGCAAACTTCAACAGCTGGGCCTGGGCAGTCAGGAACACCAGTTCGGTGTCATCAGCCGCAGCCGGTGCCACGCCCACCACGAAATCCTTGTCCTTGAGCGCGATGACTTCCCAGTCCTCGCGGTTCAGCGGATAGTCCGGCTGGACCCTCTTCACCACGCCCTGGGCGGTGCCGATGGCGAGAACCTCGTCCAGCGGGGCGAAGGCCACCAGGGTTTCGCCCTTCAGCAGCGTGAGGAAGTCCTTCGCCGGGACACCACCGGCCATGTTGGGCAGGCCCGCCACGGGGGGCAGGACCGGCATGTCCATTACCTGGAGGCGGAGCATCCGGCCCTGGGAGGTGATGGCAGCGATCTCACCGCGCGCTGAGGTCTTCACCACTGTCGTGAACACGTCGTGCTTGTTCCGCGGTCCGGCTTCTGCCAGCGGCTCCTGGTTGCTGGTGCGCCCGATCTGCCCGGAGGCTGTCAGGATGGCCCAGCAGGGGTCGTCGGCGATCTCCAGGGCCAGGGGAGCGGGCTTGCCCTTCTTGCTGCCGGCAAGTTCTGCCGCGACGGTGGGGGAGACGGCTTCGGACTCCAGCAGGATGGTGCGGCGGGGAGTGCCGTGTTCCTCGGCAATCGCTGCGAGTTCATCGGACACCAGCGAACGGAGCAGTTCCTCGGAGTTGAGGATGGCTTCGAGTTCGGCGATCTCGCGGCGCAGCTGGTCCTGTTCCTTCTCCAGCTCAATCCGCGAGTACTTGGTCAGCTGGCGGAGCCGCAGTTCCAGGATGTAATTGGCCTGGATCTCGGTGAGGTCGTAGATGGACATCAGGCGCTCACGGGCTGCGGCCGCCTCATCCGAGGACCGGATGATCTGGATGACCTCGTCGATGTCCACGATGGCGATGAGGAGGCCCTCCACCAGGTGCAGCCGGTCCTTCTTCTTGCCCAGCCGGAAGATGGTGCGGCGGCGGACAACATCGATCCGGTGGTTGACGTAGACGGAGAGCAGGTCCACCAGGCCGAGGGTCTGCGGCTGCCCGTCCACCAGGGTGACGTTGTTGATGCCGAAGGAATCCTCCATCGGCGTGTACCGGTAGAGCTGCTGGAGCACCGCGGTGGGGTTGAAGCCGTTCTTGAGCTCGATGACCAGGCGCAGCCCGTGCTTGCGGTCCGTCAGGTCCACGATGTCGCTGATGCCGGTCAGCTTCTTGGCGTTGACGGCGTCCTTGATCTTCTCAATGACCTTTTCGGGGCCCACCATGTATGGCAGTTCGGTGACCACCAGGCCGGTGCGGCGGGCCGAGAGCTGCTCCACTTCCACCTTGGCCCGGGTCTTGAAGGACCCCCGGCCGGTGGCGTAGGCGTCGCGGATGCCGTCCAGGCCCACAATCCGGCCGCCGCTGGGCAGGTCCGGGCCCGGGACGAACCGCATGAGGTCTTCGAGGGTGGCGTCCGGGTTGGCGATCAGGTGCCGGGCCGCGGAGATAACTTCCACCAGGTTGTGCGGGGCCATGTTCGTGGCCATGCCGACGGCGATGCCGGTGGCGCCGTTGACCAGCAGGTTGGGGAAGGCCGCCGGGAGTACGTCCGGCTGAGTGAGTTGGTTGTCGTAGTTGGGGACGAAGTCCACCACGTCTTCATCGAGGTGGTTGGTGAGGGTGAGGGCGGCGGGCGCCAGCCTGGCCTCCGTGTACCGCGGAGCTGCCGGGCCGTCGTCGAGCGAGCCGAAGTTGCCGTGCCCGTCGATCAGGGGCAAACGCAGCGAGAAGTCCTGCGCCATGCGCACCATGGCGTCGTAGATGGCGGCGTCACCGTGCGGGTGCAGCTTACCCATGACCTCGCCCACCACCCGGGCGCTCTTGACGTGCCCGCGGTCCGGCCGCAGCCCCATGTCGCTCATCATGTACAGGATGCGGCGCTGCACCGGCTTCAACCCGTCGCGGGCGTCGGGCAGTGCCCGCGAGTAGATCACGGAGTACGCGTACTCCAGGAACGAACCCTCCATCTCGGAAATGACGTCGATGTCGACGATGTTCTCCGTGAAGGGAGTGGTGTCCGCGACGGGTGCTGGGCTTTGGCGGCGGGCCATGGGGGTGGTGAATCCTTCGGTTACTGGGGTTGCCGGGCAGGGTGCTGCTGCGCTGCGGCAGTTTTTGGCTAGGCTAAGCCTATGGTGGATCAGCCCGGGGACGGCGAATATCCGGAACATTGGGAAGCCGATGTCGTCCTGCGCGACGGCGGGACAGCCCATTTGCGGCCCATCCATCCGTCCGATGCAGAGGCCATCCAGACCTTCCATACCGGACAGTCGCAGAACTCAATTTACATGCGCTTCTTCGCCTTCAAGGCACGGCTGTCAGCCAAGGAGCTCAAACGGTTCACCGAAGTGGACTACAAGGACCGGGTGGCGTTCGTCATCACCATGCGCGGGGAAATCATCGGCATCGGCCGCTACGACCGGCTGGACGATCCCGCCGAGGCCGAGGTCGCCTTCAACATCGCCGACGCTCACCAGGGCCGGGGAATCGGCTCCATCCTGCTCGAACACCTCGCCGCCGCGGCCCACGAAAACGGGATCCAGCGTTTCAGCGCCGAGGTGCTGCCCGAGAACCGCAAAATGCTCATGGTCTTCTCGGATGCCGGCTATGACGTCAAACGCCACTTCGACGACGGCGTGGTCAGCCTCGAATTCAACATCGACCCCACCGAAAAATCACGGGCCGTCATGGAATCCCGCGAGCACCGCGCCGAGGCGAGGAGCGTGCGGGACCTGCTGACGCCGTCGTCCGTGGCCGTCATCGGCGCCAGCCGCAAGTGGGGGACCGTGGGCTACCACCTGCTGGAGCACATCGTGGAAGGCGGCTTTTCCGGGCCCGTCTACGCCATCAATCCCGAGGCGCTGGAACTGGCCGGCATGCTGTCCTACGGCCGGCTGACCGAAGTGCCCGAGCCCGTGCAGCTCGCGGTGATCGCCGTGCCGTACGAGGAGGTTCCCTCCGTCGTGGAGGACTGCGCCGCCGCCGGTGTCAAAGGGCTGGTGATCGCCTCCGCAGGTTTCGCGGACGACGGCGAACGCGGCCTTCAGCGGCAACGGAACCTTGTGCGCCAGGCGCGCGCGAGCGGGATGCGGGTCATCGGCCCCGCCTCCCTGGGCATCATCAACACGCACCCGGAGATCCGGCTCAACGCCTCCATGGCTCCCACCCTGCCGCGTCGCGGCGGGCTGGGGCTGTTCAGCCAGTCGGCAGCCATTGGCGTGTCCCTGTACGCGGCGTCCAGCCGCAGGCGCCTCGGCATGTCCACGTTTCTTTCCGCCGGGAACCGTGCCGACGTGTCCGGCAACGACATCATGCAGTACTGGGAAGACGACGCCGACACCTCCGCCGTGGGCCTCTACCTGGAATCAATCGGCAACCCGCGCAAGTTTTCCCGCATCGCCCGGCGCCTGGCACACACCAAACCGGTGATCGTGGCCAAGTCCGACACCATGGGCCTGCGCCTGCCGCCGGGCCACGCCGTCCGCACCACCCAGGCGCCGGGCGGGGCGCTGGACTCGATGCTGCGCCAGTCCGGCGTCATTCGCGTCGGAACCATCGAGCAGCTGGTGGATGTGGCCCAGGTTGTCGCGGGCCAGCCGCTGCCCGCCGGGCCCGGCCTTGCCATCCTCAGCAACTCCCAGGCGCTGGGCAAGGTAGTGGCGGACAGTGCAGCAGACCACGGCCTCAGCGTTGAGCAGCTGGTGACCGGCGTGGACCTCGACGCCGGCCGCTCGGTGGCCTTGCCCGCCCTGCGCGCAGCACTGCTTGAGGCACTGCGTCCCGCGCACGTCCATGCCGCCGTCGCAGCACTCCTGCCGGCCCGCGGACTCACGGTGGACAGCATCGCGGAATCGCTGGCCGACGTCTCCGCCGAGGCCGGAAAGCCCGTGGTGGCAGCGTTCACCGGCATCCTGGACGACTCCGTCTACGTTGAAGGCATGGTGGGGGCCGCAGACAAGGCCGTGCCATGTTTCTCCAACCCCGGCGCGGCCGTGGCTGCGCTCGCCGCCGTGGTGCGGTACTCGGAGTGGGTGTCGCGGGACCACGGCCACTTTGTGGAACCGCCGGGCTGCGATCCCGCCCGGGCCCGCGCCGAGATTGAAGTACAGCTCCGCGACGTCAAGGGGGAGCAGCTAAAGCAACTGGACCCCGCGGCGGCCGCGTCCCTGCTGGGGCACTACGGCATTTCCGTGCTGCCATCCGCGGCCTTCGACACCCCTGACGAAGCGGTGGAAGCCGCCGAGGGCCTCGGCTGGCCGGTGGCCGTGAAGACGACGGACCCCGCCCTGCGGCACCGGCTCGACCTGGGCGGCGTCCGCCTGGACATCCAGGACGCCGAGTCGCTGCGCCGGGATGTGGTCCAGATGCGCCGTGCCCTCGCCCTCTATGGCGATCCGGCCCTGGAGGTGCAGTCCATGGCGCCGGTAGGCCAAGCGTGCACGTTCCGGGCCATTGAGGACCCGTTGCTGGGACCTGTGATCTCCTTCGGCCTGGCCGGCGATGCCGTGAACCTGCTGGATGACTGGTCGCACCGGGTGCCGCCGCTGTCCGCCGCGGACGTCCACGACTTCATCCGGGCGCCCCGGGCAGCGCGGAAGCTGTTCGGCTACCAGGGACTTCCCGCCGTCGACGTTTCCGCCCTGGAGGACCTGGCAGGGCGGCTGGCGTGGATGAAGGACAACCACCCCGAAATCGCCCTGGTGGAGTTCAACCCGGTGCTCTGCGGGACGAATGGGGCCACCATCCTGGCGGCCGACGTCCGCATCGGGAACGCCGCCCAGCGCACGGACAGCGCACGGCGGGCCATGCGGGGCTGACACTGCGGTGGTCCACGGGCTGGCCGGCCGCGCCATCTGCCGGTGTTTGTGGCGCGCTAGTCATGTGTTTGTCGTTCGGCTGTGCCGAGTTTGTCGTTCGTTTGTCCCCTGCGGTGAGCGGGCGGTTGGCAAAGTGAGCGGCGCATCTGTGAAAATGGGGGAATGAGCTCCCAGCCTCCCGCCTCGGCGCCTGAAACGCCCGGCAACGAAAACCAGGCCATCCGCCACCACAGCTCACACAGCCACAGTTCCCAGGGCCAAAGCCTGGAAGGCGCCCTCCAAAAGGCCGGTTTCTATCCCCGCCTCGTGGCGGACGTGGTGGACGACGCCCTGGACGGCCGCGACTGCGTGGCACACCTGGTGCATCTGGAAACCCACTTTGACCGTGCTGAAGTCCGCCGTCACATCACGGTGCTGGTCCTCACCGCGGACATGCTGGTCATCACCCACGTGGACGACCAGCAACTGGATGAAGCGGGCGAACAGATCGTTGCCCAGATCTCCACGGAGTCCGTTCCCGTGGCCCAGATCCGTTCGGTGGTCCTCAGCTACATGTACGCCCAGCCGCAGAACTACAAGCCGTCCGATCCCGTGCGGGAACTGACACTGTCCATCGCCTGGTCCGGTGGCCAGCGCCTGGACATGGGTCCTGCCAGCTGCGGCGATCCCCAATGCGAAGCGGACCACGGCTATACCGGCACGATTGCGCAGGAAGACATCGTCCTGCGGATCAGCGCAGAGGCCGACGGGCTGCAGGCAGTCCAGGACGCGAAGCTCTTTGCCCGCGCCCTGCGGGCCGTCAACACCGGGTCCACCTCGCCCGTACCCCACGTGCAGTCACTGCCGCCCCGGCCCCGCGCCGGCGTGTTCGGCACGCGCCTCAGCCGCGGCCACCAGCAGCGCTGATGCCCGAAGAGCGCCCCCAAGAACCCCCGGCCGCCCCTGCAGCTGCCGCCGCAGTGTCTGGACCGGCGTCGGACCTTCCCCCGGCACCGGCCTACGGACACCGTTCCGTGGCCGAGGTGCTGACCAGCGCCGCAGCCAGCCTCGGAATCGGCGGGTTTGAGAACACGCTGAAGCTGCCGCCGTCGCAACGGGTCTGCGTTGTGGTGGCGGACGGCCTGGGCCGGAACCTGCTCAAGCAGAAGTCCGCCCACACGCCGTTCCTCCGCTCGGTCATCCAGGCGGGGCAGGGAGAGGTCCCCGTATGGATCGACTCCGCGTTTCCTTCCACCACCGCCGCAGCCCTGTCCAGCCTTGGCACCGGCCTGCCGCCCGGCCAGCACGGCATGGTGGGCTACGACGTCCTCGATCCGCAGCAGGACAAGGTGGTCAACCTGCTGGGGAACTGGGACCCGGGAGTGGACCCCAACGACTGGCAGCCCCACCCCACGGTGCTCGAACGGGCGGCCGAACATGCCGACGTCACCACCATCAGCCTGCCCCAGTTCGCGGATTCGCCTATGACCCGCGCAGCCTTGCGCGGCGGGCGGTTCATCTCCGGCACCACGTCCCATGCGCGTACCGCGTCCGCCGCGGATGCCATGTCCGGCAGCGGGCCCTCGCTGATGTACTTCTACCTGAACGAACTGGACAAAGCCGGGCACCGCTACGGCTGCCAGTCCCAGCAGTGGGAACACCAGCTCGAGGAACTCGACGCCACCGTCAAGCGGCTCAGCACCTCGCTTCCGGCCGGGACCACCATTCTCCTGACCGCTGACCACGGAATGCTGGACGTGCCGGAACCGCACCGGATCGATTACTCCGCCGAGCCCGCCCTGGTGGAAGGCGTACGGCACACCGCAGGCGAACCCCGCATGGTCCACCTCTACCTCGAAGAGTCCGCCGGAACAGCGGGCCGGGACCGGGTGCTCACCGCATGGCGGAACCGCTTCGGCAGCAAGGTCTGGGCTTTCACCCGGGACGAAGCTGTGGCCGCCGGGCTCTTCGGTGCGGTGCGGCCCGCCGTCGAAGGCAGGATCGGCGACGTGATGATCGCAGCGCGGGATTCCCTGGCGCTCTACGACACCCGGCGCAGCCGCCCCACCGCCATGGAAGTGGTGGGCCAGCACGGGTCGCTGACCAAGGCGGAGCGCGAAGTTCCGCTGCTCTGCCTCACCGCCGGCGGCGGCAAGGATGGCCGCCGCCGTGGCTGAACTCGTCTTTTTCTCCGGCACGATGGACTGCGGAAAGTCCACCCTCGCGTTGCAGATGGACCACAACCACCGGGTCCGAGGCCGTGGCGGAGTACGGTTCAGCCGGAACGACCGTGCCGGCGAATCACGCATCTCCAGCCGACTGGGCCTGGAAACCGACGCCGTAGAGGTGGTGGACGGCACGGACTTCTGGGAGGAAGTCATGCGCCGGCGGACCCACGGCCAGCGCGTCGACTACCTCATCTGCGACGAAGCGCAGTTCTACACGCCCGAGCAGGTGGAGCAGCTCGCCAAAGTGGTGGATGAGATCGACGTGGATGTTTTCGCGTTCGGGATCACTGCGGACTTCCGGACCAGGCTGTTTCCGGGCTCGCAGCGGCTGATCGAACTCGCTGACCGCGTCCAGGTCCTGCAGGTTGAGGCTTTGTGCTGGTGCGGGCGCCGCGCTACGCACAACGCCAGGACGGTCGACGGCGTCATGGTCACCGAGGGTGCCCAGGTGGTGGTGGGCGACGTGGACATGGCAGTGGACGGAGCCGTGGCTGTGGCCGGCCACCACGTCCCGGTGGTGGGGTACGAGACCCTCTGCCGGCGGCACTTCATGCGCCGTGTCACCGCCCATGGGGCCAACCTGATGGCGGAGCAGGACCAGCTCCTGCCGTTCGACGTTGATGCATGCCTCTGGCACGGATCCGGGGGACCGGCCGCGGGGACCGGGGCCTAGCTATTTCTGTTGGCGTTCCCGGATTCGGAACTTGGACCGCCCCGAGTGTGGTCCGTCGGAGGTGGCTGCGCGTACCGGCATCAATGTCAGACCCTCGCGCGATGATGTCTATATGGGAAACGCAGGCGTTGGAGCAGCAGCGATGGAGAGTCTTCGGGCCTCTGTTGCTGGCCTCGACGCCCTGTTCCTTGAGGACTCATGGCTTGAGGGTGAACCCTGTGCGGGCAGTCTGGACCTGGCGGGGACCGGTTCTGACGTCCTCGTTGGTCCGGGTGGCACGGGCGCGGCCGGTGTCTCCGGTTCCATTCTTACCGGTGTTGATGTGTTGGAGCGGAGGTCGGAGCTGCGGCTGCAGCGGCTGGCGCTCTGGAAGCATTTGGAGGCCCAGGCCGCGGCCGGAATGGCAGCGGACGCCGCGGATTTCGCGGAGTTCCAGGAGGCGATGACACCGCCGGAGGCCACAGGGTCGGAGCGGGCGTTTGTGGAGATGTCCACGACGGCGGAGGTCGCCGGGGTCCTGACGCTCAGCCCGGGCGCCGCCTCAGCGTTCATCAGCCAATCCCGCAAAGTCTGTGCGATGCCGACGGTCGCGGCCGCACTGGCGGCGGGTGCGGTGTCGTGGCGGCATGCGGTGATCGTGGCCGACGAAACCGACTGCCTCGCCGCCGAGGGGGCCGAGGCGTTGGTGGCGCATTTCTTCGACCCGGACGCCCCCAACCGTGCCCGGGGGTCTGCGCCCGGTGACCTGGTGGCGCACCTGTTCCGCCGGAAAGTCAGGACCTGGCGCGAACGCAGCTACCCCGCCTCCGTTGCAATCCGGCATGCGAAGTGTGTGGCGGAGCGGCGGATGGAATACCGCCCCGGCGCCGACGGGATGGCAACAATTACCCTGATCCTGCCCGGGGACACCGCCTGCGCCATCTGGAACAAGACCACCGCCATCGCCCGCGGCCTCCAGGGACCGCGAGAGACCCGCACCCTCACCCAGTTGCGGCCGGACGTCGCCGCCGCGCTCCTCTTGAGCGCCCACACCGGGGCCGCTGCCACAGGCCGGTCCATCGATGGCCAGGAAACCGGCGCCGGGACCGACCCATACTTCGTTGACCTCAGCAAGATCCCCGCGCCGAAAGCCGACGTGCTGGTCACCATTCCGATATTTACAATGTTGGGCAGCACTGACGAACCGGCTGACCTCGACGGATACGGGCCCATCCCGGCAGCGATGGCCCGCAAACTCGTCGCCGACGGGGCGGCCTCGTTTTACCGGGTCCTCGTCGACCCCCGTACCGGTGCGCCGCTGGAGATTGGCAGGACCAGTTACCGGCTGTCGGAGGCGATGAAACGCTGGATCAGGATGCGCGACGGACACTGCACGTTCCCCGGCTGCACCAACCCCACCGACCACCTCACCGCCTGGCAACACCACGGCACAACAGGAGTCAGCAACCTGGCACAACTCTGCCCGAAACATCACCGCCTCAAACACAACAGCGCCTGGAACCCCACACCCGCCACCACAACCGAACCACCCGGCTGGACCTCACCCACCGGCCGCCACTACCCGGGCCAACACCCCGACCCCCAACCACCACACTGGCCACCCGCACTCTCTGAACTGGCACCGGACAGGGCGCTGAATGAAGACACTGGCGCGGCCGGAGACTCTGGCGTGACCGGAGACCTCACTCCGGGCGGCGACGCTGGCGCGGCCGGGGAGCCACGCGCCACCGGAGACGTCCGCGAGGCTGGAGAACTTACGACGGCTAGAGACTCTGAGGCGACTGGGGACTTTGGTGCGGCTGAAGTGTTTGCCTCCACCGGGGACTTTGGTGCGGGCGACGAACCTGGCCTGACCGGGGAGCCGCGCGTGGGGGGAGAACTGGCGGTGTGCAGCGACGTTATCTTGAAGGGCGGGACTGACGCGGTCGAAAGAATGGCCAGTGCACAGGAGCCGGTAGAGCAAACGCGCGGGGAACTGCCTGAGGGAACGATTGTCAACGGATCAGCTGAAACGCAATGGTCGTTGGAGGAGCAGATTCTTGCCGGCATTGCAGTCTTTCCGGAACACCTGCTCGCGGACCCACCTGACGACGAGTCACTCGACGGAGAACTCCTCGGTGGGGACCTCATCGAACCCGGCGATCTCTCCCCGGACGATCCGCTGTGGGACGCCTTCTACGCGACACCCTTCATACTGCCCGCTGATCCATGGGGAAGCCGGACAGACTGGTTGCTGCACGCCTAATAGCCGCCAGTCCCGCAGGGACCCTGCACAGCACAAGTCGAACTTTTGCCGCTGCATATTCGAAGTCCCCGGTGAAAACCGGAGGAGCTGCTATATACCGCTATTCGCTGCGGGTGCCGAAAACAATCTCGTCCCACGACGGGACGCTGGACCGCTTGGGGCGGGAAGGCTGGCGCTCGGGCGCCTCGGCTTCCGGCGACTGCCCCTTCACGCTGGACTGGCCGTCGTCGTTCCTCGACGCGAACCGGCGCTGGCCGCCGCCCAGCAGCTCGTCCAACCCTGCATTAGTACTGCTGTCACGCCCGGAGGGAGCGTCGTTGGAGGGCGTGTCAGCCGGGCGTTCCGGAGCGGACTGGCTGTCCTGCTGGGATGCGCTGCTCTGCGGGGACGCGACGATGGTGACCTCGCGCGTTTCCGTGCTGACGCCTTCGTGCAATCGGAGGACGTCATCCTCAACGTCACGGTGAGGCGGGATCAGGCTTAGCCGGGACAGCATGGAGGGCCTCGCATCACGGCGGCGGACGAAGGAATCGCCCTTTGCTGCGGGAGTATCCGGCTGGTCGTCCTGTTGCCCGTTGTCAGGTTCTTCGACGTCGGCCTCAGCCTCAGGTTCGGGGACAACCTCTGACGGCCGCGGGTGAGCCGCCGGTACCCCGTGGGTCAGGAGCATGGCAAGGGCATCATCCGAGTCCTCGTCGACGCCCAGGCGCTGGCCCCGGCGGGAACGGAGCATGTCCAGCAGCCCATCAGCTTCCTTGCCGGGCACTGCAACGACACCCTGCGGGCCAGTCCGCACCGCATCGGCGTCGGTTTCGAAATCGAATGGCCGGTCCGAGACGGCCGACAGGCGGCGGGCCGGAACTGGTCCATCCAGGGGCTCCAGTTCACTGAGCTGCTGGGCCCAGCGGTTGGTGTTCTGCAGTGCCTTCCGGACGGGGTTGAAAGTCCACGTGGCCGGCGGTTCCTCGCCGATACCGGCAGTGCCGTCAGTCTTTGCCTGGAAGCTTGCGGTGACGGTCCAGGTTCCGTCCTGCCTGCGCCAGGAGTCCCATTCCACTGATGAGGGGTCGATGCCGTGGGCGGTCAGCCGGTGCGACACCATCTCGTCCAAGGTGGCGGGGTTGTCGCCGAAAGCGGACCTGTATACGTCGTGGCCGGGGGAGGGCGTGGCTACTTCGACCTTGCGGGCCTGCTGCGCAATGTATTCACGTTCGGCAAGGACCGGGCCTTCGTAGCGCTCAACTTTTGCAAGCGGCAGGCCGGAGAGTTCTGCGACATCGGCAGCCGTAGCGCCGGCACGGATCCGCGCCTGGATGTCCCGTGGGGACATCGGAATGGCGGGCCTTTCCGGCGTCGGCTTCGGAGCCGACCGGCCCGCTGTCCGGAGCGCTTCATCGATCGGCAGCCGGAACATCTCGCCGCCGGCCCCGCTCAACAGGAGGTGAGTCCCGTCGTCGTGCACGCCTACAAGCCGTAGATCCTGCATCCAAAATCCTCCACCCTGGCATCACTATCAATCGAAACTCTGCCACCCGGTGGGCGATATTTGCCTCAAGGGGCAGGGCGCGCCGCGATATTCCGGCCTTTCCGGCGATGCCACCGCGTTTCTATCCGAGAGCGACGGTCCCGGCGTTGTCAGCCGTTCCGTTCCCTGGCCCGCACAGGCGTAACTGACGTATCAGTGGCGGGTGAGGGCCGCCGCGAGTTCTTCCGGGTGCCGCGTCGAGGTCAGCCAATAGGGCGTCTTGTCGGCAGGATCGGTGATCTCCACCTTGACTACGGGGTCGATCCACCCGCGGATGCAGAGGTAGGCCAGGCCGTTGAGCCTGGTGCCCCGTTCCGCCGTTGCTTCCCCGCCGCTGAAGTGTTCGACGGCGCCGACGAACTTGCGTTCGATGGTGGCGCGGCCGACGGTGAAGGTTTCCCCGGTGACCAGGAGGGTGGGTGTCGACAAGATCAGGAGTACCGCAATGATGACGAAAAGGACCACTGCCGCAGTGATGCCGGCGAACATGCTGATCGGTGCAAACACCAGGATCCCGGCTGCCGAGATCCCAGCTGCGATGATCCAGATCCACACGTTGGGCCAGAGCTTCTCCCTATAAGTGGCCGAAGACCCTGTAGACGGGCTGGGCGTGGGGGCAGGGGAGCTTGTTTCGGGCATAGGCCAAGCTTTCCACCTTTGCCGGGCTATTTCATCTTGGCGTGCAATCCGCACGTGCCGTTCACCCCGGCCACGGGCCTTCGCCCTTCAGGGCCCACCCTAGGTCTGATCCTGAGGCGCGGGTTAGAGTGAGTGACTGTGACTGATCAACCCGCCACAGCAAATACCGTTTTCGACGAAGCGCCGGAACTTTCGGCCTCCGCTCCCACCCTGCAGGTCCAGCTGAAGATGCTGGATCCGGACCTGGAAGCGCCCTCCTACGCCCATCCCGGCGACGCCGGCGCGGACCTCCGCGCGCGGCAGGACGTTACCCTGCAGCCCGGTGAGCGTCGGCTCGTCCCCACCGGGGTGGCCATTGCCCTTCCCGAGGGATTCGTCGCCCTGATCCACCCCCGTTCCGGCCTCGCAACCAAGCACGGCCTCACCATCGTCAACGCCCCGGGAACGGTCGACGCCGGCTACCGCGGCGAGATTTCGGTCACCCTCCTGAACACTGATGTGAGCCAGGCCATCGAGCTGCGGCGCGGCGATAGAATTGCCCAGATGGTCATCCAGCGCGTCGAGTATGCACAGTTCGTTCCAGTCACGGAATTGAGCGGGTCCGTGCGCGGCACCGGGGGCTTCGGCTCCACCGGCGGGTTCAATCAGCCCGGAGCCTGATTCGGCCCGTGGCAGCTGGTGCCACGGGCAACGCAGTACGGCGACGGTACCTTCCAGGGCCGGACCGGAACTTTCACACTAAAGGAGAAACATCCTCATGGCCTTTGGGTTCGGCAGGAAAGCCAAGACGGAGCAACCGGACGCACCGGACGGGTTGCTCGCTGACGATGCGCCCGCAGACGGCGATGCGGAGGCAGTCGACCAGCGAGCCAACGGCCCCTTGGATGAGTCTGAAATCAGCAGCCGCGACGGTTATGTGGATCTCGGCGCCCTGCTGATCACCCCCAGTGAGGGCCTCCAGCTCCGCCTCGAGGTTGAGGAAGCCACCCAGCGGGTCGTGGCAGTCACCCTGGACCTCAATGGATCCAGCCTGCAGCTGCAGGCCTTTGCCGCACCCAAGACCGAAGAGCTCTGGGAAGAAATCCGCACCCAGATCGGCCAGTCGGTCGGTGCGCAGGGCGGGCAGGTGGAGGACATCGAAGGACCCTTCGGAACAGAACTCGTGGCCAAGCTTCCTGCCGGGCTCCCCGACGGCAGCCAGGGATTCCGCGTGGCGCGCTTCATCGGCGTCGACGGACCCCGCTGGTTCCTTCGTGGCGTGCTCGGCGGACCTGCTGCGCTTGAACGTGACGCGGCCGAACCGCTCGAAGAACTGTTCCGGAAGGTGGTTGTGGTCCGCGGGGACAGCCCCATGCCCCCACGCGACCTCCTCCAGCTGCGCCTCCCCAAGGACGCAACCACCACACCGCCTCCGGGCGCTCCCAACCTCCAGGAGCCGGAACGCGGCCCCGAAATCACCCAGATTGGCTGAAGCCATGGGTGGGGGATCACCGGCGTCGCACGGCAGGGCTCCGGTTCCCCTGGACCAACTGCCGGACAAGGGGCGCGTTCTGTGCCAGGGCCGCATCGAGTCCGTCACCTATGTTCCAGCCGACCGGACGGCGGCCTTCAGCGCTATTGTCTCCGACTCCGGCGCCCTCCGTCCGGGATCCGGCCGTGCCAGCGCGGCAAGGGCGCGCCTCAGGGTCGTGTGGCTGGGCCGGCGCCGCGTTCCCGGCATTGAAGCCGGGACCGAACTCAAGCTCGAGGGCATGCTGTCCAGGAGCGAGGGGATGCCCACCATCTTCAACCCGCGCTACGAAATACTTTCCCACCAGGAGAACGAATGACCGCGCACCAGCCAGACCCGTCGCCCGGCGCGGCCCACCCTGACACCACCGGAAACTCCGGAGCTAACGGCGCGGAGGGCGGTCAGTCCCGCGCCACCAGGGACCAGGCCGGCAACTTCCCGGCCGACTACACCCGGGACAACGGCCCACGGGACGGCGGGGAGTCCTCGCCAATGGCAGGCTTGGCCGCCGACTACGCGGCCAAGGCTGGACTGCACAGGACCGACGACGGGCGCGTTGACGTCCTGAAGAGCGCGGGCGGGGTCCAGGGCATTGCCGAGAGCATCCTGCCCGGGCTGGTGTTCCTCATTGCCTTCACCGTGACCCAGGACCTCACCCCGTCGCTGGTGGCGGCGCTGGCCTCCGCGGCGGTGTTCACTGTGGCGCGGCTCGTGCAGCGGCGGCCGCTGACCCAGGCACTCGCCGGCGTTGTCGGCGTCGGCATTTCCGCGTGGCTTGCAAACACCACAGGTAAGGCCGAGGATTTCTACCTTCCCGGGTTCTTTACCAACGGGGCGTACATCATTGCGATGGTGATCTCGATCTTCGTGAAATGGCCGGTTGCTGGGCTGCTGTTCGGTTTTATCCGCAATGAAGGGCTGGACTGGCGCAAGGATCCGGCCCGCGTTCGTGCCTACCAGCTGGGCACTTGGATCATTGTCGGCGTCCTGGCACTGCGGCTCCTGGTGCAGGTCCCGCTCTACCTGATGGGACCGGACGGGCTCGCAGCCCTGGCGACCACGCGCCTGATCATGGGCGCCCCGCTGTACATCCTCGGCGTCTGGATCGCTTGGCTGGTCACCCGGCCCGCTGCCGCCGCGGATGCAGCAGGCAGCGAGACGCCCGCGAAAGACTAGGCTCGCCGGGGTTTCCACCACCACGGGCCCTGTTCAGGCGGCCACCGCTGGCCCGGGCGGCTCACGCCACAGGTGCCGGCCCCGCTACCCGTCGAACCCGTCGTCCTCCAGGGACGACTGCCGGGCCTGACGGGAATCCTGCGTCGTGCCGGAACGCGCAGTATCAGCGGATGCGGCGCTGCCATTCCCAGTAGCAGCATCGGAGTGCCTCGCGCTGCCATTCTCAGTGCGGCCGTGATCCCCGCCGCCAGCGGCAGCGCCGGCGCCTGAAGGCACCTGACCGCCGGGCGTTTCTTCTTCCTCCGACTGTGCCGACGAATCGGCAGCATCGGGGGAGAGGAGGGCACGCAATTCATCCTCCGCCGCGATGGTGGTGACGAAGAACAGTTCGTCACCGCCGTCGATGACGTCATCCCGGCTGGGTGTGATGGGTGCATGGTCCCGCAGGATCGCCACCAGGGTGGAATCATCGGGCCATTCGATGTCGCCCACGGTGCTCCCAATGACATGCGAGTCGTGCGGAACAGTGAATTCCACCAGGGAGGCAACACCCGTCTGGAGGGTCAGGAGCCGTACCAGGTCGCCGATTTCCACGGCCTCTTCCACCAGTGCTGTCATCAGCTGTGGGGTGTTGACAGCCACGTCTACGCCCCAGGAGTCGTTGAACATCCAGTCGTTCTTGGGGTTGTTGACGCGGCCCACCGTGCGGCCCACGCCGAACTCGGTTTTCGCCAGCAACGAGACCACAAGATTGACCTTGTCATCGCCCGTGGCGGACACCACCACGTCGGCTTCCTCAACCTTCGCCCCTTGGAGCGTGCTCAGCTCGCAGGCGTCACCCACCAGCCAATGCGCGCCCCGAAGGCCGCTGCGGCCGATGACCTCGGGCTTGAGGTCGATCAGGAGGATCTCGTGCTTGTGGGACAGCAATTCCCTGGCAATGGACGATCCGACGCTGCCCGCGCCAACGATCACGACTTTCACTGCAACTCCTTAGCGGGGGCTTTGGCCAGGACCTGGGCGACGTGGGACGTGCGGTCCACCTGGAGCATGGCGTGGACGGTGTCGCCGTCCTGGTAGGCCGTGCCGGCATCCGGCAGCAGCCCTTCTCCGAAACGGGTGAGGAACGCCACGCGAACGCCGGCAGCCTTCTCGATGGAGCTGATCCTGTGGCCTACCCACCCGGCGTCCAGGTCCAGTTCCGCCAGCACCAGGCGTCCGGACGGTTCGCGGTAGTCGCCGGCAAGATGCTGCTCCGGAAGGATCCGGCGGAGCACCTGGTCGGCGCTCCAGCGGACGGCCGCCACGGTGGGGATGCCCAGGCGCTGGTAAATTTCGGCGCGGCCGGGATCGTAGATCCTCGCCACCACATGCGGCACATGGAAGGTTTCGCGGGCCACCCGGGTGGCCAGGATGTTGGAGTTGTCGCCGCTTGATACAGCTGCAAAGGCGTAGGCCTCTGCTACTCCGGCCTGTTTGAGCGTTTCCCTGTCGAAACCGACGCCGGTAACCTTCCGCCCCGTGAACCCCTGCCGGAGCCGGCGGAACGCGCGGTCGTCCTGGTCGATGATGGCCACTGAGTGCCCGGCATCTTCGAGGGTGTGCGCCAGTGTCGCCCCCACCCGGCCACATCCCATGATCACGAAATGCGCCACCGTATCTCCTCTGTATTCCGGTCCAGCTTCTGCAGCTAGAACTCTACCGGCAGCGCCCCTGCTTCCTGCCGCCTGGCTGCCGTCATGACATCATCCGGGAATCAGACTAGCTTTGTGGAGTGCTGACAATATTCAACGCGGTTAAGCGCGTTCTGGTGGGCAAGCCGTTCCGGAATGACAGGATGGCCCATACCCTGCTTCCGAAGAAGATCGCCCTTCCGATCTTCGCGTCTGATGCACTGTCCTCCGTCGCGTACGCGCCGGACGAAATCCTGCTCACCCTGGCCCTGGCCGGTGTCAGTGCCGTGGCCTTTTCCCCGTGGGTTGGCCTGGCCGTCATGGTGGTCCTGCTGACCGTGGTGGCGTCCTACCGGCAAAATGTCCATGCCTACCCGTCCGGCGGTGGCGATTACGAGATCGCCAATGAGAACCTGGGCAAGTACGCCGGGCTCACTGTCGCCTCAGCACTCCTGGTGGACTACGTCCTCACCGTGGCGGTATCCATGTCATCGGCCGCGGCATACTTGACGACGGCGGTGCCCTCGCTCCACGGGCAGCAGGCCACCATCGCCACCATCGGCGTGATCATCCTGGCCCTGGTTAACCTCCGGGGCATCAAGGAGGCCGGCAGCGTTTTCGCCGTCCCCACGTACATCTTTATGGCTTCGATCTTTGGCATGACGGCGGTGGGCGTTTACCAGGTGGCCACCGGACAGGTGGGTGAGGCCCCCTCCGCCGCCTTCACGATCGTCCCGGCGGCAGGCTTCGACGAGGGCCTCGTGGGACTTGCCGGCGCCTTCCTCCTGCTGCGTGCCTTCTCCTCGGGAGCGGCGGCCCTCACCGGCGTTGAAGCGATCAGCAATGGCGTGCCCAACTTCCGTCCGCCCAAGAGCAAGAATGCCGCCACCACGCTGCTTCTGCTGGGCGTTATCGGCGCCTCGATGCTGGCAGGGATCATGTTCCTGGCCCAGGCAACAAAGGTCCACATTGTCCTGGACCCGGCCAAGGAGTTCCTGCTCAACGGCAGCCCGCTGCCCGAGGGGTACATCCAGAACCCGGCCATCAGCCAGATCGCGCAGACGATCTTCGGCCCGGGCTCGATTCCGTTCTACATCGTGGTGGCCGCCACCGGCGTCATCCTGGTGTTCGCCTCCAATACCGCGTTCAACGGGTTCCCGGTGCTGGGGTCCATCCTCGCCCAGGACGGGTACCTGCCGCGCCAGCTCCGCACCAGGGGTGACCGGCTGGCGTTCAGCAACGGTGTCCTGGCCCTGGCCGCCGGAGCACTGGTGCTGATCATCGCGTTCAACGCCGATGTCACCAAGCTCATCCAGCTCTACATCGTCGGCGTCTTCATCTCCTTCACGGCCAGCCAGCTCGGCATGATCCGGCACTGGGGCCGGGAGCTGAAGCTTGCCAAGGACAAAGCAGTGCGGCGCAGGATGATGAAGTCCCGCACCATCAACACCATCGGCTTCGGCATGACAGCGCTGGTCCTGGTGATCGTGCTCATCACCAAGTTCGAACAGGGTGCCTGGATTGCGCTGCTCGCCATGTTCATCCTGTTCCTCATCATGTGGAGCATCCGGGCGCACTACGACAACGTGGCCAAGGAACTGGCCGTGGACGAGGACTCGTCTCCCCGCGCGCTGCCCACCCGCGTCCACGCCGTCCTCCTGGTGTCCCACGTGCGCAAGCCGGTGCTCCGCGCGCTGGCCTACGCCCGCGCGTCGCGCCCGTCCCGGCTGGACGCCATCACCGTTGACATCGACGCCGCCGAAACCGCGCACACCGTCAACGACTGGGAGAAACTGGACATCCCCGTTCCCCTGACGGTGCTGGCGAGCCCGTACCGCGAAACCGTCACGCCCATCATGGAATACATCAAACAGATGCGGCTCGACTCTCCGCGCGACCTGGTGGTGGTCTACATCCCCGAGTACGTGGTGGGCAAGTGGTGGGAGCAGCTGGTGCACAACCAGACGGCCCTGCGCATCAAGACCAGGCTGCACTTCGAACCCGGAGTCATGGTGGCCAGCGTGCCATGGCAGCTCAAATCATCCGAAGAAGCCAAGAACCTCCAGGACGTGCAATGACCTCCAGAACTTCCACCACCGCCGCCAACAGCACAGCAGATGCGCATGCGGGGGAGGAACTTGTCGTCGAGGTGGGGCCCGTTGCCCACGGCGGCCACTGCGTAGCCCGCCACGAAGGCCGCGTCATCTTCGTCCGCCACGGCATTCCCGGGGAAAAGGTCCGGGTGCGGCTCACCGACGCCGGGGACAACGCGAAGTTCTGGCGCGCCGACGTCGTGGACGTACTGGACGCCTCCCCGGACCGCGTGGACCACTTTTGGCATGCGGCGGATTCCACCCGGGCCTGGGGGCACGGACATCCTCCGGTGGGCGGTGCGGAGTTCGGCCACATCAGCCTGGACCGGCAGCTTCGGCTCAAAGCCGAGGTGCTGGACGAACAGCTCAGGCGGCTGGGCGGGACGGGACAGTCGCCGGCCGGCTGGAGCGGCGTCGTTGAGGCCGTGGGGGAAGCGGCCGACGGCGGGCCAGGCCTTGGGTGGCGCACGCGCGCCAGTTTCTCGGTGACCCCCTCGGGGAAGCTGGGCATGCACGCGCACCGCTCCACCCAGGTCCTCCCGGTTCGGGAGATGCCGCTCGCCACGGACGCCATCAATGCCCTGCAGCTGTGGAACATCGACCTGCAGGGCATCGAACGGGTGGAAGTCGCGGCCCCGGCCAACGGTTCCCGCCCGCTGGTGCTGCTGGCTCCGGCGGAGGGAACAAAACCCAAACGACTGGCTGCTGTTGCCGCGGCCCTGCCGGATGACGTGTCGGCGGCAGGGTTCGACGCCGCCTCGGGGGAGGTGACCCGGTTGCGGGGCCGTTCGTGGGTACAGGAATCCGCGGCGGGCCACGACTACCGGGTCACGGGCGCCGGGTTCTGGCAGATCCACCGCGACGCGCCCGGGACACTTGTGGGGGCTGTCACAGATTTCCTGCACGGGGGCGGGTTCCTGCACCCCGGTGCGGTGGTTGCGGACCTTTATGCCGGCGCCGGACTGTTCACCGCAGTGCTGGCCGACGCTGTCGGGGAGACCGGCTCGGTACTGTCCGTCGAGGGCGCACCGGGAACCAGCAGGGATGCGCGCAAGAACCTCCACGCTGCCCCGCAAGTGGAAATTGTCCAGGGCCGGGTGGAGCGTGTCCTCCGCCAGAAACCGCGGAATTTCGACGCCCTGGTCCTCGACCCGCCGCGCGCCGGTGCCGGCAAGGCAGTGGTGCGGCAACTGGTGGATGCGCACCCGCGGGCCATCGCCTACGTATCCTGCGATCCGGCGTCGTTCGCCCGTGACGTGTCCTACTTCCGGGACGCGGGCTGGGAGCTCGCCAACCTGCGGGCCTTCGACATCTATCCGCACACCCACCACTTGGAGACAGTGGCGCTGCTGACGCCCCGTTCATGACGGCGGCATCCATGATGGCCACGGCGTTTTCGACTACGATGGCCGTAGTAGTCCCACGTCGCGCCCCGTATTCGCGGGCGGCTGTGTGCCATTTTCGGGTCCTGAGCTAATTAGGACCACCTAACTAGCAGGCGGTCAACCGCGCGACAAAGATGAAACTGTTGCGAGAGGAGTCCTGCGATGAGCACTGTGGACAGCTTCGGTTCAAAAGGCAAACTTAATGTAGCCGGAACCGAATATGAAATTTTCCGGTTGAACTCCGTTGAAGGTGCAGAAAACCTTCCGTTCAGCCTCAAGGTATTGCTTGAAAACCTGCTGAGGACCGAGGACGGCGCGAACATCACTGCCGATCACGTCCGCGCCCTGGCAGGCTGGGATCCCAATGCGGAACCCGATACAGAAATCCAGTTCACGCCGGCACGCGTGATCATGCAGGACTTCACCGGCGTCCCCTGCGTGGTGGACCTGGCGACGATGCGTGAAGCCGTCAAGGAACTTGGTGGCGACCCCAAGCGCGTCAACCCGCTGGCACCGGCCGAAATGGTCATCGACCACTCGGTGCAGATCGATGCCTTCGGTAACTCCGGCGCGCTGGAGCGCAACATGGAGATCGAATACCAGCGCAATGGTGAGCGCTACCAGTTCCTGCGCTGGGGCCAGACCGCGTTTGACGATTTCAAGGTCGTCCCCCGGGAACCGGCATCGTGCACCAGGTCAACATCGAGTACCTGGCGCGCACGGTCATGACCCGTGAAGTCAACGGCGCTTTGCGTGCCTACCCCGACACCTGCGTCGGCACCGACTCCCACACCACCATGGTCAACGGCCTGGGCGTTCTCGGCTGGGGCGTCGGCGGCATCGAAGCCGAGGCAGCCATGCTCGGCCAGCCCGTCTCCATGCTCATTCCCCGCGTCGTCGGCTTCAAGCTGACCGGGTCCATCCCGGCCGGCGCCACCGCCACCGACGTCGTTCTCACCATCACCGAGCAGCTGCGCCAGCACGGCGTGGTGGGCAAGTTCGTTGAGTTCTACGGCGAGGGTGTCGCGGCCGTGCCGCTGGCCAACCGCGCCACCATCGGCAACATGAGCCCGGAGTTCGGCTCCACCGCCGCCATGTTCCCCATCGACGACGTCACCTTGGACTACCTGCGCCTCACGGGCCGCTCCGATGAGAATGTTGCCCTGGTCGAGGAGTACGCGAAGGAACAGGGCCTCTGGCACGATCCTTCCCGCGAGATCAAGTTCTCCGAGTACCTGGAACTGGACCTGTCCACGGTTGTTCCGTCGATCTCCGGCCCCAAGCGTCCGCAGGACCGGATCATCCTCAGCGAGTCCAAGGACCAGTTCCGCGAGGATCTCCGCAACTACGTCAAGGTTGACCTGGCCGACGGCAGCCTGGACGAAGCCATCGACGAGAGCTTCCCGGCGTCGGATTCCCCGTCGTTCACCGCTTCGGCAACGCACCTCACGGAGCAGGCGCCCCACAGCCACGGCCCCAAGGCCAATGGACGCCCGTCCAAGAAGGTGGCCGTCACGACCGCGGACGGCCGGGAGTTCGAGTTGGACCACGGTGCGGTGTCGATCGCGTCGATCACCTCCTGCACCAACACGTCCAACCCCTCGGTGATGCTGGCTGCTGCCCTGCTTGCGCGCAACGCCGTGGAAAAGGGCCTGGCCGCGAAGCCGTGGGTCAAGACCTCCGTCGCCCCGGGCTCCAAGGTGGTGACCGACTACTACAACAAGTCGGGCCTGACCCCTTACCTGGAGAAGCTCGGCTTCTACATCGTGGGCTACGGCTGCGCCACCTGCATCGGCAACTCCGGCCCGCTCGACGCCGAGATCTCCGAAGCCATCCAGGCCAACGACCTCTCCGTCACGGCTGTGCTTTCCGGCAACCGCAACTTCGAAGGCCGCATCAACCCGGACGTCAAGATGAACTACCTGGCTTCCCCGCCGCTGGTCATCGCCTACGCCCTGGCCGGAACCATGGACTTCGACTTCGAAGCCGATGCCCTGGGCCAGGACGAAGCCGGCAATGACGTCTTCCTCAAGGACATCTGGCCGAACCCGGTCGAGGTCCAGCAGGTCATTGACTCATCGATCGACAAGGGCATGTTTGCCCGCGGCTACGAGGGCGTCTTTGAAGGCGACGACCGCTGGAAGGCGCTGGACACCCCTGCGGGCGACACCTTCGCCTGGGATGCCAAGTCCACCTACGTCCGGAAGCCCCCGTACTTCGAAGGCATGAAGGCCCAGCCTGAGCCGGTCAAGGACATCAGCGGCGCCCGCGTGCTGCTGAAGCTCGGCGACTCCGTCACCACGGACCACATCTCGCCTGCCGGTTCCTTCAAGTCCGACACCCCCGCCGGCCAGTACCTGCTGGCCAACGGCGTGGAGCGCAAGGACTTCAACTCGTACGGTTCCCGCCGTGGCAACCACGAGGTGATGATCCGCGGTACGTTCGCGAACATCCGCATCAAGAACCAGATCCTCGACGGCGTGGAGGGCGGCTTCACCCGCGACTTCACCCAGGAAGGCGGCCCGCAGGCCTACGTCTACGACGCCGCCCAGAACTACCAGGCAGCCGGCACTCCGTTGGTGGTCCTGGCAGGCAAGGAATACGGTTCGGGTTCATCGCGTGACTGGGCTGCCAAGGGTACCGCCCTGCTGGGCGTCAAGGCCGTCGTCGCCGAGAGCTACGAGCGCATCCACCGCTCCAACCTCATCGGCATGGGCGTCCTGCCGCTGCAGTTCCCGGCCGGCGAGAACGCTGCCAGCCTGGGCCTCACCGGCACGGAAACCTTCTCGGTTGAGGGCGTCACCGCCCTGAACGAAGGCACCACGCCCAAGACCCTCAAGGTCACGGCAACCGCCGAAGACGGCTCCTCGAAGACCTTCGACGCCGTCCTTCGTATCGATACGCCGGGTGAAGCGGACTACTACCGCAACGGCGGCATCCTGCAGTACGTGCTGCGCCAGATCTCCGCGAACTAGCGGAGCCTGCCAGCAGGCAGAACCACTCCGAAGCCCCGGCCGGTCACCGACCAGCCGGGGCTTCGGCCGTCCGGCTGAGCTTTGTCCGCGGACCAAGGCGTTAGAGTTAAACGGCACGTCTACCACCCGAAGGAGGGGTCATTGGGAATCTTGGACACCATCCGGAATCCGCAGGACCTGAACGATTTATCCGAAGAGCAGCTGGAACAGCTGGCCTCGGAGATCAGGGAATTCCTGATTACTAACGTTTCCCAGACGGGCGGCCACCTCGGACCCAACCTCGGCGTCGTGGAACTCACGCTGGCCGTGCACCGCATTTTCGACTCTCCGCGGGACAGCATCGTCTTCGACACCGGGCACCAGTCCTACGTACACAAGCTGCTGACCGGCCGGCAGGATTTCAGCACTCTCCGCCAGCAGGGCGGCCTCTCCGGCTACCCCTCGCGGGCCGAGTCGGAACACGACATCGTGGAAAGCTCCCACGCGTCCTCGTCACTGTCCTGGGCTGACGGGATCTCCCGCGCCCGGCAGCTCACCGGCGAAGGCGACCGCCACGTCGTCGCCGTCGTGGGGGATGGCGCGCTGACTGGCGGGATGGCCTGGGAGGCCATCAACAACATTGCAGCCGACAAGAAGCGGCGCGTAGTCATTGTCGTCAACGACAATGGCCGCTCTTACGCACCCACAGTGGGTGGTTTCGCCGATTACCTGGCGTCCCTGCGCCCCACCATCGACTCCTTCCGTGCAGCACCTGCCTACGAGAAGGCGCTGGACTGGTGGAAGAAGAAGCTCCAGAACGGGGGCCCGGCGGGCCAGTTCACCTACAAGAGCCTCCACGCCATGAAGAAGGGCGTCAAGGACTGGTGGGCCCCGCAGGGCATGTTCGAGGACCTCGGTATGAAGTACATCGGCCCTGTGGACGGGCATAACCTGCAGGCCCTGGAGCACGCCCTCGCCACTGCACGGAACTACCACGGCCCGGTGATCGTCCACGCCATGACCGAAAAGGGCCATGGCTATGCGCCCGCCCGCGCCCATGAGGCAGACCAGTTCCATGCCGTCGGCATCATCGATCCGGAGACCGGCGAACCCACCGGTACTGCGGGCGCAAAGTCCTGGACGTCGGTTTTTGCCGACGAAATCGCTGCCATCGCGGACGAGCGCAAAGACATCGTGGGCATCACCGGAGCCATGCTCATCCCGGTGGGCCTGCACAAGTTTGCCGCCAAGCACCCGGACCGGGTTATCGATGTTGGAATTGCTGAACAGCATGCCCTGACGTCCGCAGCCGGCATGGCCTTCGGCGGACTGCACCCCGTGGTGGCCGTCTACGCCACCTTCCTCAACCGCGCCTTCGACCAGCTGCTCATGGACGTGGCCCTGCACAAGGCCGGCGTCACGATCGTCCTGGACCGGGCAGGCGTCACCGGCCCGGACGGCGCCAGCCACCACGGCATGTGGGACATGTCCATGGTCCAGATCGTCCCCGGCCTCCACCTCGCCGCGCCCCGCGACGCCTCACGCCTCCGCGAGGAGCTGCGCGAAGCCGTGGCCATCAATGACGCACCCACCGTGGTCCGTTTCTCCAAGGGATCCGTCGGCGCTGAAATCGAAGCGCTGGAACGCCTCAGCGACGGCGTTGACGTGCTGGCACGCCGGCCCGCTGGCTCCACTGCCAACGATGTCCTCATCGTCAGCGTCGGCGCCATGTCCGAGCTCGCCCTCGACGTGGCCAACCGGCTCGGCGCGCAGGGGATCAGCACCACCGTGGTGGACCCCCGCTGGGTGCTTCCGGTCCGCCGTTCAATCATCGCCCTGGCCTCGCACCACCGCCTGGTGATCTGCATCGAGGACGGCGTCCGCGCCGGCGGAGTGGGATCACGGATCCGGCAGGAAATGCGGGCGGCAGGGGTGGACACCGCCCTGAACGAAGTGGGCCTTCCGGTTGAGTTCCTGGACCATGGCACCCGCGGCGAGGTGCTGGAGCGCGTTGGCCTCACGGCCCAACAGATCACGCACGACGTCGTCGCCCAGGTTTTGGGGACAAAGGTCCCCTTCGCGCGTCCATTGCCGGGGCAACAACACCCCACCACCGGCAGCCTCCCCATCCTGTGAGGGGAGAAGAAAGGCTGGAGGACCAAGGCGGGCCCGCGTATCCCGGCATGCTGGGGGACCAGCACGAAACCGGCCACCCCGGGGCAACCAGGACACCGCAGGGACTCGAACCCGGCCAGTTGGTGGTGGCCCGCAACCGCAAGTGGAACGGCAAGGCACACTGGGTGGTGCCCGGCCGCTACCTCGGCGAGGACCGGCACGGCTGGTGGATCTTCCAGGGCACCAACGAGTTCTGTTCCCGGCCCGGCGCGGCGTTCTACACCAGGTCCGACGCCGTGCTCCTGGTTCCGCGCGACGGCGACTGGGTAGCCACCTTCTACGATGATGCCCACCCCGGCGGCGTCCGGATCTACATCGACCTCGCCGTTGCCCATGAATGGAACCCCATCCGGCCGCACGTCACCGAATTCCACGTCATCGACATGGACCTGGACGTTGTGAGCACAGCGGACCGCGGCGTCTTCATCGACGACGAGGACGAGTTCGAGGACCACCGCACCGCCATGAACTACCCCGCAGCACTGGCGGAGTCCCTCGAGGCTTCTGCCGCAGAACTTTTCCAGGCCGTTAAGGCGCAAGAGGCACCGTTCGACGGCACGGACGTCGGATGGTTTACCAAGGGACGAATATGAGCGACAACATGCGGGTCTACAAACGCGACGACGAAGGCGCCCTCCACTTCCGGGAGGCCTGGTACGACGAAGAGTACGGCCAGTTCGTCATGAACTTCGGTGCTGTGGGGCACCAGAGCAAGACCCAGGAGACAGACGTACCGGATGCTGCCGCCGCAGAAGGGCTGATGGATGCCTTCGCCGTGCAGTGCACCGAGGATGGCTACGCCGAGATCCCCGCCGAAGACCAGTTCTGGGTGGTGGCCCAGTTCGCCCTGAAAACCCGTGAAGGCACCGCCCGCGACCACCACCTTGCCCAGAAGGCGTCCGACGCCCTCATCAGCCACCTCGCCTGGCGGGGCCTGGGCACCGTGGACCGCAGCGGGTTCAGCGACTTCAAGCTCAACATCTTCTGCCTCTGCCCGGACGTGAACAAGGCCGTCGCCGCCATCAAGGTATGCGCCCGCAACGAGGACCTCGACTTCACCAAGCTCAGCATCGGTGCTGCCCCCTTCACCGACGCGGAAAACTTCAAGCTCAAGCACTCCGCCAAACCCGCCAACAGCTTCAGCCTCTAGGAGTTCCCTGTGACAACGTACCGCCGCGTCGGAAAATCAGGCCTGACCGTCTCCACGGTGGGCCTCGGATGCAATAACCTGGGCCGCGCCAACACCGTCACCGAATCCCAGGAAGGCACCGACGCCGTCGTTTCCGCGGCCCTTGATGCCGGCATCACGCTGTTCGACGTCGCGGACAACTACGGCCGCGAGCCCGGACTCAGCGAAACGATGCTGGGCAAGGCGCTCGGCAGCCGCCGGGGCGACGTTGTGGTGGCCACGAAGTTCGGAATGGATGCCAAGGGCGTCAACGGCCCGGACTTCGGTGCGCGCGGTTCCCGCCGGTACATCATCCAGTCCGTCGAAGCGTCCCTGCGGCGCCTCGGCACCGACTGGATCGACCTCTACCAGTTCCACACGCCGGATCCGCAGACGCCCATCGACGAAACCCTGTCCGCGCTGGACGACCTTGTCCGCAGCGGGAAGGTCAGGTACATCGGCCACTCCAACCGCGCCGGCTGGCAGATCTCCCAGGCCGAGTACGTGGCGCGCGAACTCGGCGGGGCCCGCTTCATCTCCACCCAGAACCACTACAACCTCCTGGACCGCCGGGCGGAACTGGAGGTCACTCCCGCGGCTGAGGAATTCGGCCTTGGCGTCCTGCCGTACTTCCCGCTGGCCAACGGCCTGCTGACCGGCAAATATGCGCCGGGCCACGCGCCGGACGGTTCGCGGCTCAGCCACACACGCACCAACATGGTGGACGACGCCGACTGGGACCAATTGGGCAAGTTCAGCCTGTTCGCCAAGGAACGCGGCCTGGGCGAAGTGGAGGTCGCCTTCTCCTGGCTCGCCGCCCAGCCGTCCGTGGCCAGCGTCATTGCCGGCGCCACGAAACCGGAGCAGGTCCGGCAGAACGCGGCTGCGGCCCACTGGCAGCCGTCGGCGGACGACCTCGCGGAACTGGACAGCATCTTCCCGGCCGTGCCCAAGGTAGCCCTCTTCTAGGCGTCCGAAAACCGGCACCAGCCAACCCGTGCAGCTGAACCCCAACCAACCGAACCACGTAACCCGGACCAACCATGACCGCATTCCTGCTGGACGTCGACACCGGCATCGACGACGCCCTGGCCCTTGCTTATCTGGCCGCCCTGCCGGACACGGAATTCGTGTCCGTCACGGCAACCCCCGGAAACGTGGACGCGGACCAAGTGGCACGGAATACCCTGGCGCTGCTGGAACTGTGCGGACGCCCTGGCGTTGAGGTGGCCATCGGGGCACGGGTACCACTGTCCATCCCGTTGGTCACCACCCCGGAAACGCACGGTCCGCAGGGCATCGGCTACGCCGTCCTGCCCGAACCGGACGGGCAGGTCTCGGCGCGGAACGCCGTCGACCTCTGGATCGACCATGCCCGCGCCCGGCCGGGCGAACTCACCGCGCTCATCACTGCGCCGTTGACCAACTTCGCCCTGGCCCTCCGCAAGGAGCCGGACCTGCCCGAACTGCTGGCCGGCGTCGTGATCATGGGCGGAAGTTTCTATTACCAGGGGAACACCACGCCCACCGCCGAGTGGAACACCCACGTGGATCCGCATGCCGCAAAGGAGGTGTACGCCGCCTACCGCGGCAGGCCCGCCGCGAAGCTGCCGGTGGTCTGTTCGCTGGACACCACCGAGCGGATGGAGATGCGGCCTGACCATGTCCGGCAGCTTGCTGAGGCGGCCGGTGCCTCCGTTCCCGAGCTTGTGCTCCCGGACCAGACAGAGGGCCGGCGCAGCACCTCTGACAACCGCGTCATCCGGCACCTCTCGGACGCGCTGCGGTTCTACTTCGAGTTCCACCGGCTGTACGACCAGGGCTACCTGGCGCACGTCCATGATTTCTTTGCCGCCGGAGTTGCCGCGGGCACCCTCGAGTACAGTGCGCGGCCGGCAACCATCGACGTCGAGACGGACTCGCCGCTGCTGATGGGAACAACTGTGGCGGACTACCGGGGACTGTGGGGGAGCGCACCGAACGCCCGGATCGTCTCGGCCAACAACCCGGAGCAGGCGTTCCGGGAACTCATCACGGCCGTCGGGAACCTGGCCGCCCGGTTGGGCTGACACGGCCCGGTTGGGCTGGCACCGCGCGGTAACGCGGACCCGGCTGAAAGCTTTCCGGGCGGCGCAGACGTCCGGCTGACGGGACCGGGCCGGACCGCTAGAGCGGGGCGTCCGCCGGTACGTCGGTGTCCAGGGCCAGCAGGGCGTTTTCCACCACTTCCATCAGCGCCGGGTGGATCCAGTACGGGCCGCGGGCCAGCACATGCACGGGTGTCTCCTGGTACATGGCCTGCACCAGCGGCTGGATCAGGTTGGACGCTTCGTGTCCCAGGATGTGGGCCCCCAGCAGGCGTCCCGTCGAGCGTTCGGCGATGAGCTTGACCACCCCCTCCTGGTCCTCCATGGCCCAGCCGTACGCGGTGCTGCCGTACTCCTGCAGGGCGGTGACAACATCGGATCCGGACGCTGCGCCGGACCGTGCCTCCTCTTCCGTCAGTCCCACCGAAGCGATCTGCGGATTGGAGAACACGGCGGACGGGACGGCGGTGTAGTCGATGCTGCGGAGCCTGTCCGGGTGCTCAAGATTGTGGGCCACCACCCGGGCCTCCCGGTTGGCCACGTGCTTGAGCTGGTACGGGTTGGCTGCATCGCCCAGTGCGTACACACCCGGCAGGGGTTCGCCTCCGGAGAGGACCCGAAGCCTCGAGTCCACGGCGAGGATTCCGTCGTCGCGCAGGTCAAAGCCCGCAGCTTCGGCGCCCAGCCTGTCGGTGTTGGGAACCCGGCCGGTGGCCATCAGCACGAGGTCCGCCGGCACCCGCAGCTGCCCGCCGCCGCGGCCCGTGAAGACGGCGGTGACGCTGCCGTCGCCGTTGTCCTCCACGGACTGGATCGCGAAACCGGTCCGGAGCGTCCAGCGCTCGGCGGCGGCGGCCGCGAAACGCTCCGCGATGTCTGCATCATGGCCGCGGAGTAGGCGTTCGGACCGGTTCACCTGCGTCACGTCGGAGCCAAGGCCGGCAAAGACGCCGGCGAACTCCGCGGCGATGTAGCCCCCGCCAACCACCACCACGCGCCGGGGGAGCCCGTCCACCCGCATCACCGTGTCCGAGGTGTGCACTTGGGGTAGGTCCATGCCCTCAACGTCCGGCACCACGGCCCGCGAACCCGCGGCAACCACTACCTGGTCCGCCGTGATCTCCACCCCGGAGTCCGTCCGCAGTGACCGCGGACCGGTGAAGCGCGCGTGCTCCTCGTACAGGTCAACGTTGTCCAGCTCGTCCGCCCGGTACCGGCGGCCTGATGCTGAGATGGCGTCAATCCGGCCGAAGATCCGGTCCCGGATGCCGTTCCAGTGCACCTTGTCCAGGTTCAGGTCCACGCCCAGCCGGCGGGCCTCGGCCGGTGCGGCGGCGAGCCCGGCGGGGTAGACGAACATCTTGGTGGGGATGCAGCCCACGTTCAGGCACGTTCCGCCGAACACGCCGCCGTCGATCAGGGCCACCCGCTTGCCGTCCCAGTACGGGGTGATCAGCGAGTTCCCTGATCCGGATCCAATGATGGCGAGTTCGTAGTGGGGCATGCGGCCGACTTTCAGTGGAGGACCCCCTGCCAGGGAGGGCCGATGTTCTTTGCGCGGGCCGGCAGCCCAACTGCCGGTGTCCCTTCCCGCAGTCTAAGGGAGGACACCTGCCGGCACGCTGCAGCGCCGGTAGACTGGTTCCGTCTGCCGGTTCATTCCGGCTCCTGCCGCCGAGGTGACATAGGTGGCGCTCCGCACGGCCCGGTTTTTCCGTGCCGTCCGTGCCGCACCCCAAAGGAACCTTCATGTCATCGCCCTCCCTGACGCTGCCGTCCCCGGCGCCCGCCGCTGCCCGCCGGCGCCGGCTCCTGGAAACCCTTGGTGCCCTGGCCATTGCCGGCACCTACGTCTTCCTGGTCCTCAACCAGCCCGCGGACATCACCGGCGGCCCCGGCAGTGCGTCGGCACTGATTGCCCTCTCCGGCTTTCTGGTGGGTGCCATCCTGCTGATCGTTGCCGTGCTGCCCAGCCTGCCGGCGTCCACCGTGGTGCTGATTCCGGTGGCCCTGGTCCTGAACATCGTGCTGGGCCAGTTCGTCGGCAGCACGCTGGTGCCGTTCTACCTGGACGCGATCGGTACTGTCCTGATCGCCGTCCTGGCCGGTCCCGCCGCGGGTGCGGCCACCGGGGCACTCAGCAGCATCGTGTGGTCCTTCTTCAATCCCACGGTCCTGCCTTTCGCCGCGGGCGCTGCGCTGATCGGCTGCCTCGCCGGCCTTGCTGCCCGGTACGGCCTGTTCCGCCGTTTCTACCTGGCCCCCGTTGCCGGCTTCGCCACCGGCATCATCGGCGGCGTCGTCTCGGCACCGGTGGCCGCCTTCGTCTTCGGCGGCACCTCCGGGGTGGCAACCGGCGCCATCGTCAGCGCCTTCCGCTCGATGGGCGACACCCTGCTGGCCGCCATCACCAAGCAGGCACTCATTTCCGACCCCATGGACAAGGCCATCGTCTTCACCGTGGTGGCCATCCTGGTGTACGCGTTGCCGCGCCGGACCAGGTTCCAGTTCCCGTTTGTCCGCCGGCACCACGTCCTGGCCGGAAAGGCGCCGGGACAGGCAGCAGGACAGGATTCCACGCCCGCATCCTGAATCCCGTTTCCCATGCGCGTCCACCCGCTGACGGGCCTCGCCGCGGCCGGCAGCACAGCAGTGATCACGACGGCGGCAGGCAGCTGGCCGCTGTCCCTCGCCGTCGTTGCGGGTGCCCTCGCCGTGTCCGCGGCGGGTGGCACGGCCCGGCGGTTGCTGCCGGCGGCTGCGGCAATACTGGTGCCGCTCACGCTGTCCCTGCTGATGGTGCACGGGCTGGCGTATCCGGAGGGCCGCACAGTCCTGGCCGAGTGGGGTCCTGCCCGGGTCACGGCCGAAGGGCTGGGCTTCGCCCTGCAGCGGGGTGCGCAGGTGTGGGGTGCCGTCCTGGCGCTCTTTGCCTTCTCCTTCAGCGTCAGCGTCCCTGACCTGGTGGCTGCCCTGAATGCCAAGGGAGTCCGCGGACGCTTTGCCTTTGTGCTGGCCTCCACGCTCACCCTGCTGCCGGCCATCGCGGCACAGGCGGAGCGTATCCGCACCGCCCAGGAAGCCCGCGGGCTGGTGATCCGCAGGGGGCTGGTCCATCGGGCGGCCGCGTTCCGCCTGCAGGCTGTACCGCTGGTCCTGGCGCTGGTGGACGATGCCGGTACCCGCGCCGCTGCACTGGAAGCGCGCGGATTCAGCAGCAGCGGACCGCGGACCAGCTACCGCACCGTCCCGGACTCCACAGCCCAGCGACTCTTGCGGGCTGTGTTGCTGCTTGCTGCGGCTGCCGCCGTCGTCCTGCGCCTGTGGGCCGCTGCAGCAGGGGGGTGGGCGTGACCATCCCATCCAGTCCGGTCCTGCAGGCCGGCATCCAGAGCTTCACATTCCACGACGGCGGCGGGCCAGTCCTGGACAGAATCCAGTTGGCCGCCGCGCCAGGCACCCTGACCGCGGTACTGGGTGCGTCCGGCAGCGGAAAGACCACCCTCGGAAGGTTGCTGGCCGGGTGGCTGACGCCGGGAAGCGGCGGAACCCTGGCTGGCTACCTGGAGCTGGCAGGCACGCGGCTGGACTTCGGTAGCGGAATGGCTGGCGGTGACGGAAAGAGTCACCACCGGGTTGAACCGCGCATCGACCCCGCCGCGTGGGGCCGGCAGGTGGGCTTCGTCCCCCAGGACGCGGCCGCGGCACTTTCCACCGTCCGGGCGACGGTCGCCGAAGAACTGGCCTTTGGGCTGGAGAACGCAGGAGTGCCCCGCCCGGCCATGGTTGCCGCGGTGGACCGCACGGCAGGCCTCCTGGGGCTCACCGGGCTGCTCGACCGAAACCCTGCCCGGCTCTCCGGCGGGCAGCTGCGGCGCCTGGCCATTGGCTGCGCCGTCATCTCGGGGCCCGCCGTGCTGGTCATGGACGAGCCGTTCGCCTCGCTGGACGCGGCAGGGGCCCAGGAGCTGGCGGCTCTGGTGCGGCACCTCGTGGCGTCGGGAACCGCCGTCGTGATCCTGAGCCGGGTGATCGATGGGCTCCTGCTCGCGGCAGACCAATGGCTGGTGCTCGCTAACGGGACCATGGCGGCCGCCGGCGATCCTGCCAGCCTCGGCCCTGAGACCGGCCTTGTTCCTGCGGGAATCCGCCGGGTGGGCGAAGCCGCCGGAGCTGCCCGAGCCTCCCGGCTGCCTTCCCGGACCATGCGGCCACCCGCCACAGCCGCCCGCACAGCCTCGGCAGTCAATGCGGAGGTTCCAGCCGCTGCAGGCACCGCCGCAATTCCAGCCACTCCGTCGAAGACGGCCGGAGCCGGCGCGGCGCTCGAGTTGCGTGACGTCTCCTTCAGCTACGGTCCGGAGGCCCGCCGGGCCGGCAACAAAGGCCGGTGGCTGACCCGCAGCAGGAACGTCCCTTCGCTACCCCGGCAGCCCCTGGTCCTGGCTGGCATCAACCTGGCGGTGTACCCGGGGGAGATCGTTGCCGTTGCGGGGCCCAACGGAGCGGGTAAGTCGACGCTCCTGCGGCACTTGAACGGGCTGCTGCAGCCGACGTCCGGCTCCGTGCTGGTGAACGGCAGTGACGTCGCCCGGCGTGCGGTGGGGGAAACTGCCGCTGAGGTGGGCCTGCTCTTCCAGCATCCCCGTGACCAGCTGTTCGAACGGACGCTCCTGCGCGAGGTCCGCTTTGGCCTGGACCGCCTGGTGGGTACCGCGAAGGCCGGCGAACGTGCTGCGGCCGCGCTGGCGGCGGTCGGACTCGAACATGCCGCCCACGGACACCCTGCTGAGCTGTCCGCGTCCGGCCAGCGGCTCCTGGCACTCGCCACCGTCCTGGCCCGGAGGCCCTTGGTCATCGCCCTGGACGAGCCCACCGTGGCACTGGACGGCGACGGCCTGGCCGTGCTGGACGCAGCCGTCTGTTCCGCGGCCGCGGAGGGGGCCGCCGTCGTGCTGGTCACCCACGACCTGGACTATGCACGGACGGCGGCCCACCGCCTGGTGGCGCTCGACGGCGGCCGGCTGCGGCAGGCTTAGCCGGCGGCCGGACCCGCGGCCGGACCCGAGGCCACGCCGGACGCCACGCCCGGTGGGAGGAACCGCTTGCCGTTGACCCTTTCGGAGGCACCCACCCGGTCGAGGTACGGCGTGATGCCGCCCAGGAACATGGGCCACCCGGCGCCCAGGATCATGCAGAGGTCGATGTCCTCCGGCCCTGCCACCACTCCTTCGTCCAGCATGAGGCCGATTTCTTCGGCCAGGGCGTCCTGCGTGCGCCGCAGCACCTGGCCGGCAGTGGAGGGGCTGGTACCGAAAGACATCAGCGACAGGGTGGAGTCCGGGATGGCAACGGAACCGTCCGGCGCGGTTTCCCAGAGGCCCTTCACACCGTTGTCAATCAGCTTGTGCAGGTTGGCGGAGACCGGGAACCGGTCGCCGAAGGCACTGTTCAGCGACTCCTGGACGTGCTGGGCCACCGGCAGGCCCACCATGGCCAGCAGCGTGAAGGGGGACATCGGCAGCCCCATGGGTTTCAGGGCACTGTCCGCCACGTCGGCCGGTGTCCCTTCATCGAAGGCGGCCGTCACCTCGCCCATCAGGCGCAGCAGGATCCGGTTGACCACGAAGGCGGCGGCGTCCTTGACCAGCACGCCGGTCTTCTTCAACGTCTTTGCGAGTTCGAAGGCGGTGGCCAGGACGGCGTCATCGGTCCGCGGGGCGCGGACGATCTCCAGGAGCGGCATCACGGCAACCGGGTTGAAGAAGTGGAACCCTACCAGCCGTTCCGGGTGCTGCAGGTCCTCGGCCATGGCCGTCACCGAGAGCGACGACGTGTTGGTGGCCAGGATGCAGTCTTCCGAAACGACGGCCTCCAACTCCGCGAACACCTGCTTCTTGACGCCGAGTTCCTCAAAGACCGCTTCGATCACGAAATCAGCATCCGCAAAGGCTTCCTTGGACACTGAACCGGACACCAGCGCCTTGGTGCGGTTGGCGGCGTCCGCGCTGATCCGCTTCTTCGCCAGCAGTTTGTCCACCTCGCCGTGGACGTAGCCGACGCCCTTGTCCACCCGGGCCTGGTCAATGTCGGTCAGTACCACCGGCACCTTCAGCTGGCGGGCAAACAGCAGCGCCAGCTGGCCGGCCATCAGGCCGGCTCCCACCACACCGACTTTGGTGACAGGGCGGGCGAGTTTGCGGTCAGGGGCACCGGCGGGACGCTTGGACCGTTTCTGGACGAGGTCCAGGAAGGCGTACACGGTGGCGCGGAACTCATCGGTCTGCATCAGCCCGGCCAGTGTCTCGCATTCGAGGGCTGCCGATTCAGCCTGGCTCATGGTGCGGTTGGCTTCCATCAGCTCCAGGACCTTGGCCGGGGCGGGCGCCGCGTTCGACGTCTTGGATTCCACGAACTTCCGGCCCGCAGCCACCGCAGCGGCCCAGCGTCCGGCGGTGTCCGGGTGGGAGGGGTCGACGGCGTTGGCGCGTTCCGGAACCAGCTCGCCGGAGATCACTTTCGCGGCCCACGCAAGGGACTGCTCCAGGAAGTCGGCGGGTTCGAACAGGGCATCCGCGATGCCAAGGTCGAAGGCCTGCGGGCCGCTGAGGGTCCGGTTGTTGCTGAGCGGGTTCTCGATCATCACCTTGACGGCGTTCTCGGGCCCGATCAGCCGGGGGAGCAGGTAGACGCCTCCCCAGCCCGGGACCAGCCCCAGGAGGGCTTCGGGGAGGGCCAGGGCACCGGCGCCGGTGGATACGGTGCGGTAGGTGGACTGCAGTGCGATTTCCAGTCCGCCGCCCAGGGCGGTGCCGTTGATGAAGGCGAAGCTGGGAACGCCCAGGTTGGCCAGCGTTGCATATACATCGTGGCCCAGTTGGGCCATGTGGAGTCCGTGCTCGCGCTCCTCCAGCGACTTCACGGCAGAGAGGTCGGCTCCGGCCACGAGGTAGTAGGGCTTGCCGGTAACCCCGACGCCGGCGATCTCACCGCGGGCGGCCCGGTCCCGCAAGCCTTCCAGCACCGAGCCGAGTTCCACGAGGGTGTTGGGCCCCAGCGTGGTGGGTTTGCTGTGGTCCAGTCCGTTGTCGAGCGTGACCAGGGCAAACGTTCCGGGGCTTTCCTTGCCGGGGGCAGCGGGAAGCGGAATGTCCTGCACGTAGGAATGCGTGACTGTTTCGGTGGGGAACAGGCTGGCGAATCCGGTGAAATCTGCGGCGCTCATGCTGTGGCTCCTTCGGTGTGGACTGCTGCCGGGGCGGTGGTTGCGGTTCCTGTGGTGCCGGTGCCGCCACTGTAATCGGCGTGGTGCGGGTTTTCCCAGATAACGGTCCCGCCCATGCCGAGTCCCACGCACATGGCGGTGATGCCGTAGCGCACTGAAGGGTCCTCTTCGAACTGGCGGGCCAGCTGGGTCATCAGCCGGACACCGGAGGAGGCGAGGGGGTGGCCCACGGCAATCGCGCCGCCGTAGCGGTTAACCCGGGGGTCGTCGTCGGGAATGCCGAAGTGGTCCAGGAAGCTCAGGACCTGGACCGCGAAGGCCTCGTTAATCTCGAAGAGGCCGATGTCTTCAATGGTGAGGCCCGCGTTCTGCAGTGCTTTCTCGGTGGCGGGGACCGGGCCGATGCCCATGACTTCAGGCTCCACGCCGGCGTACGCGTAGCTGACCAGCCGCATCTTCACGGGGAGGCCAAGCTCAGCCGCCGCTTCGCCCGAGGCCAGGACGGCGGCAGTGGCACCGTCATTGAGGCCCGCCGAATTGCCGGCGGTCACGCGGCCGTGCGCGCGGAAGGGGGTGCGGAGTCCGGCGAGGTCGGTAGCGGTGGTCCCGGGGCGCGGCGGTTCGTCCACGCTGTGCACGGTCCAGCCCTGGCCCGGCTTCCGGCCTGCCACCGGCACCAGGTCGGGCTGGATGCGGCCCTCGCGGTAGGCTGCGGCCAGCTTGTCCTGGGATGCCACGGCGTAGGCGTCGCTGCGCTCCTTGGTGATGGCGGGGAAGCGGTCGTGCAGGTTCTCGGCGGTGTTGCCCATGTTGAGGGCGGCAGGGTCCACCAGCCGTTCGGACATGAACCGGGGGTTCGGGTCGGCGCCGGAGCCCATGGGGTGGTTGCCCATGTGCTCCACGCCGCCGGCGATGACGACGTCGTAGGCGCCGAAGCCGATGCCGCCGGCCGTGGACGTTACGGCGGTCATGGCCCCGGCACACATGCGGTCCACGGCGAAGCCCGGTACGGTGCGGGGCAGTCCGGCCAGCAGCGCGGCGGTCCTGCCCAGCGTGAGGCCCTGGTCGCCGGTCTGGGTGGTGGCGGCGATGGCCACCTCATCCACCCGCTCGGGCGGCAGCGAGGGGTTCCTGCGCAGCAGCTCGCGGATGCACTTCACGATCAGGTCGTCGGCGCGGGTACCGGCATGGATCCCCTTCTCACCGGCCCGGCCGAAGGGCGTGCGGAGGCCGTCAATAAAGACGACGTCGCGGACAGTGCGCCGGGTGGCGCCGCTTCCGGTGTGGCTCACGTGTAACTCCTCATCGAGACGTAGGCGCCGCGCACATGCCGGAGGACGGCAGGGTGTGCGGCAGTACGTCCGATGTTACTCGCGAGTAACTTAGGCTGCAAGGCCGGTGTGGAAGGGGCGCCGGAAGGCTAGCTTCCCGCGGTGACCGCGGCTTTCGGCTCTTTGGGCGGAAGCGGCTGTGGATCCAGGAAGGCACGGGTGATAAGCGGGGCAGTGAGCTCCACCTGCCACTCGCGCGCACCGAGTCCGCGAAGCTCCGAGGCCACCGATTCCTCGCTGATCGCAGCCGGCGGGCGCCAGGCAACCCGGCGAAGATAGTCGGGCGTGAGCAGGTTTTCCACCGGGAGGTTCAGCTGGTCGGCCCGCTCCTGAAGCAGCGGCCTGGCCGTGGCGAGCCGCGCGGCAGCCTCGGGGTCGCGTTCGGCCCAGACCCTGGGCGGCGGCGGGGCGTTCGTTGCCAGGTGCAGCGGGGGAAGATCGTCCAGGTCCCGGGCGGCGGCGATGCAACGGAGCCAGCGCGGCGCCTCGCGCTGCGCTGCCCGGCCATGGAAGCCCTTGGTCCCCAGCAGCTGGGGAACGGTGGAGGGCATGGCCTTGGCAGCGGACACCAGCGCGGAGTCCGGGATCAGCCGGCCCGGTGCGACATCGCGCTTGCGGGCCAGCGCGTCGCGTTCCATCCACAGTTCCCGGACGGCAGCCAGCTGGCGCCGGTCCCTGATCTGGTGCAGGCCGGAGGTCTTCCGCCACGGGTCCAGCCGCGGCGGCGCGATGCCCGCTGCCAGGATCGCGGCAAACTCCTGCTCGGCATACTCCAGCTTGCCGTCGGCCTGGAGCAGTTCCACCAGCTCCTCCCGCAGCTCACTGAGGACCTCGACGTCCAGTGCTGCGTAGCGCAGCCACGGTTCCGGGAGGGGGCGGGTGGACCAGTCGGCGGCGGAGTGTTCCTTGGCCAGGCCGAAGCCGAGAAGCTGTTCGATGACGGCGGCAAGGCCCACGCGGGGAAGCCCTGCCAGCCGGGCGGCGAGTTCCGTGTCGAAGAGCTTGTCCGGCCACATGCCGAGCTCCGACAGGCACGGAAGGTCCTGGGTTGCGGCGTGCAGGATCCACTCGACGCCGCGGAGGGCGTCGTTAATGATGGCGAGGTCCTCGAAAGGCTCGGGATCGATCAGCCAGGTGCCGGCGCCTTCGCGGCGGATCTGCACGAGGAAGGCACGCTGGCCGTAGCGGAACCCGGAGGCCCGTTCCGCGTCCACCCCTGCCGGTCCGGTTCCTGCGGCGATGGCGGCTGCGCAGCGTTCCAGTCCGGCCTGGGTCTCGATGACCAGGGGGACGCCCTCACGGGGTGCGTCGAGTTCGATGATTTCGGGGATGGGGCTGTCGAAGCCCTCCACGGTGATATGGGGTGCGGTATCAGCAGCCGGAGCGCCGGCCGTGGTGTTTTCCGGGTTGTTAGGGGTCATGATGCCCCCAGTTTACCGGTCCTGCGCGCCGAAGGTCCGCTGGCACGCTCCCGGCTGGGCTGCATGGGAGTCAGTTCCGGCGCCGCTGCGGCAGGGGCGTGACGCCGTCGGGCAGGGGCGGGAGTCCCGCGAAGGTGCACACCATGTCGGACCAGGCTTCGAGGTGCGCCGTGACATCCGGCGTGGCGGGGGTCCAGGACGCCCGCAGTTCAATATCAATGGTTCCGGGCCGTTCGGAGAGGGTCCCGAAGCTTTCAGACAGCACCCGGGTGGCGGTCCCGCCGGCGGCCCGGTAGGGCGCGTCGTGGTTTTCCAGTGCCTCCACCAGCCAGGTCCAGGCCACCGTTCCGAGCATCTCGTCGTTGCCCATATCCGGTTCGAGCTCGGCACGGATGTAGGTGACGATCCTGAATTCCCCGTCCCACACTGCCGAGCCTTCGGGATCGTGCAGCAGGATGAAGCGCCCGGTGGCGAGCTCCGTGTCGCTGTCCTCCCCGGTCCCGGCGGCGGCCAGGGCCATTGCGGCCGGTCCGTGCAGGGGAGGTGCCGCGGTCCCGGCGCCCTGGGCCATGACTTCCGCGCCCAGGGCGACGGCGAAGGGTGCCAGGCGCGCCGGCGCGGGAATTTCCGCGAGGTGGAGTTCCTTGCGGCACTGGGCTTTCCTGAGGGTTCCCAGAGCATGGAGGAAATCCGGGGGAACCTGGTCAAGTGCGTTCACCATGGCAGATTACGCAACCCTTCAGTGCTGTCCGGGGAGGCTCGCCGTCCCGTGCGCCTCAGCCGGCCTGCCCGCCGTCGTAGTCGCGCAGTTCGTGGCGGATGGCGGCGATGAACGAATCCACGTCCTCTTCGGTGGTGTCGAACGAACACATCCAGCGCACTTCCCGGGCAGCTTCGTCCCAGTCATAGAACCGGAAGGATGCACGGAGCCGGTCCGCCACTCCTTCGGGGAGCACGGCAAACACCCCGTTGGACTCTGTCTTCTGGGTGGGCCGGACGCCGTCGATGGTGTCCACGGCGGCGCGGAGCCTGGAAGCCATGGCGTTGGCATGGGAGGCCGAGCGTAACCAGAGGCCACCTTCCAGCAGGGCAATGAACTGGGCGGACATGAAGCGCATCTTGGATGCCAGCTGCATGTTCATCTTGCGCAGGTACACCAGGCCGTGGGCGGCTTCGGGGTTCAGCGCCACCACCACCTCGCCGAACAGCAGGCCGTTCTTGGTGCCGCCGAAGGACAGGATGTCGACGCCGGCGTCCCGGGTGAAGGCACGCAGCGGCACCTGCAGGTGGGCTGCGGCGTTCGCCAGCCGGGCACCGTCCATGTGCAGCTTCATGCCCTTCGCGTGGACATGGTCGGCGATGGCGCGCACTTCCTCCGGTGTGTAGCAGGTGCCCAGTTCGGTGGTCTGGGTGATGGACACGGCCAGCGGCTGTGCGCGGTGCTCGTCACCCCAGCCCCACGCTTCCCGGTCGATCAGCTCCGGAGTCAGCTTCCCGTCCGGGGTGGGGACCTGCAGCAGCTTCATGCCGCCGATGCGTTCAGGTGCCCCATTTTCGTCCATGTTGATGTGGGCGGTGGAGGCGCACACCACGGCTCCCCAGCGGGGGAGCAGGGACTGCAGCGAGAGGACGTTCGCTCCGGTTCCGTTGAACACGGGGAAGCATTCGATGCCCGGCCCGAAGTGCTCCTCCATGACCCCGTGAAGCCGGGAGGTGTAGTCGTCCTCGCCGTAGGACACCTGATGGCCTTCGTTGGCTGCGGCAAGCGCCGCCAGAATCTCCGGGTGGACGCCGGAGTAGTTGTCCGAGGCGAAGCCCCGCACGTTGGGGTCGTGCAGCCGAAGGGCCGCACCGGTCTCTGCTGTGGTTGTCATGCCTTTGCTCACATTCCCAGTCTATGTATGGCTTGCAGCGGTGGGGTGCCCCTATGCGGTGGGGCGCTGCCGGGTCACGGAGCCAGCCGGACCCGGGTGCCGTTCAGATCGGCCGCCGGGGCGTCGAACAGCCCCACCACCGCTTCCGCGAGTTCGGCCACGTCCGTGGCTCCCGGGAACGTCCGCTCCGGGTGGCTGCGGCGCAGTCCGTCGTCCACGAGGGACTTCACAACGAGGACGACGGCGGCAGCCTGCCCGCCGCCGTCGGCCGCGGCTGTGCGGCGGAAACCGTCCGCCACGGCCATGGTCCACGCCTCGGCTGCAGCCTTGGCGGCCACGTAGTTGGCCACGCTGGCCGCCGGCTTTTCCACGGCAGTGGAGGAGATCATGGCGAACCTGCCGTGCGGGGAGGCGGCAATGTCGTCAAAGAACACCCGGGTGATGTTGCGCAGCGTCGTGACGGCTCCCCGCTCGAGGAAATCCCAGTCCTCGTCGGATTGATCGGGGATTCCCTGCGCACCCCGCCATCCGCCCACCAGGTGGATGACGGCGTCCACGGTCCCGGCCTGGAGCGCGACGTCGCCGCGGAGCTGCCTGACGTCGTCGAGGCTGGCGAGGTCGCACGTGAGGTGCGTGACGCCGTCGCCCGCCTGTTGTGCTGCTGCCTCGATCCGCTGCTGGTCGGAACCCACCGTGATGACCCGGTGCCCGGCCATGTGGAGGGCACGGGCGACCGCTACGCCGGAGGCTCCGCTGCCGCCTGTGACGAGGACGGTGAGTGCCGGAAGCGTGCCGGTGGTTCCCCTCACAGCGCCGAGCTGCCGGTGATGCCTGCGGTGGACTCGATGACAGGGCGCATCTTCTTCTCTAACGCCTCGTAGAACATGGACAGCGGGAATTCATCGTCCAGCACCTGATCGGTCAGGCCCCGCGGGGCACCGGACAGGGGGAGGGCGTCCGGGCCCTTTGCCCAGACGGACGCCGGGTTGGGCGTGACCGTGCCGGAGATGAGCTCGTAGGCTGCCAGCCAGTGGGCGGTCTTGGGCCGGTCGATGGAGCGCCAGTAGAGGTCATCAATCCGTGCCCCGAGCGCCATGACGGCGTCCGGCACCCCGTCCCAGTCGATGGTGAGCCGGGTATCGGTCCAGTGCAGGACGTGCTGCTGGTGCAGCCACGCGAAGAGCAGTTGGCCACCCAGGCCGTCGTAGTTGCGGACGCGGCTCCCGGTGATGGCGAAGCGGAAGATCCGGTCGAAGATGACGGCGTACTGCACCAGTTTGGCGTGCCGGCGGGCTTCAGGATCGGCGTCGTCGTCCTTCTCGATGCGCACGGATTCCCGGAAGGCTGTGAGGTCGCAGCGGAGTTCTTCCAGCGAGTACAGGAAGAAGGGCATGCGCTGCTTGATCATGAACGGATCGAAGGGCAGGTCGCCGCGCATGTGGGTCCGGTCGTGGATCAGGTCCCACATGACGAAGGTGGCCTCGGTCAGGTCCTGGTCGGCCAGCAGCTCAGCGGCGCCCTCGGGCAGTTCCAGGCGGGTGGTCTCAGCAGCGGCCTTGAGCACGCGCCGGAAGCGCGCGGCTTCGCGGTCGGCAAAGATGGCACCCCAGGTGAAGGTGGGGGTGGTGCTGACGGCCACGGTTTCCGGGAAGAGGACCGCTGAGTTGGTGTCGTAGCCTGCGGTGAAGTCGACGAACCGGATGGGAACAAACAGTTTGTTGGAGTAGTCGCCTGCCTCCAGGCCGGCGATGAACTCGGGCCAGATGACCTCGATCAGCACGGCCTCCACCAGCCGGCTGCTGCTGCCGTTCTGGGTGTACATGGGGAAGACCACCAGGTGCTGGAGGCCGTCCTGCCGGAGTTCCTGGGGCTGGAAGGACAGCAGCGACGAGAGGAAGTCCGGAACAGCGAACCCGCCTGCCACCCAGGCCGTGAAGTCGGCGCAGACCGCGTCAAGGTAGGCGGCATCGTGCGGGAAGGCCGGGGCAAGGGCCCGCACGGCGTCCACGATGCTGTCAACGTGCAGTGCCGCCGTGCTGTGACGTGCCGCATCCGGCACGGAACCGTCCGCGGCCTGCAGTCCCTGGAGGGCTGACGCTGCGGTCCGGAGGCGGATCCAGTCATGGTTGTCCGCGGAAATCCGGGGGACGGCGGTGAGGGTTTCAGTCATCGTCGCTGCCTTTCTGGGCGTTGCTTGCTTCTCTCTTCGGAGCGTAGCAAGCAACAAGCAGAACTAATCTGAAAAGCGATTGAGGCTAAGAAAGACTATTTCTCAGCTCCGTGCTCTGCGCGTTGAGCCCGCCCTGCGCTGGGGGATCGTGGTTCTGGGCGCGCCCTGTGAACGGACCGGCGGGCGGACCCGGCAGGGCTGACTGCCGCGCCCGCCCGCCGGCACTGGCTGCTGAATCAGCCCGCCGCAGTACCGTCCGTCGGCACCGTGCCGTCCGCCGCCTCTGCCCCGTCCTTCGGGACGAGCCGCAGCGACACGGAGTTGATGCAGTAGCGCTGGTCCGTGGGAGTACCGTAGCCCTCGCCGTCGAACACGTGGCCCAGGTGCGAATCGCAGGCGCCGCAGCGGACCTCCACGCGGTCCATCCCCATGGTGCGGTCGTGGATGTAGCGGACCGTGCCCTCGGCCAGCGGGGCCCAGAAAGACGGCCAGCCGCAGTGCGAATCGAACTTCTCGTTGCTGGTGAACAGTTCGGTCCCGCAGGCCCGGCACTGGTACACGCCCGCAGTGTGGGTGTCCCAGTACTCGCCGGTGTACGGGCGCTCGGTCCCAGCCTGCCGGAGGACGCGGTACTCCTCGGGCGTCAGTTCCTCGCGCCACTGCGCGTCGGACTTCTGCACGGCGGCCGCGCCGTCCTCCCCGCCGGTGCCGTGGGAATCGGCTGCCGGGTCCGCGACAGCGTGGGTGGCCTTGTTTCCGAAAATGTTGTTTCCGAAGATACTCATGTTGTGGTCAACGCCTAGGAATCGCCGATAAATCCCGATCCTGCGTACAGGTGCAGGACGGGGATGCCGAGCTGGTCCTGGGCCTTGTTCGCCCAGTCGGTGTGGAAGGTATCGGACACCGCGTGTGGCCGCGTGATCACCACTGCCTGCGTGGCGCCGGTGTCCCTGACCCTGGCCACCAGCCCGTTGACGGCACCGCCGTCCACCACTTCACCGTCCACTCCGGCGCCCAGTCCTTCCAGGGCGGCAAGTGAGGCTGACAGGGTCTCCGTGGCGTGCGCCCGTTCCTCGGCGGGGTCCGGCGCGCGGGAGGTCAGTTCGCGGAAGGCCGCGGCAATTTCCAGGAGGGAGAGGTGTTCGAGGAAATCCACCAGCAGGTGCCGTTCGGTGTTGGCCGGCACAAGGACCAGCAGCCGGGAGTCTGCTCCGTCCACCAGGCGTTCGATGTTCAGGCGGTCGTCCGCCCCCAGTGGCTCTTCGGTCAGGATGACGATGGGTTCGCTCATGGCCTTAGCCTAGCCCTGTGCGTGGGGAGCCGCACTCACCTGTACACGGGGCTGTCACGGTGTACGGGGGACCGGTCCACACAGGACCCGCCCGGCCCGGAATGCGGTGATCCTTCCGGTGACGGTAAGAATAGGAGCATGGCTTCTTATCTGCGGACGCGCCCGGAGCACACTGCCCACACCCCGGAAACAGGGGGCATGTCGCTGGGGACCCGATGGGCTATCGCCGGTGCCATCGCAGGTAGTTCCCTCACTGGGCTGCTGGCTGCGGGTTCGTCAGCGCTCGCCGTATATTTCGCCCGCCGCGTCATTACGCCGGCGCGGCAGCGGACATCAGACCAGGAGGTCCTTGCGGTCATCCGCGATGGGCAAAAGCAGCAGGTGATCCTGGCCGCCACGGACGACACCACGGTGGACGGCCGGTACGGCTTCTATTTCGATGGCGGCAGGGGACACGCCAGGATCGGCCGCATCATCTCCTATTCGCCGGCGGAACGGACTGTACTGCGCGAAGTCGAAGCGGTGTACGCCGGGGACCTTTCTGCCGCCCGGTGGGGCTGGTGGAGCGGCGCTCTCTACCCGGACCCGGCCGCCGTCGGCTATGCAGCCGAGGAGGTGGCCATTCCCGTGGAACGCGGCGAGGCGCCGGCCTGGCTGGTCCGCGCAGGCGGAACCGCACGGACATGGGCGCTCATGGTCCATGGGCGAGGCGCCAGCCGGCAGGAAGCGCTGCGGGCGGTGGGTCCGGCGCTGGAGCTGGGGCTGACCAGCCTGCTGTTGTCCTACCGCAATGACGGCCTGGCGCCTTCGGCGGACGATGGCCGGTATGGACTGGGGTCCACGGAATGGCAGGACATTGAGGCGGCCATCGGATACGCACTGGACAACGGCGCCGAGGAGGTTGTGCTCTTTGGCTGGTCCATGGGCGGGGCCATCTGCCTGCAGGCAGCGGACCTGTCCCGGTACCGGCACCTGATCCGGGCCATGGTCCTTGACGCCCCGGTCATCGACTGGGTCAACGTCCTGGCCCACCATGCGCAGCTGAACCGGATACCCTCGCTGGTGGGCCGGTATGGGCAGCTCATGCTGGGGCATCCGCTGGGACGCAGGCTGACGGGCTTGTCCGCGCCCGTGGACCTCAAGGCCATGGACTGGGTGTCACGTGCCGTCGAACTCCGGACCCCCACACTGATCCTGCACAGCGTCGATGACGAGTACGTGCCCTACAAGCCGTCCGCGCTGCTGGCCGAGCGGAACCCTGAAATGGTGACCTTCGAAGCCTTCAACCACGCGCGGCACACCAAGGAATGGAACGTGGACCCCGAGCGCTGGGAGCGGCTGGTGAAGGCATGGCTGCGGCAACAGCTCGCGCCGCGCCTCAACCCGGGCTCCCGGCCGGGAAACCAGCCTGGCTGATCAGCGTGGTTAGTCAGAGTGGCTCGTCAGCCTGCCGGCTGCCCGCATTGGCAGCCCCGACGAGCAGCTAGGCCTTGCTGCCGATCGGTGCGGTGACTGCGTTGGTCATCCGGACAAGGTCCAGCGGTGCAAGTTCGATATCAAGGCCGCGCCGGCCGCAGGAGACGAGCATGGTGTCCAGCTCCAGGGCGGAGGAGTCGAGCACCGTGGGGGAGGGGAGCCGTTGGCCAAGCGGTGAGATACCGCCCAGTACGTAGCCGGTCCGGCGTTGTGCGGCGGCCGGATCTGCCATGGTGGCCTTCTTTGCCCCCATCGCCGCAGCGAAGGCTTTCAGGTCCAGGGTCCCGCTGACGGGAACGATGCCCACGGCCAGCCTGCCTTCAACCTCCACCATCAGGGTCTTGAACACCCGTGCCGGATCGATCCCCAGGACTGCGGCCGCCTCCGCTCCGTAGCTGGCCACGGCCGGATCATGGGGATAGGGGTGCAGCACGAAGGGAACCCCGGCGGCGGCGAGTGCCGCCGTGGCCGGGGTTCCCTGTGCAGTGCTTTTGCGTGCCACGCGTCCGCGGCGTCAGGCGCGGACGCCGGACGCTGCAGCTACCTTGCGCTTGATCCTGCCCAGCATCGCCGTCATGCCCCTCATCCGGAGCGGGGTGATGGCCCGGGTGAGGCCCAGCAGTTCGGGCATGTCGTCCGGTACTGAAAGGATTTCCGCTGCCGAGAGTCCATCCAGGCCTTCGTGCAGCACTCCGGCGAAGCCACGCGTTGTGGGCGCTTCAGCGGGGGCCTTGAAAAAGAGCCGGACTGCGGTGCCGGGACCGTCGCTGCCGTCCTTTTCCGTTTCGATGGTCAGGAACAGCGGCGACTGGCACTCCACTACCTGCTCCAGGAGCTCGGGGTGGTTGGTGAGCCGTTCGGGAAGTTCCGGAAGCCCCTCCGAGAATTCGAGCAGCAGCTGCAGCCGCTCGGGCTCGGACAGGGCCTGGAAGTCGTCCACAATCGCCGCAAGGGCGGAAGGCAAGGCTTGAGTAGTCATCATGGCCAGTTTACGCGGGAGCTTTCGTCAGACTCCAACGGTGACGGGGAAGGAGCCGCGCTCGGCACCCTTGACGATGGGGACGCGGACGGCGTTGCCCCACTCGGTCCAGGAGCCGTCATAGTTACGGACGGACTCGAAGCCCAGCAGGAACTTCAGTGCAAACCAGGTGTGGCTGGAACGCTCGCCGATGCGGCAGTAGGCCACCACGTCGTCGCCCGCGGCAAGGCCGGCCTCGCCGAGGTAGATGGCGTCAAGTTCTTCCCGGCTGCGGAACGTGCCGTCTTCGGCCGCTGCGCGGGCCCACGGCACGGAGGCAGCAGTGGGGATGTGGCCGCCGCGCAGTGCACCCTCTTCCGGGTAGGCCGGCATGTGGGTGCGCTGGCCGGTGTACTCCTCGGCGGAGCGGACGTCGATCAGGGGCTTGCCCAGGTGGGCCAGCACGTCGTCTTTGAAGGCGCGGATGGGGGCATCGTCGCGCTCCACCACGGGGTAGTTGCCCTGGGCGGGCGCAGGCTTGTCCTTGGTCAGTTCCCGGCCTTCGGCGATCCACTTGTCCCGGCCGCCGTCGAGCAGGCGCACGTCCTGGTGGCCGAAAAGGGTGAAGACCCACAGGGCGTAGGCGGCCCACCAGTTGGACTTGTCGCCGTAGATCACCACGGTGCTGTCGCGGGAGATGCCCTTCGAGGCGGCCAGCTCAGCGAAGGCTGCGCCGTCAACGTAGTCGCGGGTGACGTCGTCGTTCAGGTCGGTGTGCCAGTCGATCTTTACTGCGCCGGGGATGTGGCCGGTCTCGTAGAGCAGCACGTCCTCGTCCGATTCCACGACAACCAGCTCACCGTTGGCAACGGCGCCGCTCTCCAAGGCGGAGGCGAGCCACTCGGTGGAAACCAGCCGCTCCGGGTGGGCGTAGGCGGCGAACTTTTCATTCTGTTCAACGGGGTAGGGCATGGTGTTGGCCTTTCATCGAGGACACGGGAGGGCCGCGCAGTGCGGTAAACGGCTCCTGCATGGGGACCTTTCCCCACACTATCCAGCGGCAGATGTGTTGTCCGTATTCCGTTAACAGGGCGAAATGTTGGCTTCATCACCCCGGGTGGTCCCGCCGACGCTGCGCCGGGACGGGGACCGTGAAGCCGGTATCCTTTCTGGGGACCACCTACCAGCAGAACGGACCACCTTGGTACAGATCGAACAGCTTGCGGCGCGCACTCCTGCAGTGTCGGTGAACGAACTCCTTAAGGGTTTCTATCCATCGCCGCGGTTTGGCCAGGTGTCCTTCGCCAGCTACCGTCCGGACCCGAAGCAGCCCAGCCAGGCTGCTGCCGTCCAGGCGCTGGAGGGGTTTGCCGGTAACGTGGCACCGTCTGACGGCGGCGGGCTCTTCAGGAAACTGTTCGGCAAGAAGGACAGCTCGCGTGCCGGCATCTACCTCGACGGCGGATTCGGCGTGGGCAAGACCCACCTCCTCGCGTCGCTCTGGCACGCCGCCCCCGGGCCGAAGGCCTTCGGCACCTTCGTTGAGTACACCAACCTGGTGGGCGCCCTGTCCTTCCGCAAAACGGTTGACGCACTCAGCAGCTACAAGCTGGTGTGCATCGACGAATTCGAACTCGACGACCCGGGCGACACCGTCCTGATGTCCAGGCTGATGCGGGAACTGGCCGACGCCGGCGTGAAGCTGGCTGCCACCTCCAACACCCTGCCCGGCTCACTGGGTGATGGCCGCTTCGCTGCCGTGGATTTCCAGCGCGAGATCCAGGTCCTGGCGGACCAGTTCGACGTTATCCGCATCGACGGCGAAGACTTCCGCCACCGCGGCTTGCCGGCAGCCCCCGCCCCGCTGAAGAACAGCGAACTGTCCTCCCACATGAAGGCCGAATTCGACGGCAAGACGGTGGCCCAGGACGAGTTCAGCACCCTGATCCACCACCTCGCGGGCGTGCACCCGAGCCGGTACCGCCAGCTCATCGACGGAATTGACGGCGTGGTGTGGCGCAACGTGGAAACCATCACCGAGCAGGCCGTGGCGCTGCGGTTCGTGGTCTTGGCGGACCGTCTTTACGACAAGGACGTCCCTATCCTTGCCAGCGGCGTTCCGTTCGACAAGCTCTTCACAGAGGAAATGATGGCCGGCGGCTACATGAAGAAGTACTTCCGTGCCGTGTCCAGGCTCACTGCACTGGCCCGCGAAGGCCAGAACCACGAACCGTCCTAGTCCGTCCGGCGGGGCGGCGATGCCCCGCGCTGTACCCCTCGCCGGCAGTTCCTAGGCGCGGTCCTTCGCGCCTGCGTGCCCACCGTCCAGCAGTTTCCGTTCCCGGCGGGGGACCAGCAGCGTCCTGACCAGCAGGCCGGCAAGGAGCGCCCAAAACGCCGACCCGATCCCGGCGAACGCGAGCCCCGAAGCGGCCATCAGGAATGTGACGGCCGGGGCGATGCGGTCCTCGGCATCAGCCAGCGCCGAGGAAACGGACGCCGCGAGCGTGCCCAGGAGCGCCAACCCGGCCACGGCTTCCAGCATGCCCGCGGGGGCCGCACTGACCAGGGTGACCAGCGCGGCCGAGAATGCGGCCAGCACCAGGTAGGCCAGCCCGGAAGTAAATCCTGCAACCCAGCGCCTGCTCCGGTTGCTGCCGGCCTCCTCGCCGGCAGCGAGGGCCGCGCTCAGTGCGGCAAGGTTGATGGCATGGCCGCCGAACGGCGCGCCCAGGACAGTGCCGGCACCGGTCACCAGCATCGATGCCCGCCACGGCGTGGCAAAGCCGAACGAGCGCAGCACCGCCACACCCGGAACGTTCTGGGAGGCCATGGTGACCACGAACAACGGCAGGGCAATGCCCACCATTGCCTGCAGGCTGAAGGACGGCGTGGTCCACACGAGTTCCGGCAGCACCCCTCCCGTTCCTACACCCGTTCCTGTGGCAGCCAAGGATACGGCGATCACTCCCAGCGCCACCACAAGAGCCGCAGGGACAGCCCAGCGCGGGGCAAACCTCATCATGAGCAACCAGCAGGCAATGACCGGAGCCACAAAGAGCGGAACGGAACCCAGTGCGGTGAACGGTGCCAGGCATAACTGCAGCAGGACGCCGGCCAGCATAGCCTGGGCGAGCGACGCGGGTATACGCGCCATCAGCCGGCCGAGGGCAGGGATAAGCCCGGTCAGGGCTATCAGCACCCCGGCGGCAAGGAAGGCTCCGACGGCGGCCGGCCAGCCGCCGTCGGGCGTTCCGGACGTGACCAGCAGCGCTGCGCCCGGCGTGGACCAGGCAAGCGTGACCGGAACCTTGGACCGCCAGGCAAGCAGCAGGACGCCGACGCCGACCGCCAGGGTGAGTGCCAGCAGGCCCGAGGCAGCCTGGGCCGGGTTGGCCCCCACGGCCTTGAGCCCGGCGAGGACGACAGCGAAAGAGGACGTAAAGCCCACCAGGGCCGTGACAATACCGGCAACGACGGGCCGGGAATCGAAGGAGGAGGGCCCGGACGTCCGGCCGGGGCGGGTGGGTGCGGAAGACTTCGCCATACCGGCAGGTTATCCGTGGTTGCGGCCCGGGTGGCAATTGCGATGCCCGCTGCACCACAGGCCGCCCTGTCAGCCAGTCGGGCTCTTGCCGGGGAGAGTGGCGCCGGCCAGCAGCCATGAGGCATTTAAACGCCAAAGGCGCGGGCGCCGCCTCCCGGCGGGACCCGCGCCCCGTTGACGTGCTGGGGCAATGCCCCGGCCGAGATCCTTACGGAGTCCTGTCAGCCGGCGGTGCCGGATTGACGGGATTGACCGGGGGGACCTGCTCTGCGGCAGGTGCCTCGCCAGGGGTCCCATTCTTGTCCACGAGCTTGGAAGCGCCATCCTGGACCTTGTCGACGTGGCCGGCGTACTTGCCACCGGTTTTCTGGTCGACGAAGTCGCCGGCTTTGGTGATGCCGTCCTTGATGGTCTGCTCGTTTCCGCGGATAAGACCCTGTGCCTTGCCCTTTAGATCGTCAATCAGTCCCACGAGCACCTCCCTTCGGTCGCGGAGCCAGGTCGCTCCTTGCGCAATCGATCCTAGCCCCGTGGGAGGGCAGTTCCAAGGACATTGGGGATATTTGGCGTTCGCCCGCAGCGGATGGGGCCGAAAACGGCAACAAAAAAAGCAGCTCTTCACGAGCTGCTTTGAGTGTGGGCGATACTGGGATCGAACCAGTGACCTCTTCCGTGTCAGGGAAGCGCGCTACCGCTGCGCCAATCGCCCGGAACCGGAGGACCGGCCAATGGGTTGTAAAGAGAGAGCGGACGACGAGATTCGAACTCGCGACATCCACCTTGGCAAGGTGGTGCTCTACCAGCTGAGCTACGTCCGCAATTGCGTTCCGGCCGGGACCGGACTGCTGTTGGCAAGTTACCTTGCCGAGTGGGCGATACTGGGATCGAACCAGTGACCTCTTCCGTGTCAGGGAAGCGCGCTACCGCTGCGCCAATCGCCCATGCTGATCCGGAGGGTATCCGAAAAACCATGGTTTTCACCGAGGTGGGTACGGGATTCGAACCCGTGTATACGGCTTTGCAGGCCGCTGCCTCGCCTCTCGGCCAACCCACCGTGTAAGCGCCGGTTTAGCAACCGTTGCCGTGACAGTGTCCTGCGAGCGGACGACGAGATTCGAACTCGCGACATCCACCTTGGCAAGGTGGTGCTCTACCAGCTGAGCTACGTCCGCAGTTTGGAGGTTCGATTCCTTGCCGTTTCGGCATTTCCTCGCTTCCAACGAGTAAAAACAATATAGGAGGTTCCAGGAAAGTCCAAATCGGCTGATCCGGCTGCTTCGCTCATGCCCCTGCATCCCAGCAACCGCGCGGAATGCCGGGACTTACAAGCGTGTAATTCCTGCATTCCCTGCCGCCCATTCCGCCGCGGGATGCAGGAATGTGGGGCGTGTATCCGAGGGACGGGCCACGAAAGTGGGACATCCGCGGGGGTTGTCCTTGGGAGCCGGAGGCCGATTTTTGAAATGGCCACCGGGTGGGCTAGCATTCAAATGCATCGGGGCGATTGGCGCAGTGGTAGCGCGCTTCGTTCACACCGAAGAGGTCACTGGTTCGAACCCAGTATCGCCCACCGCAGAAGGTCCGTTTCCGCTCATCAGCAGCGGAGGCGGACCTTTTTTATGCCCGGGCCTGGCTCCCGGAGATTTTGTCGGCCCCCTGTGAAAGAGTCTTTTGTATGACTGATCCGCTCCTCGCCCATGCCACCGAATACGGCCGGATGTATGCCCGGTCCACGTCGGAGCAGTTCTCCGTGCCTTCCATCACCACAGTCATCAGCCAGCAGCCGCACGGCCTGGACGGCTGGTTTGGCTACATGGGGGCAAGCAGCCTGGCCAAGGACCCGCTGTTGTCCGATTGCCTGGGCAGCCCGTCGAAGATCAAGCAGGCCATAAACCGGGCGGCCAAAGCCGCTGAGACGTATCGGGATGATGCCGCGCGCCGCGGGGACCGTGTCCACACGTACTGCGAGCAGGTTGCACTGCGAGCCATGGGACGCCCGCATGCCATGAAGGAAGCGCGGGAAGCGCTGGCTGCCAATGGGGAGGAAGCCTTCGCCGTGCGGTTCGATGAATGGTGGGAGCTTTTCCGCGTGGAGCCCCTTGCTCCGGAAATCACTGTGTGGAACAAGGCAGTAGGGTACGCCGGCACCCTGGACCTCGTGGCGCGGATCAATGGCCGCATCTGCCTTATCGATTACAAAACCAAAGGCACCACCCGCGACGGCCAGGTCAAGTCCCTCGACGACAAAGTGGTGATGCAGCTGGTGGCCGGCATGAAGGCCGAAGAGAGCCTGGTGGATCCGGTGGCGGGTACCTGGGAACCGTGGAAGTACGGGGAAGACCCGGTCCTGCTGGCGGTAGCCATCGGGGAAACGGAGGTCCGTCCGGTGCGGGCCAACCCCGAGGTCCTCAAGCACCACTGGTGGAAGTTCTGCGCCCTGCGGCGCGTGTGGGAGCTCTCGGCAGACACCATCAGTGCCGGCACCGCCCTGCTCCCTATCGCCCCGCCGCCGCTGGCCCAGGCCCGCACCGCCTAGCGCCTAAACTGGATTGGTCCCATTGCCGCCAACCGTGAGGAAAATCCGCGCATGGCTATTCTGAATATCCGCATTATCGGCGATCCCGTGCTCCGCACTGTTGCCGATCCTGTGACGGAATTCGGGCCTGAACTTGCCAAGCTGGTCGCCGACATGACCGAAACCATGGAAGACGTGGATGGCGCCGGCCTCGCCGCGCCCCAGATCGGTGTCAGCAAGCGCGTCTTCACCTACCGGATTGACGGCGTCGAAGGGCACATCATCAACCCCGTGCTCGAAAACAGTGACGACTACCAGCCGGACCATGTGGAGGGCTGCCTGTCCATCCCGGGCCTGGGCTTCCCCGTGCGCCGTTTCCGCTCCACCCGCGTCACCGGCGTGGACATGCACGGCAACCCCGTCACCATCGAAGGCGAGGGCATGCTGGCCCGCTGCTTCCAGCACGAGAACGACCACCTGGACGGCATCCTCTACACAGACCGGCTGGAGGGCGAGGACCGGAAGGCCGCCCTGCGCTCCATCCGCAACGCCAACTACGACTCCGTCACGGAGCGCACCACAGCCAAGCGCGCCAAGACCGTGGGGTCCAGCTTCGGTGGAGCGAGCTTCGGCGGGTCCGGTACGGCTGGCTCCAGTTTTGGCAACGCCGGGTGAGGGTCCTGTTCGCGGGGACTCCCGCTGTCGCAGTTCCCTCCCTGGATGCCCTCATCGCGGCCGGATTCGACGTCGTTGCCGTCCTGACCCGCCCGGACGCTCCGGTTGGGCGCAAACGCGTCCTCACGCCGTCGCCGGTTGCAGCGAGGGCCCTCGAGCTGGGGCTGGATGTCATCTACGCTGCAAAGGTTGACGACGCCGCCGTCGAACAGATCTCGGCCGCTGCCCCCGACGTCGCAGCCATCGTGGCCTACGGCGGGCTGGTTCCCCCCGCAGCCCTGGCCATTCCCCACCACGGCTGGATCAACCTGCACTTTTCGCTGCTGCCCGCGTGGCGCGGTGCCGCACCCGTGCAACGCTCGGTGATGGCCGGCGACGACGTCACCGGCGCGGTGACCTTCCAGCTGGAGAAGGGGCTCGACACTGGACCGGTGTTCGGCACCCTCACCGAGTCCGTCGGCCCGGAAGACACGGCCGGCCAACTCCTGGAACGGCTCTCGCACAGCGGCGCCGTCCTCCTGGCGCAGACCCTGTCCGCGATCGAAACGGGCAAGGCATCTGCGGTGCCCCAGGCCGGAGACGTATCGCTGGCGCCAAAACTCACCCTGGAAGACGGGCACTTGAACTGGCACCACCCGGCCCTGGCGATCGGTCGACAGGCCCGTGGCGCCACCCCCGAGCCCGGAGCCTGGACGCTCCTGGACGGCCAGCGTGTAAAGCTCGACCCTGTGCGGCTGCGTCCGGATGTTGAGGACCTCGCACCGGGTGCCCTGGCGGTTCACGGCAAGAGCGTGCTGGTGGGCACGGGTTCCCACGCTGTGGAGCTGACCCGCATCCAGCCCGCCGGAAAAAAGATGATGGCCGCGCCCGATTGGGCCCGCGGCATTGGTTCGCTGGAAGGCGTGGTATTCGAATGAGTGGATCCGGTACGAATTCCGGTGGTGCACAGCAGGGCCGTCCGTCCGGCCGCGGGCGTGGCGCGAGCCAGAACAGCCGTGGCCAGGGCGGCCCGCGGGAGAACAGCCGCCGCGACGCCCAGGGACGGGAACGGAACCGTGGCCCGCAGCGGAACTTCACCGAAAACGCGCCCGCACAGCGCACGCGCCGGGCGGACCCCGCCCGGCTCGTGGCATTCGAAGTACTCCGCGCCGTTGCGCAGGAGGACGCCTACGCGAACCTCGTCTTGCCGGCCCGGATCCGGCAGCACCGGCTGGACAAGCGCGACGCCGGGTTCGCCACCGAACTGAGCTACGGCGCGCTAAGGGGACAGGGAACCTACGACGCCGTCCTGGCGCGCTGCGTCGACCGGCCGCTGGACCAGCTGGACCCTGCAGTCCTGGATGCGCTGCGCATCGGCGTCCACCAGCTTCTTGCCATGCGCGTCCCGGCCCACGCGGCGCTGGACCAGACGGTGGGCCTCGCCCGCGCCGTCATAGGTGCAGGACCCTCCGCCCTGATTAATGCGGTCCTTCGCAAGGTCAGCGCCCACAGCCTGGATGAGTGGCTGGACCTGCTGGTAGCGGACGAAACCGATGAAACCCGCATCGCGTCACTCCGCCACGCCCACCCCGAATGGATCGTCCGGGCCATGCGCCAGGCACTGGTGGCCCACGGCCGCCCCGTCGGGGAAATCAACGCCCTGCTCGAAGCGGACAACGCAGCCCCGGTGGTTAACCTGGTGGCCCTTCCCGGATTGGGGAACCTCGACGAAGCGCTTGAAGACGGCGCCACCCCGGGTGAACTTGTTGAAGGGTCCGCCCTGTCCAGCGGGGGAGACCTGGGACGGTTGTCCTCGGTACGCGCAGGCACCACCCGGGTACAGGACGTCGGCTCGCAACTGGTGGCCCGTGCAATGGCTGCGGTGGAGCTGGGAACCGCCGAGTCCGATGCCGCAGCGCCTGAAGCCTGGCTCGACCTCTGCGCCGGACCGGGCGGTAAAGCGGCACTGCTCGGCGCCCTCGCCCGGGAACGGGGAGCCACGTTGCTGGCGAACGAGCCCGCACCGCACCGCGCCAAACTGGTAAAACAGGCCCTATCCGCCGTCCCGGACGACACCTGGCAGGTGCGCACCGGGGACGGCCGCGAGGTTGGCGCAGAGCAGCCGGAATCCTTTGACCGCGTCCTGGTGGATGTGCCCTGCAGCGGTTTGGGGGCATTGCGCCGCCGCCCTGAATCCCGCTGGCGCCGCTCGCCCAAGGACCTCGCGGACCTGGGGCCGCTGCAGCGCGACCTGCTCACTTCGGCACTGGCAGCGGTCCGGCCCGGGGGAGTCGTTGCGTACGTGACCTGCTCGCCGCATCCCGCCGAAACCACCGCAGTGGTATCGGACGCCCTGCGGAAACGTGATGACCTGGAACTCCTTGACGCCGGGGCTGCGCTCGACGCCGTCAGCCTCACCGGAAACCTGGGTGCAGGGCACGAACTGACCGCGCAACTGTGGCCCCATGTCCACAGCACCGACGCCATGTTCCTGGCCCTCATCCGGAAAAAGGCCTGACGCCACCCTTCGGCACACGCACCCCAGCCACCCTTCGAAAGGCATCCCCGTGACGCAATGCTGCATCAACCCGAGCATCCTCTCGGCCGACTTCGTCAACCTTGAGGCCGAGCTGAAGCGCATCAGCAACGCCGACGCCGTGCACGTGGACGTCATGGACAACCACTTCGTCCCCAACCTCACCATCGGACTGCCGGTGGTGCAGCGGATCCAGGCGGTCAGCCCAATTCCCCTGGACGCCCACCTGATGATCGCCGACGCCGACCGCTGGGCGCCTGGTTTCGCGGACGCGGGCCTGGCCTCCGTCACGTTCCATGCAGAGGCCTCCATCGCGCCCATCAAGCTGGCCCGTGAACTCCGCAGCAGGGGCGCGAAAGCCGGAATGGCATTGCGGCCGTCCACACCCGTGGAACCGTACCTGGACATGCTGTCCGAACTGGACATGCTGCTCATCATGACCGTGGAACCCGGTTTCGGCGGCCAGGCTTTCCTTGACGTCACCCTTCCCAAGATCCGCCGCGCCCGCGCCGCCATTGACGGTTCCGGCATCGGCGTGGCCATCCAGGTGGACGGCGGGATCACCGAGGAAACGATCACCCGCGCCGCGGAAGCCGGAGCCAACGTGTTCGTAGCCGGCTCCGCTGTCTACGGGGCCGACGACCCCGCCGCCGCCATCGAGCGGCTCCGCGATGAAGGCAGCCGTTCGTTACGGAAGGCGACGGCGGAATAAGAAGAAGCCACATCCGGTTGTGGCACAATAACAAGACACATACGTGCTCCGGGGTCGGTGTAAGTCCGAACCGGCGGTGACAGTCCGCGACCCGCGAACCGATAGTTTTTCCTGGCAGGCCAGGCGAAGCCCCGGTGAACGGTTGAACCGGTGAAATTCCGGTACCGACAGTTAAAGTCTGGATGAGAGAAGCACGTACAGCTGTATCTTCGGCGCCCTTGGGCTCCGAAGCGTTCTGCTGTCGTATACCCCCGGAGCCATCGCGGTTCTGACAGGGAAGGAACGACACACAGACATGGACCTCCTGCGATGGCTCTTTGACGCTCAGATCCCCGTGGGGGGATCTGTCCTGATATTGAGAGAAGTGCTGGGCAACATTTTCGGCCTGGCAAGTGCATTCGGCGGCATGCGCCGCAAAGTTTGGGCCTGGCCCGTGGGCATTGTTGGCAACCTGCTGCTGCTCACGGTCTTCCTGGGCAACGTCTTCGGCTCCGCCACCCCGGCCACCCTGTGGGGGCAGGCCGGCCGCCAGGTGATGTTCATCGCCGTGGCTGCCTATGGCTGGCAACGCTGGAAGCAGGGCCGGAGCGCCGATGGCGGGAACACCGCCGTCGTGCCCCGATGGGCCAGCAACCGGACCCGGCTCATCCTCGCGGCAGCGCTGGTGGCCGGCACCATTGCCCTGACCCCGCTGTTTGATTCCCTTGGGTCCTACCCGCCGGTGTGGGCTGACGCCTGGACCTTCGTGGGATCGCTCCTGGCCACCTACGGCATGGCGCGGGGCTGGACCGAGTTCTGGCTCATGTGGGTGGCCGTGGACATCGTAGGTGTCCCGCTCCTGTTCAGCGCCGGCTACTACGCCAGCGCCTTCATGTACCTCTTCTACGGCTTCTTCACCCTCGCCGGGTTCTTTGTCTGGTGGAATGCCTCCCGCAGGGCTGGCAAAGCTGGCGGGCGCGACGAGCAGCCAGCCTCGGTGGAAACCGCCTTTCCGGACCCGCGGGTGAAGCTCTGATGGCCGCCGAACTCCGGGTGGCCGCACCCTTCACCCCCGCGGAAGTCCAGGCCATGGAGCACGCCCTCGAAGCAGCCCTGCAGGGGCCGCGCGGCGCCAACCCCTTGGTGGGCGCCGTCGTCGTAAGCCCTGACGGCCGCGAACTTGCCACCGGATACCACCGCGGCGCGGGCACCGCCCACGCGGAGGCTGATGCCGTGGCCCGCGCTCTGGAAGCCGGCGTGGACCTTGCCGGCTGCACCATGGTGGTGACCCTTGAACCCTGTAACCACGTGGGCCGGACCGGACCGTGCACGGAAGCGATCATCGCCGCCGGTATCACCGATGTTGTCTACGCCGTTGACGATCCCCACGACCCTGCCGCCGGCGGAGCAGCAACCCTGCGCAACGCCGGTATCTCGGTCCGCAGCGGCCTGGCGGCGGCGGAATCCCTGGAACTGAACCGCCGGTGGTTCGAAGCGGTGGCAGAAAAGCGACCCTTCACCACCCTCCACATCGCGCAAACCCTCGACGGACGCATCGCAGCCGAAGACGGCACCAGCCAGTGGATCTCCAGCCCGGAATCCCTGGCCGACAACCACGGGATCCGGAGCCGCATCGACGCCATCCTGGTGGGAACCCAGACCGTCGCGGTGGACAACCCCCGGCTGAATGCCCGTGACGCCTCGGGCAACCCGGCAGCGAGGCAGCCGGTCCGCGCCGTCATGGGCCTGCGGGACATTCCCGACGACGCCGCAATCCTGGGCGACGACGGCCTGGCCGTCCACCTTCCCACCCGGGACCCCCGCGAGGCATTGACCACCCTGTACGCCTCCGGAACCCGCCACGTCATGGTGGAAGGCGGTTCACGGATCCTCAGCGCGTTCCTCACGGCAGGGCTGGTGGATGAACTGATCGTCTACCTGGCACCCACACTGCTCGGTTCCGGCACATCCTCGCTGGACGGGCTGGGAATCAGCACCCTTCCGGACGCCCAGCAATGGGAGTGGGACGCTTCCGACGGCGGCGCCGTGCGCACGCTGGGCCGCGACCTGAGACTTCACCTGAAACCGCAACGCCACGTTGCACCTGACCCACAACCGTCCCGCGAAGCTGCGCGACAAGCCCAGGGAGGCTACTGATGTTTACCGGAATAATCGCCGAACAGGGAGAGGTGCTCGCCGTTGAGCGCGACGGCGATACCAGCGCCACCGTCCGGCTCCGCGCCCCCGGCACCACCGAGGGACTAGCCCTGGGCGGCTCCATCGCCGTCAACGGCGTCTGCCTCACCGCAACGGACATCGACGGCAAGGAATTCAGCGTCGACGTCATGGGCGAAACCCTGGTCCGGAGCACCATCGGCGAACTGGCCGCAGGCGACGCCGTCAACCTGGAACGGTGCGTCCCCGCAGGAGGGCGGCTGGACGGCCACGTGGTGCAGGGCCACGTGGACGGCGTCGGCGTCCTCCTGGAACGCGAGCCGCTGGGCAACTGGGAGCGGCTCCGCTTCGGCGTCCCCGCCAACCTGGCCCGCTACATTGCCGAGAAGGGCTCCATCGCCATCGACGGCGTCTCCCTCACCGTGACGGCCGTCAGCGCGGCCGCGGAAGAACAGCCCTGGTTCGAAGTGGGACTGATCCCCACCACCCTGGCCGAGACCGGACTCGGAACCAAGACCACCGGAAGCCGGGTCAACCTGGAAGTCGACGTCCTCGCCAAGTACACCGAACGGCTGCTCTCGTTCCGCACTGTTAGTACCGGGGACGCCGGTGCCGCCGGCACCGGGGCCGGGGGCACCGTTGCGGCAGCACCGGGTGGTGCCCTGTGAACGGGACTGCGCGCCTGGAACCCGGAGCCGTGCCGGCCGTGGTTCCCACCCGCGGGTTGGATTCCATCGGGGACGCCGTCCGCGCCATGGCAGCGGGAAAGCCGGTGCTGGTGGTGGACAACGAGGACCGGGAGAACGAAGGCGACATCATCTTCGCAGCCCAGCACGCCACACCCGCACTGATGGGCTGGACCATCCGCTACAGCTCCGGCGTCATCTGCGTGCCGTTGACAGGGGAGCGGGCAGACGCCCTGGAACTGCCGCCCATGACGGCAGTCAACGAGGACGCCAAAGGCACCGCCTACACGGTGTCCTGCGACGCCGCCATCGGTGTCAGCACCGGCATCTCCGCCACTGACCGCGCCCTCACGGCACGCGTCCTGGCGGATCCGCAGGCCCTCCCCGCGTCAGTGACCCGCCCGGGGCATATTTTTCCGCTCCGTGCGGTTGACGGAGGTGTGCGGGAGCGCCAGGGCCACACCGAGGCCGCGGTGGACCTGTGCCGCCTGGCGGGACTCGAACCGGTCGGCGTCATCGCGGAAGTGGTGTACGACGACGGAGAGATGATGCGCCTGGACGGGCTCCGTTCGTTCGCAGCGGAACATGGGTGCCCATTGGTCTCCATCGAGGACCTGGTGGCGTATCTTGAAGCCGGGACCGGGGGAGGCCTGGATCAGAATGTCCGGACTGTTCCGGGCGGAGAAAAGGAGAAGCGATGACGGCATCGGCAGCCAGCGACGACAGCCAGAACGGTCACCGGAAGCACCACACCGGCAACGGTGGGGCTCCACACCCCGTCAGCGGCGGTCCCATTGTGCAGCTTCCCACCGCCTTCGGTGACTTTGTGGCGCAGGCATGGACCGACCTCGTGACCGGCGTGGAGCACCTGGCCGTCAGTTCGCCCAACCCGCCAAGCGACGGAAAGGCGCCGCTGGTGCGGCTGCACTCGGAATGCCTGACCGGTGACGTCTTCGGCTCGTACCGTTGCGACTGCGGCGAACAGCTGGCCTACGCTCTGGAACTGATCCATGAACACGGCGGCACTCTGCTGTACCTGCGCGGCCAGGAAGGCCGCGGCATCGGCCTGGCCAACAAGATCAAGGCCTACGCGCTGCAGGAAGCCGGTTTCGATACCGTCGAGGCCAACGAACAGCTGGGCCTGCCCGTGGATGCGCGCTGCTACAAGGCCGCCGCCCAGGTGCTCGCCGAGATGGGCCTGCACGAGGTCCGGCTGCTGAGCAACAACCCGGACAAGCAGAACCGGCTGGCCAAGGCCGGCGTCAAGGTAGTGGAGATGGTTCCCACCGAGGTGCCCTCCCGCGAGCAGAACATCCGGTACCTGCGGACCAAGAAGGACCGCATGGAACACCGGCTGTTGCTGGACACCGGGGCCGACCCCGTGCCGGTACCGGGCCCTGACGGTCCGTTCCGCCACGAACAAGACTGACCTGACCACACCACTGAACCACCAGACTGAACGGACACCTCGCACCCATGAGCGGACACGGCGCCCCCGATATCGACCTCACCACCCTCAACCCGGCCGAAACGTCGCAGCTCCGGCTCGCGATCGTCGCGGCCAGCTGGCACACCCAGATCATGGACGGCCTCCTGGACGGCGCCCTGCGGGCGGCCAAGGACGCGGGCATTAACGAACCCACAGTCATCCGCGTACCCGGCAGCTTTGAGCTCCCGGTAGCGGCCGCACGCCTGGCCCCGCACTTCGACGCCGTGGTGGCGCTCGGCGTCGTCATCCGTGGCGGCACCCCGCACTTCGAGTACGTCTGCCAGGCTGCGACGTCGGGACTCACCGACGTCAGCGTCCGCACCGGAGTGCCGGTGGGCTTCGGCGTCCTCACCTGCGACACCGAACAGCAGGGCCTGGACCGGGCCGGTCTGCCCGGCTCCAAGGAAGACAAGGGGCACGAGGCTGTCACCGCGGCACTGGCCACCGCCGTCGTCCTCAAGCAGTACACGTAGCCGCCTGGCACCAGGCAGCGCCGAAAGCCATGGGCGGGCGCGGTGTGTATTCGCTCACATCGCGTCCGTCATGGAACGGCCCGGGAAGCGCCCGCCATGCCGCAGCAAGTAGGCTGGAGGGCGTGAAGAATTTCGAGACGCTGTTCGCTGAGCTCAGCGAGAAGGCAGCCACCCGCCCGGAAGGCTCCCGCACCGTCGCTGAATTGGACTCCGGTGTGCACGGCATCGGTAAGAAAGTCGTTGAGGAAGCAGCCGAAGTCTGGATGGCTGCCGAATATGAATCCGATGAAGCCGCGGCCGAGGAAATCTCCCAGCTGCTGTACCACCTGCAGGTTCTGATGCTCGCCAAAGGCCTGACCCTGGAAGACGTCTACAAGCATCTGTAGCCACCGGCCCGGCGCGCACCCCGCCGCCGGTCCAGCCGTGGCCTGCACTGCCTGAACACCCAGACATTCCATCCAGAAAGAACACCCAATGCTGCGAGTTGCCGTCCCCAACAAGGGATCCCTGTCCGAAGCCGCCTCCGCAATGCTGTCCGAGGCGGGCTACCGCCAGCGCCGCGACAGCCGCGAACTGGTCATGGTGGACCCGGACAACGACATCGAGTTCTTCTTCCTCCGCCCGCGCGACATCGCCGTGTACGTGGGCCGGGGAACCCTCGACGTCGGCATCACCGGCCGCGACCTCCTGCTGGACGCCGAGGTGGAAGCCGAAGAACTGCTTCCCTTGGGATTCGCAGCCTCCACCTTCCGGTTCGCCGGGCCCGTGGGCGATTTTGCCTCCGCCGAGGAACTCGACGGCAAGCGCCTCGCCACCAGCTATGACGGCCTGCTCCGGGGCTACCTCGCCGAGCGCGGCATCAACGCCAAGGTGGTACGCCTTGACGGCGCGGTGGAGTCCTCAGTCCGCCTGGGCGTCGCCGATGCCATCGCGGACGTGGTGGAAACGGGCAACACCCTCAAGGCCGCCGGCATGGAAATCTTTGGCGATCCCATCCTCAAGTCCGAGGCCGTCCTGATCCGCCGTACCGGCGGGACGACCAACGGCACCGCCAAGGAAGTCGACGTCCTCATCCGCCGCCTCCAGGGTGTCCTGGTGGCCCGCCAGTACGTCCTCATGGATTACGACATCCGCAAGGAACTGGTGGAAAAAGCGGCTGCCCTGACCCCCGGACTTGAGTCGCCCACCGTATCACCGCTGCGTGACTCCGACTGGGTGGCCGTCCGGTCCATGGTGCCCAAGAAGGAAACCAACCGGATCATGGACGAACTGTACGATCTCGGTGCCCGCGCCATCCTGGTCAGCAGCATCCACGCCTGCCGCATTTAGCGCCGGACACCCCACACAGCACAGCAGATTTCTCCAGGAGTACCCATGGCAGTAGCAGTCCGCGTCATTCCCTGCCTTGATGTTGACGCCGGTCGCGTCGTCAAGGGCGTCAACTTCGAGGGCCTCCGCGACGCCGGCGACCCCGTTGAACTGGCCCACCGCTACGACAACGCGGGGGCCGACGAACTGACGTTCCTCGACGTCACGGCCTCCTCAGGTAACCGCGATACCACCTTTGACGTGGTCCGCCGCACCGCCGAGGAAGTTTTCATCCCGCTGTGCGTCGGCGGTGGCGTCCGCGGCGTGGCCGAGGTGGACAAGCTCTTGCGGTTCGGCGCGGACAAGGCCGCCATCAATACCGCCGCTGTCGCCCGCCCGGATGTCATCGACGAGATCACCCGGCACTTCGGTTCCCAGGTCCTCGTCCTGTCCGTGGATGCCCGCCGCACCCGTCCCGGATCCAAGCCCACAGCGTCGGGCTTCGAAGTGACCACCCACGGTGGGCGCACCGGCACCGGAATCGACGCGATCGAGTGGGCCAAGGAGGCAGCCGACCGCGGGGTGGGCGAAATCCTGCTGAACTCCATCGACGCGGACGGAACCAAGGACGGCTTCGACCTGGAAATGATCCGGATGGTCCGCGCCGCCGTCAAGGTGCCGCTGATCGCCTCGGGCGGCGCCGGGGAGCCCGCCCACTTCCCGCCCGCTGTGGCGGCGGGGGCTGACGCCGTCCTGGCCGCCTCGATCTTCCACTGGGGCCCGAACGACATGATGCACCAGGTCAAGGACGCCATCAGGAACGCCGGCTTCGAGGTCAGGTAGTCTCCACCCGCTCCCTAACATCGCTTCGCTTCGGCCAGGGAACCCTGCGGGCGTGGGCCCAGACTTTAAAGGCCGACTTCGGCTGACTGGAGGAGCGCGACGGCGTCCGGCTGGCCTTCGAAGGTGACCAGGGCGTGGCGGGTACGGCCGTGGGCGTGCATCAGCAGTTCGCCCGGCTCGCCAACGATGGCCACCGATACCGGTGCGCGCTTGGCGACGTGGCGGGGACCGGACGGCCGGACCAGCACGATGCCCAGATCCACACCGCGGTACAGGATGGCTGCGCGCTTGACGAGTTCATCCCAGAGGGCGTCGGAGTAGGCCTCGTCGAGGGCGCGGGGCGCCCAGCGGTCGACGGCCCGGCGGACATCCTCGGTGTGCACGAAGTACTCGATCAGGTTGGCACTCTCATCCAGGGCCCTGATGCTCATCGGGGAGAGCGCCGGGGGACCGGCGCGGAAGGTATTGACCAGGCCGGCGTAGTCCTCGGTGTTTGTCAGCTTCGCAGCCAGTTTCGAGGTGGCCTGGTCTGAGGCCTTGGCCAACCGCTTGATGATCAGGCCAAGCCCCACGGCGGCCTTCCGCTCGCGCAGGTAAAGGTGCGCGGCGAGGTCCCTGGTGCGCCACCCCTTGCAGAGCGTGGGCGCGTCAGGGCCGGCCGCAAGCAAGGTTTCGGCAAGGACTTCTCGGGACGGTTCGACGAAATGCATCACTTGGAAAACTAGCATGAGAGGCCCGAAGTTGGGCAGCACGGCCCCTGCCGCTGGCGTGCCGTTGTTCACATCGGGTCCGGCTTTAGCCAAGGCACTAGACTTGACCTGATGTCTGAGCAGCCTGCCCCCGTACAAACCACCGCCCAAACCACAGGTGCCGCCCTGCCCGGTGCTGCCTTGCCCGGCGCTGCCGGGGGCGCCCCGGAAACCTCCGCGCCGGCGAGCCCCCTTCCGGCGGCCCTTGCCGCCGCGCTGAAGCGTGACAACGCAGGCCTGGTGGCCGCCGTCGTGCAGCAGTACGACACCAACGAGGTCCTTATGCTCGGCTGGATGGATGACGAGGCGCTGCACCGGACCATGACCACCGGCCGGGTCACCTTCTACTCCCGGTCCCGCCAGGAGTACTGGCGCAAGGGCGACACGTCCGGCCACGTCCAGTGGGTCAAGTCCGTAGCCATGGATTGCGACGGCGACGCCCTGCTGGTGCGGGTGGACCAGGTGGGTGCCGCCTGCCACACCGGCACCAGGACCTGCTTCGACGGCAGGGGCCTGGACGTGGTGACCGCGGCCAACGGCTGAGCCCCGCACCGCAAGCCCACCCGGCAGAAGGGGAGCACGGCTCCCCGCAGAACTTCAGGCGCCCGGCGCAGCCGGCACTTCTAAGAACAGGCGGAAAAGCATAGCCATGCAGGACCTTGGAACCATCAGCCCCAGCCTCGAGGAATTCCGGGAGCTGGCCGGCCACAGCCGGGTCATTCCGGTACGACTGAAGGTGCTGGCGGACGCCGAAACCCCCATTGGCCTGTACCGCAAGCTCGCGCAGGGCCAGCCCGGCACGTTCCTGATGGAATCCGCTGCCGTGGGCGGCACATGGTCCCGTTACTCCTTCATCGGCGCGAGGTCCCGTGCCACGCTCACTACCAAGGACGGCCAGGCGCATTGGCTGGGCGAACCGCCGGCGGGCGTTCCCGTGGACGGCAGCCCCGTGGACGCAATCCGCGACACCATCGATGCCCTCCGCACTGACCGGTTCGACGGCCTGCCCCCGTTCACGTCCGGGCTGGTGGGCTTCCTCGGCTGGGAAACCGTGCGGCACTGGGAACGGCTGGTGAGCCCTCCCGAGGACGACCTCCACCTGCCGGAGATGGCGCTCAACCTGGTCACCGACATGGCCGTCCACGACAACGTGGACGGTACTGTCCTGCTGATCGCCAACGCCATCAACTTCGACAACAGCACAGAGCGCGTAGACGAGGCCTGGCACGATGCCGTGGCACGGGTCAAGGCGCTCCTGGCCAAGGTCAGTACCCCGGTGGTGCAGCCGGTCTCCGTGCTTGCCCCAGCCGCCCTGGACTTTGCCTCCAGTGTCCAGGAACGCTGGGACGAAAATGATTATCTGGCGGCGCTTGACCGTGGCAAGGAAGCGATCGTTGACGGCGAAGTGTTCCAGGTGGTCATCTCGCGCCGGTTCGAAATGGAGTGCAAGGCCTCCGCGCTGGATGTGTACCGCGTGCTGCGCAACACCAACCCCAGCCCGTACATGTATATCTTCAGCCTCGAAGACGCCGAAGGCCGGGAGTACTCCATCGTGGGGTCCTCACCCGAAGCCCTGGTGACGGTCACCGGCGAAGAGGTCATCACGCACCCCATCGCCGGATCCCGGCCCCGCGGTAAGACGGTCGAGGCTGACAAGGCCCTGGCGGAGGAACTGCTCGCGGACCAGAAGGAACGCGCCGAGCACCTCATGCTGGTGGACCTCTCCCGCAACGACCTCTCCAAGGTCTGCGTTGCCGGAACCGTCGACGTCACCCAGTTCATGGAAGTGGAGCGCTTCAGCCACATCATGCACCTGGTATCCACCGTGGTGGGCCAGCTGTCCCCGGCCGCGAAAGCCTACGACGTCCTGAAGGCCACGTTCCCGGCCGGTACGCTTTCCGGCGCCCCCAAGCCGCGGGCGCTGCGCCTGCTCGACGAGCTGGAACCGCACCGCCGCGGCATCTACGGCGGTGTGGTGGGCTACCTGGACTTCGCCGGGGACATGGACATGGCCATCGCCATCCGCTCCGCCCTTGTCAGGGAGGGCCGGGCCTATGTCCAGGCCGGCGGCGGCATCGTGGCAGACTCCGTGAATCCCACCGAAGCACTCGAGACCGTCAACAAGGCGGCCGCCCCGCTGCGCGCGGTGCATACCGCGGGTTCCCTTCATGACATCACGGCCGACTCCCTGCCCGGCGGCGATTCCTGATGCCTGACCCAAGCCCCGCACCGGGCCAGGCAGTGAAAACCCGGAAGACAGCTCCGGCGTGGTCGCGGAAGTCCACGGTGGTGCTGCTCATCGCCGTCCTGGCCCTGGCTGTCTTCGGCACCACCACCCAGACCTGGATGACTGTCACCCTGGACCCCAGCCAGGCCGGCGCCGGCCAGGAACCGTTGCAGGTCCAGGGCAGCAAGGCTGCCACCGCGGTGACGGCCCTCGCCCTGGTGGCCCTGGCAGGCGGGCTCGCCGCAGCCATCGCCGGCAGGATCGCCCGCTGGATCATTGCGGCCATCATCGTCCTGGCTTCGGCCGGTATTGTCGCCGCGGCGGGGACCGTTCTGGCTGACCCGCTGGCGGCGTCGCAGGGATCCATCGGTGCGGCCACGGGCGTCACCGGCACCCAGGCCGAGGTGGCGCTCACCGCTTTCCCGGTGCTCGCCGTCGTGGCCGGTTGCCTTCTTGCCCTGGGCGGGTTGCTGATCCTTCCCGCGTCCCGCCACTGGGCCGCACGGACCAAATATGACGCCCGCGCCGTGGCCGGAACTGCGGCGGCCACCGGCCCCGTGGACGAGATCGACAGCTGGGACAGGCTCTCGCGCGGCGACGACCCCACCTGATCCGGCAGATGGCCGCCGGCCCGGGCCCGCGGGACAGCGGGCCGGTTCCGGATCACCGGCCAAAAAATGGCAGAATGTAAGCAGTATCCACCCTGAGGAGATTTTCCATGAGCAAAGCACCTGCGTCCGTTTCCAAGTCCGGCACCCGCCAGGTAGCCCCGGGCGCCATTGACCACAGCCAGGAGCTGGGCCACGGCAACAGCCCCGCCGCATGGACCTGCGTCATCGTCATGCTCGTCGGTGCACTCATCATGTCCATCGCCTTCGTCATCGCCAACACCCCCATCTTCATTGCGGGCGGTGTGGTCATGGTGGTGGGCCTGCTCCTCGGTTACGTCATGCGCAAGGCAGGTTACGGCGTCGAGGGCAGCAAGCTCAAGAACTCCGGCCACTGATGGCAACTGTTCTCGACGACATCAACGCCGGTGTCCGGGAGGATATGGAGGCCAGAAAGCGGCTCGTTTCCCTGGCTGAACTAAAGGACCTCGGGCAGGCTGCCGCGCCCGCCCGTGACGCCTGGGCGGCACTGGGCGGACCCTCACCGTCGCGCCACCAGCTCAAGGTCATCGCCGAAATCAAGCGGCGGAGCCCCTCCAAGGGGGACCTCGCCAGCATCGGCGATCCCGCCTCCCTCGCACGGCAGTACGCCGACGGTGGTGCCGCCGTCATCAGTGTCCTCACGGAACAGCGCCGCTTCAACGGCTCCCTTGCCGACCTCGATGCCGTCCGCGCCGCCGTCGACGTCCCGCTGCTGCGCAAGGACTTCACCCTGGATGAGTACCAGATCTGGGAAGCCCGGGCGCACGGTGCGGACCTGATCCTGCTGATCGTCGCTGCGCTGTCCGACGCCCAACTGGCCGACTTCAGCGCGCTCAGCCACGAGCTCGGCATGAACGTCCTCGTGGAAACGCACACGGAGGAGGAAATCGACCGTGCCGCCGCGGCGAACGCCCGCATCATCGGCGTCAACGTGCGCAACCTGAAGACGCTCGACGTCGACCGTTCCGTGTTCGCCTCCCTTGCGGGCAGGATTCCGGCCGGCGCAGTGGTGGTGGCCGAGTCCGGCGTCCGCGACGTGGACGACGTCACGCACTACGCCGCCAGCGGCGCCGACGCCATCCTGGTGGGCGAAGCCCTGGTCAGCCATTCCACGCCGCTGGAGCGCATTGCGGAGTTCACCGCCGCCGGTGCCGCCGCCATCGCGGCCCGGGGCTGACCGGCACACGACTGCCGGCAGCCCGCGCGGCTGCCCGCCGGTCCACTGGCGCGGTACAACTGTCCGGGCGGCCCAGCCCGGACCCATACTTTGATCGAACTACTGGAACAGGACGGGACTGATGGCCGACGCACCTTCAGGAAACGCTGACAACAAAGCCGCAGAAGCATTCCTGCAGGACGGCTCCCTCCGGCACGCCCCGGGGCCGTACTTCGGGTCCTTCGGCGGGCGCTGGATGCCTGAATCGCTCATCGCTGCCCTGGACGAGCTCGAGGAAACCTTCGACAAGGCCAGGAACGATCCTGATTTCCGGGCGCAGATCGCAGACCTGAACAAGAACTACTCCGGCCGGCCCTCACTGCTCACCGAAGCGAAGCGCTTCTCTGAGCACGCCGGGGGAGTCCGCGTCTTCCTCAAACGCGAGGACCTGAACCACACTGGTTCGCACAAGATCAACAACGTCCTGGGGCAGGCCCTGCTGGCCAAGCGGATGGGCAAGACCCGCATCATCGCCGAGACCGGCGCGGGGCAGCACGGCGTTGCCAGCGCGACGGCCGCAGCGCTGCTGGGACTCGAGTGCGTCGTTTACATGGGCGCCGAGGACTGCCGCCGCCAGGCGCTCAACGTGGCCCGCATGGAGCTGCTCGGCGCAACGGTCATCCCCGTCACCAGCGGCTCGCAGACCCTGAAGGACGCCATCAACGAGGCCCTCCGCGACTGGGTGGCCAACGTGGCAAACACCCACTACCTGCTGGGCACCGCTGCGGGCGCCCACCCGTTCCCGGCCATGGTCCGCTACTTCCACGAGGTCATCGGCGAGGAAGCCCGCGCCCAGATCCTGGAGCAGACGGGCCGCCTTCCGGACGCCGTCTGCGCCTGCATCGGCGGCGGTTCCAACGCCATCGGCATTTTCCATGGCTTCCTCGACGATCCGTCCGTCAGGATCTACGGCTTTGAAGCCGGCGGCGACGGCGTGGAAACCGGACGGCACGCCGCCACCATCACGCTCGGTAAGCCGGGCGTCCTGCACGGTGCCCGTTCCTACCTCATGCAGGACGACGACGGCCAGACCATCGAGTCCCACTCCATCTCCGCCGGACTGGACTACCCCGGCGTCGGACCGGAGCACTCCTACCTGTCCGACATTGGCCGGGTCAGCTACGAGCCCATCACCGACAGTGAGGCGATGGACGCGTTCCGCGTCCTGTGCCGCACCGAGGGCATCATCCCCGCCATCGAGTCCGCGCACGCCCTGGCCGGCGGCATCAAGGTGGGCCAGCGGCTCGCTGCCGAAGCGGCAGAAGCCGGCGAAACTGCCGCGGACAAGATCATCATCATCAACCTCTCCGGACGCGGCGACAAGGACGTGGCCACCGCGGCTGAGTGGTTCGACCTGTTGGACAAGGATTCCGCCGAATCGGAAATCGGCAAAGAAGGGGAGCAGCTGTGAGCACCGCACAGGCGGCCGATAAGGCACAGACCACCAGCAAGTCCGCGGCAGCCATCGACAAGGCCCGCGCCGAAGGCCGCGCCGCACTGATCGGCTACCTCCCCGCCGGGTTCCCCACCGTGGAGCAGACCATTGCCGCCGGCATCGCGCTGGCGGAGAACGGCGCGGACCTGATCGAGATCGGCATCCCGTACTCGGACCCCGTAATGGACGGCCAGGTCATCCAGGCCGCCACTACCGAGGCCCTGGCCAACGGCTTCCACGTCCGGCAGGTCTTCGACGTCGTGGAAGGCATCACCAGCAAGACCGATGCCGCCGTCCTGGTGATGACCTACTGGAACCCCGTGGTCCGGATGGGCGTGGACGAGTTCTCCCGTCGACTCGCCGAGGCCGGGGGAGCAGGGCTCATCACCCCGGACCTGATCCCGGACGAGGCCGCCGAATGGTTTGAAGCGTCCGACAAGTACGGCCTGGACCGGGTCTTCCTGGTTGCGCCGTCCTCCACCGCCGAGCGCATGCAGCGCACCGTCGACGCCAGCCGCGGCTTCGTCTACGCCGTATCCATCATGGGCGTCACCGGCGCGCGGACCTCCGTGAGCTCCGCCGCCAAGGACGTCGTGTCCGCGGCCCACGCCGCCGGCGCCGAGCGCGTCTGCGTGGGCCTGGGTGTCTCCACAGCCGACCAGGTCCGCGAGATCGCTGCGTACGCCGAAGGCGTCATCGTGGGCACCGCACTGGTGGCAGCCGTCCGCGACGGCGGTGTTGACGCCGTCGCGGCCCTCACCAAGGACCTGAGCACAGGCTTGGCGCGGGAAATCGGCCACGCCGGGGAAGAAGCCTAAGGGCATGCAGACCCTCCTCGCCGCCGCCGAGCTGGCGCCCACCCTGGTTCCCGCCAGCATCCCCAGCCCCGGCTGGTCCGGATTCGACATCCCCCTGCCGTGGGGTTCCCTCCGCATCCACGCCTACGCCCTGTGCATCCTGGCCGGCATCATCGCAGGCCTCTGGCTGACGTCCGTCCGCTGGGCGAAGCGCGGAGCTCCGGAAGGCAGCGTCTGGGACATCGTCATCTGGGCCATCCCGTTCGGCATCATCGGCGGCCGGCTCTACCACGTGTTCTCATCCCCGGACGCCTACTTCGGGCCTGGATTCGACGGCACCGGCGACCTGTCGCTGATTCCGCAGATCCAGCGCGGCGGACTGGGCATCTGGGGTGCCGTAGTTCTCGGCGTCATCGGTGCCTGGATCGGCTGCCGGCGCAGCGGCGTCAAGCTCTCCGCCTTCCTGGACGCCGCAGCACCGGGACTGCTTCTAGCGCAGGCCCTGGGCCGGTGGGGCAACTGGTTCAACCAGGAACTCTTCGGCGGTCCCACCACACTGCCCTGGGGCCTGCAGATTGACGCGGACAACCCGAACTTCCCCGCCGGCGTTCCGGCGGACACCCTGTTCCATCCCACATTCCTTTACGAATCACTGTGGAACATTGCCGGCGTCGTGATCCTGCTTGTCCTGGACCGCCGCTTCAATTTCCGCCGCAGCCGGCTCTTCTGGCTCTACGCCATGTACTACACGCTGGGGCGTGTGTGGATCGAAGCCATGCGCATTGACGACGCCGAGCAGGTTTCGCTGTTCGGGATCACCACGCGGCTGAACGTCTGGACCAGCATCCTTGTCTTCGTCGTGGCATTGGTGGCCTTCATCCTGCTGGGACTGAAGAAGCGTACGGAGCTGGACACGGTGTACCTTCCGGGCCGGAAGCCCGCAGACAAAGCGGTGGAAAAGCCCGCGGGCGCGGATGCGCCGGGAGACATCACACGCACGGATGAAGAGGTCCGTGATGCGGACTCTGTTGTCTCAGATAGTGAATCGCGTGATAATCTCCCTGATAACCAAAGCGGTTCCAGGCCTGCTTCCGTCCCCGCGGAGAAGGTCCAGGCAGCACCGGCCGGCGGCAAGCCGAGCACGGACGCAGCGGCTTCCGGACACTCCGGCAGCACAGCCACCGGAACGGCACCGGAAACCGGCAGCAGCAAGTAGGGCGCCGGCCAAGGCAGGGCAGCAGAGCCACCGCTCGAAGGGCCCGAAACCACAATGTCGTGGCATGGGGCCGAACTTGGACAGCATAGAGCTGCCGTCCGGTGAAGCCCTGGGCAGGGGCCTGCGTAACCGTTAGTTCAGCAGGCCGGGCTGACCTACAATTTCCAGTAAATAACACTTTGTTGTGCCCATCACAGTGGCGCCGACGAGTGGGGCCAACGGTGTCCCTTCCATACGCACGATCAGGAGGAAGGACGTCTCCCATGACCCAAACTCTTCACACTCCCAGCTGGTCCGAACCGGATCAGCCCGAGGCCGCCATGTCGCCGTTCAAGCGCTTCGCGGCCCTGCCGGAGGCCGCCGGGCTGTACAACCCGGAGCAGGAGAAGGACGCCTGCGGTCTTGCGATTATCGCCACCCTCCGCGGTGAACCCGGGTATGACATCGTCGACGCCGCGCTCACGGCGCTTCGCAACCTCGAGCACCGGGGCGCTGTCGGCGCCGACGAGGGCACCGGTGACGGCGCTGGCCTGCTGATGCAGATCCCGGACGAGTTCTTCCGGGCCGTCACCGAATTCGAGCTGCCGGCACCCGGCCAGTACGTCGCCGGCACCGCTTTCCTTCCGGCTGAACAGCGCGAGGCCGACGCCGCCAAGGCAGGTATCGAAGGCCTGGCCGCTGACGAGGGCCTCACCGTCCTCGGCTGGCGCGAAGTGCCGGTGGTCGCCGACCTCGTCGGAGCCATGGCCCGCGCCTGCATGCCGTACTTCTCCCAGCCGTTCTTCGCCTCCGCCACCGGCGAGACCCTGGAGCGCAACGAGCTCGATTCCCGTGCCTGGCGGATCCGCAAGCGCGCCCAGAACAAGTTCGGCGTCTACTTCCCGTCGCTGTCCTCCCGGACCATCGTCTACAAGGGCATGCTCACCACCGCCCAGCTGGAGCCGTTCTACCCGGACCTGTCGGACAAGCGCTTCAAGACCAAGCTGGCGATCGTCCACTCGCGGTTCTCCACGAACACGTTCCCGTCCTGGCCGCTCGCGCAGCCGTTCCGGACCATCGCCCATAACGGCGAGATCAACACCGTCAAGGGCAACCGCAACTGGATGCGCGCCCGGCAGTCACAGCTGGCCAACCCGCTGCTTGGTGACTCGCCGGAAGAGCTGTACCCCATCTGCACCCCCGGTGCCTCCGACTCCGCGTCTTTCGACGAGGTGGCCGAGCTGCTGTGGCTTTCGGGCCGCCCCATCACACACTCGATCATGATGATGATTCCTGAGGCCTGGGAAAACCACGCCACCATGGATCCGGCCCGCCGCGCGTTTTACGAGTACCACTCGCTGCTGATGGAGCCGTGGGACGGACCCGCCGCAGTGTCGTTCACGGACGGCAACCTGGTGGGTGCCACGCTGGACCGCAACGGCCTGCGCCCCGGGCGTTTCTGGATCACCGAAGACGGCCTGATCGTCTTCGCCTCCGAGGTGGGCGTCATCGACGTCGAGCCTTCCCGCGTGGTCAAGAAGGGCCGTGTGTCCCCGGGCAAGATGTTCCTGGTGGACACCGACGCCGGCCGCATCATTGACGACGAAGAGGTCAAGGCCGAGGTGGCCGCCGCCAACCCGTGGGCTGAGTGGGTCAAGGACAACCTGATTGACCTCAACGAACTGCCGGAGCGCGAGCACGTGGTGCACACGGCCGCGTCCGTGAACATCCGCCAGCGGACCTTCGGCTACACCACCGAGGAACTGAAGATCCTGCTGGGCCCGATGGCCCGCACCGGTGCCGAACCGCTCGGCGCCATGGGTTCCGACACCCCGGTTGCCGTGCTGTCCAAGCGCCCGCGCCTGCTGTTCGACTACTTCGTCCAGTCGTTCGCGCAGGTCACCAACCCGCCGCTGGACGCCATCCGCGAAGAACTGGTCACCTCGCTGACCTGTGCGATCGGCCCCAACGGCAACCTGCTGGACACCAAGCAGGTCCGCCAGCCCCAGGTCCAGCTGCCGTTCCCGGTGATCAACAACGACCAGCTCGCCAAGATCGCCAACATCGAAAGCCCCGACGGCGACCGCTTGTCCATGAAGGTCCGCGGCCTCTACCGCCCCGAAGGCGGCGAGAACGCGCTCCGCGCCCGCCTCACCGAAATCTGCGAGCAGGTTTCCGGTGCGATTAACCGCGGCGTGCAGTACATCGTGCTGTCCGACCGTGACTCCAACGCCCAGTGGGCGCCCATCCCGTCGCTGCTGCTGGTCAGCGCCGTGCACCACCACCTGCTGCGCAGCGCCAACCGCACCAAGACCGCCCTGGTGGTCGAGGCCGGCGACGTCCGCGAGACGCACCACGTTGCAGTCCTGATCGGCTACGGCGCCTCCGCCGTGAACCCGTACCTGGCCATGGAATCCGTGGAGCAGCTCATCGCGGCCGGCGACGTCACCGGCGTGACCCCGCAGGACGGCGTCTACAACCTGATCAAGGGACTCGGCAAGGGCGTCCTGAAGATCATGTCCAAGATGGGCATCTCCACCGTGGCCTCCTACACCGGTGCGCAGACGTTCGAGGCGCTCGGCCTGGGCCAGGACCTGGTGGACGAATTCTTCGCCGGAACCCACTCCCAGCTCGGCGGCGTCGGCCTGGACGTCATCGCAGCTGAGGTTTCCGCGCGGCACCAGATGGCCTACCCCGAGGGCGGCATCGAGCAGCCGCACCGCCCGCTGCTGGGCGGTGGCGAGTACCAGTGGCGCCGCGACGGCGAACCGCACCTGTTTAACCCGGAGACCGTCTTCCGGCTGCAGCACGCCACCCGCGAACGCCGCTACGACATTTTCAAGGCCTACACCAAGGGCGTGGACGACCAGTCCACCAACCTGATGACCCTGCGCGGCCTGCTCAAGTTCAAGGACGGGCGCCCCTCCGTTCCGCTCGAGGAAGTGGAGCCCGTCTCCAGCATCGTCAAGCGGTTCTCCACCGGAGCCATGAGCTACGGCTCCATCTCCAAGGAAGCGCACGAAACCCTGGCCATTGCCATGAACCGGCTGGGCGGCAAGTCCAACACCGGTGAAGGCGGCGAGGACGTGGACCGTCTGCTGGATCCGGAGCGCCGGTCCGCCGTCAAGCAGATCGCCTCCGGCCGGTTCGGCGTGACCAGCCTCTACCTGACCAACGCCGACGACATCCAGATCAAGATGGCCCAGGGTGCCAAGCCCGGCGAAGGCGGCCAGCTGATGGCCCAGAAGGTCTACCCATGGGTGGCCCGGACCCGCCACTCGACCCCCGGTGTGGGACTCATCTCGCCGCCCCCGCACCACGACATCTACTCGATCGAGGACCTCGCGCAGCTCATCTACGATGCGAAGCGCGCCAACCCCTCGGCCCGTGTGCACGTGAAGCTCGTCTCGGAAGTCGGGATCGGCACCGTGGCGTCAGGCGTGACCAAGGCGAAGGCCGACGTCGTACTCGTCTCCGGACACGACGGCGGCACCGGCGCCTCGCCGCTGAACTCGCTGAAGCACGCAGGTGTTCCGTGGGAGCTCGGCCTTGCCGAGACCCAGCAGACGCTGATGCTCAACGGGCTGCGCGACCGCGTGGTGGTGCAGGTGGACGGCCAGCTCAAGACCGGCCGCGACGTTGTCATCGCTGCACTGCTGGGCGGCGAGGAGTTCGGTTTCGCCACCGCTCCGCTGGTGGTGGAGGGCTGCATCATGATGCGCGTCTGCCACCTGGACACCTGCCCGGTGGGCGTTGCCACCCAGAACCCCGAACTGCGGGCCCGCTTCAGCGGCAAGCCCGAGTTCGTGGTCAACTTCTTCGAGTTCCTGGCGGAGGAAGTCCGCGAGATCCTGGCGGAGCTTGGTTTCCGCAGCCTTGAAGAGGCCATCGGCCACGCCGAGGTCCTGGACACCCGTGAAGCTGTTGACCACTGGAAAGCCGACGGGCTGGACCTGGATCCGATCCTGCACGGCCTCGAGTTCGACGACGACGCGCCGCTGCGCAACATGACCGGCCAGAACCACGAGCTGGACAAGCACTTTGACCAGCGACTGATCACCATGGCCACCGAAGCGCTCACGGACCGCAGCCCGGTGAAGATCACCGTGGACGTCATCAACACCGACCGCTCGGTGGGCACGATGCTGGGCCACACCGTCACCAAGGCGTTCGGAACCGATGTGCTGGCCACGGACACGATCGACATCACCCTGAACGGCACTGCCGGCCAGTCGCTGGGTGCCTTCCTGCCCGCAGGCATCACGCTGCGGCTCTACGGCGATTCCAATGACTACGTGGGCAAGGGCCTCTCCGGCGGCCGGATCATCGTCCGTCCGGACCGAACCAACGTGTTCAAGGCGGAGACCAACGTCATCGCCGGCAACGTCATCGGCTACGGTGCCACCAGTGGCGAGATGTTCCTGCGCGGCCAGGTGGGCGAACGCTTCCTGGTCCGCAACTCCGGTGCCACCGCCGTCGTCGAAGGCATTGGCGATCACGGCTGCGAGTACATGACCGGCGGCCAGACGCTGATCCTGGGCCGCACGGGACGTAACTTCGGTGCCGGCATGTCCGGTGGAACCGCGTACGTCCTGGACCTGCGGACCACCCGCGTCAACAAGCAGGCCCTCGAATCCGGTGAGCTGCAGCTGCGTGAACTGGACGCCGAGGACCGCGACATCGTCCACGGGCTGCTGGTGAAGCACATCGAGGAAACCGACTCGCAGCTGGCCGCGCGCCTGCTGGAGAACTTCGATGACACCGTTGCCCGCATAACCAAGGTGCTGCCGCGCGACTACGCGGCCGTGCTGCAAACCCGTCTTGACGCCATCGAAGAGGGCCTTGACCCCGACGGCGAAGAAGTTTGGTCTCGAATCCTGGAGGTTACCGGTGGCTGACCCACGCGGATTTCTGAAAGTACGCCAGCGTGAAACCCAGCCGCGCCGTCCCGTTCCCGTCCGCATCATGGACTGGAAAGAGGTCTACGAGGCCCAGGAGAAGGGCACGCTGAAGGCCCAGGCGGGCCGCTGCATGGACTGCGGCGTTCCGTTCTGCCACCAGGGCTGCCCGCTGGGCAACCTCATTCCTGAATGGAACGACCTCACGTGGCGGGACAAGGGCGAGGAAGCCATCGAGCGCCTGCACGCCACGAACAACTTCCCGGAATGGACCGGCCGGCTCTGCCCCGCCCCCTGTGAGGCGTCCTGCGTGCTGGGCATCAACCAGCCCGCGGTGACCATCAAGCAGGTTGAGGTCTCCATCATCGATGAGGCCTTCGACAACGGCTGGGTCAACCCGCTGCCGCCGCACCGGCTCACCGGCAAGACCGTGGCAGTCGTCGGCTCCGGCCCTGCCGGCCTCGCCGCTGCCCAGCAGCTCACCCGCGTGGGCCACACCGTTGCCGTCTACGAACGGGACGACAAGATCGGCGGCCTGCTGCGGTACGGCATCCCCGACTTCAAGATGGAAAAAGAGCAGGTGGACCGCCGGCTTGAGCAGATGAAGGCCGAGGGCACCCGATTCCGCACAGGTGTTGCTGTTGGTACCGACGTCACGTGGGAACAGCTGCGCCGCCGGTACGACGCCGTGGTCATCGCCACCGGCGCCACCGTGCCGCGCGACCTGCCCATCCCGGGCCGTGACCTGGACGGCGTGCACTTCGCCATGGATTACCTGGTTCCGGCCAACCGCGCAGTGGCGGGGGAGTCCATCGAGAACCAGATCCACGCGCAGGGCAAGCATGTGGTGATCCTGGGCGGCGGCGACACCGGTGCGGACTGCCTCGGCACCGCGCACCGCCACGGCGCTGCATCGGTGACCACGCTGGCCATCGGCAAGCAGCCGCCGGCCGAGCGTGCCGGCCACCAGCCGTGGCCCACGTTCCCCACCCTGTTCGAAGTTGCCAGCGCCCACGAAGAAGGCGGCGAGCGTACCTACCTTGCCTCCACCATCGGGTTCGTTGGAGAAAACGGCAAGCTGACCGGCGTCAAGGTTGCCGAAACCGAGTTTGTTGACGGCAAGCGGCTGCCCAAGGCAGGCACCGAGCGGGTCATCCCCGCGGACCTGGTGTTCCTGTCGCTGGGCTTCACCGGCGCAGAGCCTGCAAACATCACCGAACAGGTGAAGGCCGAATTCGACGGCCGCGGCAACGTGTCCCGCGACGGCTATTACATGACCAACACTGAGGGCGTCTTCGTTGCCGGCGACGCCGGCCGTGGCCAGTCCCTGATCGTCTGGGCGATCGCGGAAGGCCGCGCCGCCGCTGCGGCAGTGGACAAGTACCTGATGGGCAGCACCATCCTGCCGGCGCCTGTTGCGCCGACGGACCGCGCCATCGCCGTCCTCTAACCGCCGTCCTCCAGCGGTGCATGGAGGGTTCACCTCCTCGACAACTTAACCAATGCAAGTGACCAATAGGGTAGGTATATGAGACGCGCAAAAATTGTGGCGACATTCGGTCCGGCCATCGCCAGTTACGAGAACACCCTCGCGGTGCTGGAAGCCGGCGTTGACGTTGCCCGCATGAACATGAGCCACGGCGACTACACCGTGCATGACAACACCTATGAGAACGTCCGCAAGGCCGCTTCGGACCTGGGCAAACCGGTTGCCATCATGGCCGACCTGCAGGGTCCCAAAATCCGCCTGGGCCGTTTCGTTGACGGTCCGCACGCCCTGGCCGTTGGGGATGTCTTCACGATCACCACCGAGGACGTTCCCGGTACCAAGGACATCTGCTCCACGACGCTGAAGACCCTGACCGAAGACGTCAAGGTGGGCGACGCCCTGCTGATCGACGACGGCAAGGTGGCGCTTCGTGCCATCGAGGTCGACAACGTGAAGGTCGTTGCCGAGGTGACCGTGGGCGGCATGGTGTCCAACAACAAGGGCATCAACCTTCCCGGTGTGGCCGTCAACGTTCCCGCACTGAGCGAAAAGGATGAGGACGACCTCCGCTGGGCGCTGCGCCGCGGCGTGGACCTCGTTGCGCTCTCGTTCGTCCGGGACGCCTCCGACATCACCCGCGTGCACGAGATCATGGACGAAGAAGGCCGCCGGGCACCGGTGATCGCCAAGATCGAAAAGCCGCAGGCAGTGGACCAGCTGCCCGAGATCGTCGACGCGTTCGACGCGATCATGGTGGCCCGTGGCGACCTCGGCGTGGAACTTCCGCTGGAGGAAGTGCCGATCGTGCAGAAGCGTGCCATCGAACTGGCCCGCCGCTGGGCCAAGCCGGTCATCGTGGCCACACAGGTGCTCGAGTCCATGATCGACAACCCGCGGCCCACCCGCGCCGAAGCCTCCGACTGCGCCAACGCTGTGCTGGATGGTGCCGACGCCGTCATGCTGTCTGGTGAGACCAGCGTGGGCAAGTACCCGATCGAAACGGTCAAGACCATGGCGCGGATCATCGAATCCACTGAGGTCCACGGCCTGGAGCGCGTCCCCCCGCTGGGGACCAAGCCCAAGACCCGTGGCGGCGCCATCACCCGGGCCGCCGTCGAAATCGCCGACCAGCTGGACGCCAAGTACATCTGTGCGTTCACGCAGTCCGGTGACTCGGCCCGCCGCCTGTCCCGCCTGCGGCCGATCAAGCCGGTCTTCGCGTTCACGCCGGTGGAGCAGGTCTGGAACCAGCTGGCGCTCACCTGGGGTATCCAGCCGGTGCTGGTGCAGATGGTGGACCACACCGATGCCATGACCGCTCAGGTGGACCGCAGCCTCTCGGACATGGGGCTCGTTGAGGACGGCGACCTGGTGGTCATCGCAGCCGGTTCCCCTCCAGGAAAGGCGGGTTCGACGAACTCCCTGAAGGTGCACAAGGTGGGCGACCTCGCCGACTCCACACGTGCCGGGGAAGTCGCCAGCAACAAGGAAAAGCTCGGCCCCTGGCCGGAAAAGAAGAAGAAGGCCTAGTTCTTCTGAACGGAAAAGGACCCCTGCCGGCTGGCAGGGGTCCTTTTCGCGTTGGCGCGGCCCGTCGTCGTAATCGCTCCGGGCCAGGCCCGACTAGTTGACCTGGTTGATGATGGTCTCGGCGACCTCGCGCATGCTGAGGCGGCGGTCCATGGAAGTCTTCTGGATCCAGCGGAAAGCCTCGGGCTCGGTGAGGCCCATCTTGGTGGTCAGCAGGCTCTTGGCGCGTTCCACGAGCTTACGGGTGGCGAACTGCTCCTGCAGGTCCGAGACCTCGCTTTCGAGGGCCTTGATCTCCTCGTGGCGGGAGAGCGCGATCTCCAGGGCGGGGATGAGGTCCGCTGGCGTGAAGGGCTTCACGACGTAAGCCATGGCGCCGGCGTCGCGGGCGCGCTCAACCAGTTCCTTCTGGCTGAAGGCGGTCAGCAGCACGACGGGCGCGATGCGTGCCTTGACGATCTTCTCCGCAGCGGAAATTCCGTCCATGACGGGCATCTTCACGTCCATCAGGACCAGGTCCGGCTTGAGTTCCTCGGCCAGCTGCACGGCCTTTTCGCCGTTGTCCGCCTCGCCGATGACGTCGTAGCCTTCGCCGCGCAGGATCTCGATGATGTCGAGGCGGATGAGGGTTTCATCCTCAGCCACAATGACGCGGCGCGCCGGCTGGGATGTGGGCTTGGACTCCGTCTGTTCAGTCACGGGATCTCCTTGGAGGGGTACGGCGGGACATCACTATCTTAGGTGCCACCGCGGTTGTTACTTGGCCTGTATGGGTACAGTTGCGGCAACGGCGGCGCGATTCTGGACTTCAGCCTATCTGCATGTAGAGTAATTCCGCGTACGTGAAGCGATCGCGTTGCTCACAATCAGCTGTGGGCGTACCCGCTGGACTTCACGTATTCCGCGCCCGAGTGGCGGAATTGGCAGACGCGCCGCACTCAAAATGCGGTATCGAAAGGTGTGTGGGTTCGAGTCCCACCTCGGGCACGGCATACCCCCTCGTCAGAGGGGTTTTTGCTTTAACGTGTTGGCATGGCTTGTGGTGGCGTCCCTCTGGCGCTGGGTGCGCGGGCTTCGGCCTGGCCGCCGCGGCGGCCTATTCTGATGTGCGCGGTGGCGGAACCCTAAGAAACCGAACATGTTGAGGACGCCAAACGCGTAGCCGAATATTGGAAAATCCCTCGGCATGACTGTACGCACCGTCAATCCAACGACACACCCGACCGTTTTCGCAGAAGGGGGGGCTGTCCTTCGCGCAAGCTTCGATACTAACGCGGCTGATAAATCCTACCGAGTGGGCGCTACTGCCGTCTGCTCTACGGGAGACGCTTGGGAGCTCAACGTTGAGGATCAGGCCGAGCGGGATCAGGGCAAAGTACTCCCCGGAGACGAAGGCGTCGTCGTTCGAGAAGACTCCACTCAATAACTCGGCGAGGCGACCACACCTGTGGTGTCACAGGTCCTCGAGACGGCGGGCACGGTTCCGGGCAGCCGGGCGTGTCCCAAACAACGACACGGACGTCGTCCCGCAATCCTAAGAGCCCCCGAAAGCTCTTCGGCAGGTCGCGGAAACGGGAGACTTTTACTTAGAGCCTTAGTTCGTTCGAAGCACGAAGGTTGGAATTGCTGATCCCTTTGGTGGCGAGCAGGCCCGGCAAGGAACTTGTGTTCACGACGCCCAAGGGCGGCGCATCGTCCACAAGCTCTATTGGCATCACTACTGGGCGCCTGCCGTTCGTACCGCCCAGGTACAGGGCTGACGAAGAATCCAGGGATTCACGACCTGCGCCACACTCATGCGTCATGGCTGATCGCCAGTGGGTGCTGACGCCACTGAGCGTTCGGTGACAGCTTTCCAAAGGCTTTAGGTGAGCATTCTGTCAATGTCTGCAGAGTTGAACCACCATAGCGTTCGAGAGTCTTCGGTCATGTCGGTGAATCTCGCAGTGGGCATGAACCTGAGAAACCCGCACCATTTCCTGGGAGAAGCCGTGGACATCGAATTCTTTGGGCCCGCCGGAGCCGCGGCGCTGATGCGCTGCACGGAGTCTTGGCTGCGCGATGGCGCGGCCAGCGGACGCTTCCCCCACGCATGCTGGGGCAAGGGAAAAATCATTTTCACATCAGAACACATCCGGGAAATCGCCAAGCTCAGTGAGATCCTTCCCGACTCCGCCGGATTCCGTAAATCACTGGACGACCGCTGACGAAGCAGCGGCTCATAGGCACATGGTCAAAGGTACGACTCACCACAGCGAACTGACCTCCGCCTGACAGCCCGGTTCTGGCAAGTACTCCAGCATGTGGCGGGCACGACATGCACTCTTGCCGTTTGTAGGCGATGCCCGACGATAGCGTGGAAACCTTGCTAAGCAACACAGAAGGGCCGCTCACATCATTCGCTCCACCGCCCCAGTCCTGACAGCTGCAGCCGCCCTTCTTCTGGCCGGTCCTCTTGCTGGCTGCGACGTTGCCGCCCGCGCAATAGACGGCGTCGGTTCTGCTCCCAGCAACTCTGCGACTCAGCCGGGTGGCGGCGACATGGGCCGCGCAGCCGCCCAGGCTCTTGTTCAGTTGGAGAGCATCCCAGTTAAGGGCCGCGCCCCGAAGACCGGCTACACCCGCGATGAGTTCGGACCTGCCTGGGCCGATACAGACCGCAACGGGTGCGATACCCGCAATGACATTCTCTCCCGCGATCTGACCGGCGAAACGTTCAAGACAGGCACCCACGACTGCGTCGTCATGACAGGCACGCTCGCGGACAAGTACACCGGCGCCACCATCAACTTCGTCCGCGGCCAGAACACCAGCTCCGACGTTCAGATCGACCACATCGTGCCACTCAGCGACGCCTGGCAAAAAGGTGCACAACAGCTGAGTGCCGATCAGCGCAAACAGCTCGCCAACGACCCACAAAACCTCATGGCGGCCGACGGCCCCACCAACAGCGCCAAAGGCGACAAAGACGCCGCAACGTGGCTACCGCCGAGCAAGGCTTTCCGGTGCGAATATGTTGCACGCCAGACAGCGGTCAAGGGCAAATACACTCTCTGGGTAACCCAGGCAGAGCACGATGCCATGGCCGGCATCTTGAAGGGCTGTCAGTAAGCGCGTCGCAACAATTCCCAAATACTGTGTAACACTTCGTGGCATGAACGATCCCCGAAGCCGGATCCTGCCACTCCTTCGCCAAGGCGAAAAGCTCGTGTGGGTGGGTCAACCCGATCCGCAGGTCCGTTTTACCGGGGCGGACGCCTTTCTGGTGCCATTCAGCATCCTCTGGGGCGGCTTCGCAATCTTCTGGGAGTTCATGGTCGTCACCACCGTCAAGCAGCAGCCCTTCTTCGCGCTGTGGGGCATACCCTTCGTCCTGGTCGGTCTCTATTTCATCTTTGGCAGATTCATCGTCAAGAAGCGGCGGAAGTTACGCACGGTGTACGGACTCTCTGATCGCCGGGCAATCGTCTGCATCGGAGACCGATCCGTTTCAGATTCGCCTGTCAGCGGGGTAGCGACCAAGGTAGATCGGTCCAGAGATGGGCGCCATGTCAGCGTGGCGTTCGGGTCTCAGGGCATGGGTGGAATTTTCGGAATGGGTTTGGGAATGTACCAAAACACCGGGATGGATGTCGTTAGCTTCGGGCTGGGGCAAACGGTGGCCTTCTACGACGTTGCCGACGCCGAGGGCCTGCTCAGTGCTTTGGACCAGGCCGGAGTCGGCTGATATTAGGCGGTGGACCGGAACCACCGCATGGGTCCTGCTCGTCTTCGCTTTGATGGTCCTGATCGGCTGCGGCCTGGCGCGGACAACGTTCTCCGGTCGGGCACCCGAACCGGTTATGCTCGAGGACGCCCGGGGCAGGGGACGAGCCGGAAGATGGCTTTCGTCAGGCATGTGGGGAATTCTTCGGGCCCAGGTCGTGTCGGTGGGAGACTTTGACTATGAGCGTCCAGCAGTGGTGGCCAAATCTTGAGCCCACAACGCAACAATGGTTGATCGATAACAACGGTGATGTCCTTCCGCCCGAGGTCATTGCAAAGATTGTCGAGGCAGGTGGGCCGCCGCCGGGGGACCCATGGTGGGGCAGAAACGGTGAATCCGAAGGCTTCCTGTTCCCCGATGAGGCTATCGATTGGATTGAGGAGACCGCTAACGGCGAGGATCGAACTTGAAGCGCCAGGTCTTCCAATGCGCATACGATGTTGTGGTCATGGCCAGCCTTGCCGAACGCATAGCATGCGAAGGCAACCACCGATAGAAAGACCTCCGTGAAGCAGAGTATTTTCGCCCGCGTTGCCCAGCTGGCCAAGGCCAACCTGAACGCCCTCCTGGACTCCGCGGAAGACCCGCAGAAGATGCTGGACCAGATGGTCCGCGACTACTCGAACAACATCCGTGAAGCCGAGGCCGCGATCGCGCAGACGATCGGCAACCTCCGGATGGCCGAGGACGACCACAACCGGGCTGTCGACGAGTCCACCTCCTGGGGCAACAAGGCGGTCGCAGCGTCCCGGAAGGCCGACGAGTTCCGGACCGCGGGCAACAGCAGTGACGCGGATAGGTTCGATGCCCTCACCCGGCTGGCTCTTCAGCGGCAAATGACCGCCGAGACCACAGTCAAGGCCCAGGCGCCTGGTCTGGCCGCCCAGAACGAGGTCGTCGATAAGCTCAAGAGCGGCCTGGACCAGATGCGCGGCAAGCTCGGGGAACTGACCGCCAAACGCAACGAGCTGGTCAACCGGGCCCGGGTCGCCGCCACGCAGACCCAGGTGAACGACGCCCTCAAGGCCCTGGACACCGGAGACCCAACGTCGGCCATTGGCCGGTACGAGGAGAACATCCGCCGCCAGGAAGCAACCGTCCGCGGCCAGCAGGAACTCGCCGCCTCCTCCCTGGACGCCCAGTTCGCCTCCCTCGAAGACCTCGGGGAGCAGTCCGAAGTGGAAGCCCGCCTCGCCGCACTGAAATCCCATGGACCGGAAAGCCATCGACTACTAGAGGAAAGAACCGGGTTGTTGAAGGTTTGACCAAGGATGGTCGAACCCTTTGCCTGACCTGCATCTCGCCGCTTGGATCGGACTATGAGGATTCAGCCTTACCCGGGGCGCGGCCGGTTATGAACAAGCCGGCAGCTGCCGGGGGGACACCGCGGGGCGGTTGGTCGGCCTGGAGAGAGTGGGCCGGAAGCCACCCTATTCTGCACGCCGTCCTGGTCGGGGTCACCACTGGTTTCCTCTGGCTGGGCGTCAGCCTCATTCTCGGACGCAACGCGGGCTTTGCAGCGGTCAATGGCATCTTCTACGGACTGGCGGTCGCATCAATGACATGGTACGCGCAGAGGCGGTTCCGGAAGACCGACGCCAGACTCGACGAGCGAGGGCAGACGCTCATGTTCCTGCGGTATCCCTATGCGAGGCCCGGTTCCCTAAGCACCATTTGGCAGATGGGCATCGCAGATCCGGGGCCGGGCCGGATCGACTTCCAACCAGCCGTCTACGAAGATCTTGTGCCAACCGGCCGGAGCAAGGCCCTGACCGGGCTTGGCGCCGTTTCAGCTCCGCGGTATGCGGATCCTGACGACAATAAGCATCACGTGCCGCCCGGTTTCCAGGTCGTCAGTGTCGAATCAGACGGCGGAGTCATCGAGATCGCGGCCAGGCCAAAAACGCTCCAGAGGATTCGGAAAGCCGTTGAGGCGCCCTCCATAGGCACCGATTCCTGACCGGTCTGAGGGAACAACTGGGGTGAGCTGATTCGCTGCGGCCTGGCGCTCGTTGCCCGCGGACTTACCTGCCAAATGTCGGATTGGCCGCCAGGAACTGGCCCGACTTCCGGAAGTCACGTCCCACGAAAAAGATGGCGACGATGTAAAGAATGGCGCCACCCGCAGAAAGCCATCGGAGAGGACTTTCGAACATTGCTACCTGCTGGAAGAAGATGTAAAATATCGCCACCGAGTAGACGAGTAGGGTAGCGAGTCCCTTTCTGGCTTGGACGGCTGCGTCATGTTTGACGTTCATGTGGTCCGGGGTCGTGGCCGCCCTGCCGAGGATCTGCCGCGTACAGCCTTCCGTTCGTCGTCGCGGAGGGACAGAGTAACGTCGCTGGTGCCCATGTTGCAGCAGTCTCGAGGACTTTGACGTTGTAGACGAGGCCGCCGATCATAAGGCCGACGCCGGTCAGGAGACAGCCAAAGCCAAATATGTTGGTGATGCTGGCTTCGTCCGGGAAGGACAGCATTCCTAGGCTCGCACCGGTGAGGAAGAGTACCACCGCCCCAATGGGCAAATAGAGGGTGAAGTAATTTCGGACAGCACGGCCCAGACAAAGGTCGGCGACTCCCTCCGCCCGGCGTTCCGCCTTCGCCCACCGGTCCGCCGACCCGGCCAGCAGGTCGTCGAGCCCGCCCATCGATACCTCCCGGTTGGGAACCGCATACTTCTGAGTCCACGCTACGTCTGGGACGCCAGTTGGCAAACTCGTTCTCAATCACGTACTTGATCACTTTGTCGGTGACGAGTCCCGAGACAAGAATTCCTCATCGAATGCTGCTCTTCAATGGAGTCAGTTCTGGTTCACGCCTCAGTCCTTGCTGCTGAAGGCGGCGTCGAAGCTGGTCTGGGAGGCGGGGAAGTCGTATTTTTTGAGGGCTGCGAGGGCTTCGGGGGCGCCGTGGAGGCGGTCCATGCCGGCGTCTTCCCATTCGACGGAGATGGGTCCGTTGTAGCCGATGGCGGCCAGCGCCCGGAAGGACGCTTCCCAGGGGACGTCGCCGCGGCCGGCGGAGACGAAGTCCCAGCCGCGGCGGGGGTCGCCCCAGGCCAGGTGGGAACCGAGGACGGTGTTCCGGCCGGTCTGGCGGATCTTGGTGTCCTTGCAGTCCACGTGGTAGATCCGGTCCTTGAAGTCCCAGATGAAGGACACGGGGTCGATGCCCTGCCACATCATGTGGGAGGGGTCCCAGTTCAGGCCGAACGCTTCGCGGTGGCCGATCGCTTCGAGGGTGCGGACGGTGGTCCAGTAGTCGTAGGCGATCTCACTCGGGTGGACTTCGTGGGCGAAGCGGACGCCGTTGTCGTCGAAGACGTCCAGGATGGGGTTCCAGCGGTCGGCGAAGTCCTGGTAGCCGGCGTCGATGACCTTTTCCGGGACGGGCGGGAACATGGCGACGTACTGCCAGATGGAGGAGCCGGTGAACCCGACGACGGTGTCCACGCCCAGTGCGCGGGCGAGCCGGGCGGTGTGCTTGAGTTCCTCGGCGGCGCGCTGGCGGACGCCTTCGGGGTCCCCGTCGCCCCAGACCTTCGAGCCGACGATGGCTTCGTGGCGGAAGTCGATGGGGTCATCGCAGACGGCCTGGCCCTTGAGGTGGTTGGAGATGGCCCAGACTTTGAGGTTGTACTTGTCCAGGAGTTCGAGCTTGGACTCGACGTAGCCGGGTTCGTCCACGCGCCAGGCGTCCAGGTGGTCTCCGGAGACGGCGATTTCCAGGCCGTCGTAGCCCCAACCGGAAGCCAGCTTGGCGACTTCCTCGAGGGGCAGGTCGGCCCACTGGCCGGTGAACAGGGTAAACGGGCGGGGCATGGTCAGGCTCCTTCAGAAACGAGGGACTTGTCTTCGACAGCGGTAATGGTGCTCTTGTTCCTGGCTGAGGCTTCCACAGCATCGAGGACACGTTGGACCTGCAGTCCGTCTTCAAACGACGGCGACGGCGACTCATCGGCCGCAATTGCGGTGAGGAAGTCTCGGATCTGGTGGGTGAAAGTGTGTTCCCAACCGATGATGTGACCCTGCGGCCACCACGCTTCGAGGTAGGGGTGTTCGGGTTCATTGACCAGGATCCGGCGGAAACCCTGCTCACGAACAGGCACGGTGGCGTCCAGGAAATTCAGCTCGTTCAGCGCTTCCAGGTCAAATGTCAGCGACCCTGAGGTGCCGTAGATTTCGAGCTTGAGGGAGTTTTTCTGGCCGGTCGCGACGCGGGATGCTTCGACGGAGGCGCCCATTTCGCCGGTGAGCCAAAACGTTGCCCAGGCGGCGTCGTCTACAGTGACGTCTTCTAAACCGCCCGGACCGGGACGCTGAGTCACGAACGTTTTCAACACCCCCGATGCCTCGAGGATGGTCTGTCCGGTCAGGTACTGGATTTGGTCGATGGCGTGGGAAGCGATGTCGCCGAGCGCGCCGGAGCCGGCGGTTTCCTTGCGGAGCCGCCAGGTCATGGGCGATTGGTCGTCGGCGAGCCAGTCCTGGAGGTAGGCGGCGCGGACGTGGCGGATGGTGCCTAACCGTCCTTCGGCGATGAGTTCCTTGGCCAGGGCGAGGGCGGGAACGCGGCGGTAGTTGAAGCCGATCATCGATCGAACCCCGCGGGTACGCGCTTCAACGGCTGCGGCCACCATCAGTTCGGCCTCACCCAGGGTGTTGGCCAGCGGCTTCTCCACCAACACGTGTTTGCCGGCGGCCAGTGCGGCGATGGCGATTTCGGCGTGCATCCAACCGGGCGCGCAGATATCAACGATGTGGATATCTTTCCGCTCAATCACGGAACGCCAATCTGTGGCCGACTCGGCCCAACCGTACTTGGCTGCGGCCTCCGCTACCTGGGTGGCGTCCCGGCCCACGAGCACTTTCTGCTCGAAGGCCGGGACATCGAAGAAACTGGCCACGTTCCGCCACGCATTCGAATGGGACTTCCCCATGAAGGCGTAGCCGATGGCAGCAACCCCCAATGGGCTTGCGTGTTGATTTCCTGGTGGTTCTGTCTTCATGAATTTCCTTCCTTTGCAGCATTCGGCTGGCAACGTCGTTCCGTCCCGTACGACCAGCACCGCAGACGGCACCTTCGATCGGCTGCCGACCAACTGTGGCTGGATTCAGACGACAAGGAGGACCGGACAAATCGCCTTAAGAGGGGCCCTGCCGGGATGGCTCCAAGGCATTCCGGGGGTCTTTGCTGAGAGCTGGTTGTTGTTAGCTCGTGGTTGTGAGGATGCGGACCCTCACGGCTGTGATGTGCTTGTCAGAAAGGATCTCAAGGCGTTCGTCCCCGTTGAGGAATCGCCCTTCCTGAAACCCGGCATTGGTCACCACCAGCTCCCTGACTGAATCCAGTTCAACGTCACAGCCGGGCTTGTGGAAGTCCACTTGTGCTCCTTGGCCCACCACTATGAACTCGGTGGGACTGATGGCCAGAACCATTCCAAAGGGACGGGCGTCTCCTGGGGTAGGGCCGTGGGTAGCGGCAACCGTTTCTTCCAGGAGTTCGGGCGCCGGGGGAACACGAACGCCTGCATCCAGAAGCATTCCTTCGAGGAGCTTCCTGGAATTTCGAACCGTTATTGAAGTACCCGCCAGTTCTGTGCTGATGGATTCCTCCTCCGGGTCAAGGGCGAAGCCAAAAATACGGCCTTCGCGCTGGGCATCCACTATCTCTGGAGTAAGGGAAGTGATGATGGAGCAGGCGGCGCTGAACTGGTTGCCTTCCCGGCCTTCTTCCACCCCGAAGACGTTGTAGCCCAGACCACCAAATCCCCCAATGGCCAAGAACGCATCTCCGGCCCGGAAACGTGCTTCGGGGATGAAAAGGGGATTGGAATCGGAGGCGTATTGACGCATGACCTCCTCTGCATTGGGCACGTAGATATCCGGTGCCAGGAAGTCGATGGCCGGCGCCGCGGCACGCCATACCGGGATCATCCGGGCCGTCGGTCCGCCGCTTGGGTACTGGCCGGGCAGGTCCTGTCCCCGTTGAGGGCCGATCCAGGCGTTTGCGTAAGTGGGCAGGGGCAGGACTTCCTTTCCGGCTGCCGCCAAACCTCCCACAAAGGATGCAAATCCCCAGGCCATAAAGGTCTCTTCGGCAACGGGGTTGTCATCTCCGAAGTGGTCCGCCCAGCTTTTGCTGCTGTCCGGGCGCGCGCCAAGGGCCTGCACAAACTCCTGGTCAAAGGATTCCGGAGCTTGAGAAACCGCAGCAATCAAATGCCCAGGGAGCGGTGCATTCCAGACGGCGTCGGCCAGTGCGCTGTGGTCTCTTCCTGCACCCAGCAGTCCAACCTCGTTTTCCACCTGAACCATGATGACTGTATGGTCCGGATCGATCATGGACAGATGCCCTAACAGGGCAGTGTAGGCGGTTCGGTCCGCTTCAAAGAGATTGTCAGAGAAGACGGACAAGCTTGGCCGCGGCATGGATCCGGGATACGAAAAGGGGGTCTTGAACGGTTTGACGCCCCTGTCCGCGCGCGGGAAACGTTCACGGTCAGCGCGAACCCAGCCGGGGGCATAGGTGGAGAAAGCGTTCTTGAACGCCCCGAACCAGATCAGTACCAGACGGGCGCCGGCGGACCGTGCGTCTTCCACCAGCCCGTCGACGATCGAAAAATCGAGTTGTCCTTCAACCGGTTCTGTTTGTTCCCAGGACACAGGAGCGATCACAGTGTTGACCCCCGCCTTTGCCAGTTTCTCCCAGATGGGCGACATATAGCTCCTGTCAGATGCACTGGAATTATGCAGTTCGCCTCCGATGCAGAGAAACGGCTTCTCCTCAACAATCAGCCTGACGTGGCTGCCCGTCCGCTCGAGTCGGGGAAGGTTCTGGTGTGGCATGGGGATCGGTCCTTACTACTTGGTGGGCGGAATACTTGGTGGCTGGGCTACTTGGCTTACTGGTTTCAGGGGGAACTGGGAGTGACCCACAGGCTGAATTCCCGGGAGGTCAGGCCGCTGCCAATCCCCACCCGGAACTCGCCTGGCTCCACGATGTATCCGGCACGGTGATCGTTGATCCAGAATCCCAGATCATCCCAGCCGATGGTCAGCGATACCCGCCGTTCCTCTCCGGCAGGTACGAATACTCGCCTGAAGCCCCGCAACTGCCTGACGGGCCGGGTCATTGTGGCCAGCAGATCGGAAATATACAACTGGACCACTTCGTCGCCATCCTTTGTTCCGGTATTGCGAACGATCGTGGTGAAAGAGATCCTGGATCCAGCTCTCAGCTCGTCCAAGGTGACCGAAAGTGCTTGGTCCGGCGATGATTCCAACTCAAAGGACGTGTAGCTAAGCCCGTATCCGAAACCGAATTGCGGACCCAGCTCCAAGTCCAGGTACTTCGACTTGTAATAGTCATCAGTGTTGTTGGGTCCGGTCAGCCCAACGTCCGGCCGTTTGTCAGCAAGAGAGCCTCCTGTGCGGGCAGGCCTCCCCGTTGACTCATGGTTGTAGTAGATGGGGACTTGACCCACAGCGCGCGGGAAAGACATGGGAAGCTTGCCGCCCGGGTTGACCGTGCCGGTGAGGACATCCGAAATTGCTTTTCCTGCCTCGGTGCCGAGATGCCATGCCACCAGAAGGGCAGGACATTGATCAATCCAATCGCTGACCACCAGTGGGCGGCCGGTCATCAGGACCACGGCAAAGGGGGTGCCCGAGCCGGCAATGGCATGGATCAATTTCTCCTGGTCTCCGGGCAGGTCCAATGAACTCCGCGAGCTCGCCTCCCCGGAAAGGTCACTGGGTTCCCCGACGGCGACGATCACCAGGTCCGCCTCAGCGGCGGCAGCAGCTGCTTCAGCCTGAAGGCCGGGATCGGAGCCAAAGAAGGTGGCGCCGGGCAAGGTGGTCACTACGGACTCCGGCAGGGCTTCTGCCAGCGATTCGGCAATGGATGTGGTGGTGGGGGAGGCGAAGTACTGTACCCAGGCTCCAAGGTGGTCCTTGCTGTCAGCGTAAGGACCCACCACAAGGACTCGTTGCCCCCAGGGCTTCACCGGCAACACCCCGTCGTCGTTCTTCAGCAGGACCGCGCAGCGCGCGGCAGTATCCCTCGCCGCTGAGAGCGAGGCATCATCTGGGTCTGTTGCTGCTGTGGATTCGTCCACATACGGGTTCTCGAACAGGCCCAGCGCTTGCTTCAGCCGGAGTACCCGGAGTACGGCGTCGTCCAAGCGCTCAGAGTCCAGTAGCTCCTCGCGGACAATGGGCTCACCGTCGCTCAGCAAAGAGCCGCCCATTTCAACATCGAGACCTGCTGAAAGTGCCAGGCGCCCGGCGTCGGAAGTGTCGGCCGCGATGCCATGGTCCACAAGCTCGCCCACGCCATCGGCGTCTGCCACCACGATCCCGTCATGTCCCCACTCGTTCTTCAGGACATCGGTGAGCAGCTCCCGGTTGGCGTGCATGGGTACGCCTGAGACTGCGTTGAAGCTTGCCATGACACTGGCGACTCGTGCTGCGACCGCCGCCCTGAAGGGTTCCAGATACACATTGTGGAGCCGCTGGACCGAGATGTCGGTGGTGTTGTAGTCGCGTCCTCCTTCGGCGGCACTGTAGCCAACAAAGTGCTTTGCGCAGGCGGCAATGGATGCGTTGGAGGAAAGATTATCGCCCTGGTAGCCGCGGATCTTGGCCTCCCCGAAGACGGCGTTGAGGTAGGGGTCCTCGCCAAATCCTTCCACTACGCGCCCCCATCGGGGGTCCCGTGACACATCGATCATGGGCGAAAAGGTCCAGTTCACTCCATTGGACCGGGCTTCCTTGGCAGAGAGCCGGGCGTCGGCCCTTGCCACCTCCGGATCGAAGCTGGCCGCTTGTGCCAGAGGAGTGGGAAAGATCGTGAACTGGCCGTGGACCACGTCGAGGCCGATCAGGAGGGGGACGCCGTGCGGGCTTTCTTCGACGGCGATCCGCTGAAGCGCGTTGGTGGCCTGGGCTGAGGCGGGCCAGAACAATGCTCCCGCACCGTTTCGGGCCAGGCTTCCCGCTTCCGCAGAGTCCGGCCTCCAGACGATCTGAAGCTGTGCCAGTTTCTGCGCATAGGTCATGGAGGCCACTATCTGCTCCGGCTGTACTTTAGCTTTCACGGTGAAGATCCTCCTGGGAAGGTTTGTGGACCTGGTGCCT